>CAYMHF010000025.1:0-46754 GCA_964390215.1 uncultured Dokdonella sp. | reverse complement strand
CTATATGATTATCAAGACGTATTTGTGGGGAAACCTCAGGCTTCAGCCGCGATGCATTTGCTCCTGATGCCGAACGAAGAGCATCGGGCCTGAAGGCCCTTCCTACGAAATGCCCGAACGGCGGCGCGGGCTTCGATGGCGCGTCCCGCGTTGCCGCTTCGTTGTCCCTTCGTGGTCGTTTCGATGTCGCTTCGTTGCTCGTTGCTGCCTCATTGCCGCACCGCTGTTGGGGGTTGCTCACGCTCACCGCCAACCTGCGAATGCATGGGTCCCGGTCGCGAAGATCGGGGCGCATGGCGGCCCAAGTGTTAGCATCGCGCGTTTTCACGGAGTCGCTTCATGAAAGGGACCATCATTCTTTCCCATGGCCTGGAAAGCGGGCCGGATGCGACCAAGGTCACCGCGCTTGCCAGGGCGGCCGACGAATTCGGCTGGGCCAGCATCCGTCCGGACTATCGCGATCTCGATGCGAGTCGCGATGTCGAAGCAATCAAGGCTCGTACGGCCCGCGCGGTCGCGGCGGCCCCTGCGGCGGGGCGGGTGATCTTTGCCGGATCCAGCATGGGCGCCTTCATCTCGGGCTTCGCCTCGACGCAGCGCGACTGCGCGGCCTTGTTCCTGATGGCCTTGCCGGTCGGCATCGCAGGCTATGCATTCGATTTCAAGGCGGCGACCGTGCCGAGCGTGCTCGTACACGGCTGGCGCGATGAGTTGTGTCCGGTCAACGCGGTGATCGAATTCGCGCGCGGGCGTGGCGACACCCTGCATCTGGTCGATGACGACCATCGGCTGGGCGCGCATGTCGAATATTGCGCCGACGCCTTCCGCCAACTCCTGCACACACTGGAAGTCTGATGCGGCCATTCTTCGCCACTTGCCCGAAAGGTCTCGAATACCTGCTCCGCGATGAGCTGATTGAACTCGGCGCAAGCGAGGTGCACGAAGCACTTTCCGGCGTGCATTTCAGTGGCGAACTGGTCGACGCCTATCGTGTCTGCCTGTGGTCGCGGCTGGCCAGTCGGGTGCTGATGCCGCTCAGCGAGTTTGCCGCCGCCGACGAGCATGCGCTGTATGACGGCGTGCAGGCGATCGACTGGTCCGGGCATCTGAACGAGGATGACACCCTGGCCGTGGATGCGGTCAGCAATGCGAGCCATTTGCGGCATACGCGTTACCTCGCACAGAAGGTCAAGGATGCGGTCGTTGACCAGTTCCGCGACCGCAATGGCCATCGTCCCGGCGTCGATCTTGAGCAGCCGTCGATCCGGCTGAACCTGCTGTTGCGCAAGGATCGCGCCTTGTTGTCGCTCGATCTCTCCGGCATGCCGCTGCATCGGCGTGGCTATCGTGTCGGCCAGGGCGAAGCGCCACTCAAGGAAAACCTCGCCTGTGCAATGCTGTTGCGAGCCGGCTGGCCGGCGATCTTCAAGTCGGGCGGGGCGATCGTCGATCCGATGTGCGGATCCGGCACGCTCGTCATCGAGGCCGCCTTGATCGCAGCCGATGTCGCTCCCGGCATCGGCAGAAGCTATTTCGGTTTCCTCGGCTGGCGTGGACACGATGCGGCGGCATGGGAAACGCTGCTCGCCGAAGCCCATGCCCGCGCCGACAGCGGCTTGCGTGCCCTACCATCGATGTTCTTCGGTTTTGATGAGGATCCGAATGTCCTCAACCAGGCCAAACGCAACGCGCAGCAGGCCGGCGTGATCGGCTTCACGCGCTTCGAGCGCCAGTCCGTCGAACATCTGCATCGCCCCGTCGATGCTGCCGGAGCAGGCCTGCTCATCTGCAACCCGCCGTATGGCGAGCGCATTGGCCAGCAGGGTGCGCTGGCACCGACCTATCGCGCGATTGGCGACAAGGCGAAGGAACAGTTTGATGGCTGGCGTCTCGCCGTGATCACCTCGGATGAGGATCTTGGTCGCGCCATCGGCCTGCGTGCGCACAAGCGCTACGTGCTCTACAACGGTGCGCTCGAATGCCGCTTCCTGCTGTTCGAGATCGGCGGCGATGCGGCACCACGGATTGCTCAAGAGCAAGCGCTGACACCCGGCGCCGAAGCCGTTGCCAACCGTCTGCGCAAGACCATCAAGCATCTGCGCAAGCGCCTCGATCGCGAAGGCGTGCATTGCTGGCGTGCCTACGATGCCGATATTCCCGAGTATTCGGCGGCAATCGATGTCTACAGCGGGCGTGAGGAATCTCGTCCGCACACACCGCCTTCAAGCTGGCTGCATATCCAGGAGTACGCGGCACCCAGGGACATCCCGGAACACGTCGCCTCGGCGCGTCTCGCCGAACTCGTGCGCGGTGCCGCTGCGGCGTTCGAGCTGCCGCGCGATCACATCGCCGTGAAAACACGCTACAAGGCCAAGGGTGGCGGCAAGTACGGTCGCATGGATCAGCGTTCGAGTTTCCTCATCGTCGAGGAAGGGGGCCTGAAATTTCGGGTCAATCTGCACGATTACCTTGATACCGGCTTGTTCCTTGATCATCGCCCGGTACGCGCGCGGTTGCGCGAGGCGGCTCGCGGCACGCGTTTCCTCAACCTTTTCTGCTACACCGCGACGGCCAGTGTGTACGCCGCTTCTGGCGGGGCACGCACGACCACCAGTATCGATTTGTCCGCCACCTATCTGGACTGGGCGGCGAAGAATCTTGCCTTGAACGGATTCAGCGGTAACGCCCATCAACTGATCCAGGCAGATTGTCTGCAATGGCTTGCCCACGATCGCGGCGAATACGACCTGATTTTCGTCGATCCGCCGACCTTCTCGAACTCGAAGCGGGCCGAGGATTTCGATGTGCAGAAAGAGCATGTCCGACTCCTGGCATTGTGTGCAGAGCGCCTCGCCTTTGGCGGCAGCATCGTGTTTTCGAACAACTATCGGCGCTTCAAGCTCGATGCGGCGATTGGCGAGCAGTTCCAGGTGAGCGATATCAGCAACGCCAGCATTCCGTTCGACTTCACGAGAAATTCACGTATCCATCAATGTTACGAACTGCAACCACGTTGAACATTCAGAATCATTTCAGTCGCGATTCAGTCTGGGAAACGCAGCATGCAGGCGTTCCATAGGAGGACGCCCGTCATGCTTCAAACATCTTCTTCCCGTCGAATTCGACTGGTATCGGGTCTTGTTGCCCTGGTTGCTGCATTGATGTTTGCGCCGAGTGCATTCGCCCGTGATGGCCACCACGGCCGCGGTCACAACAACTGGGGCATCAGCCTTGGTTTCTCGGGCCCCGGTTACAGCATTGGCTATTCGGATTGTCGCCATTGCGGTGGCGGCTATGGCAGCGTCAGTTTCTATAGCGGCTATGGCGGCTATGGCGGCTATAGCGGCTATGGCGGCTACTATGCGCCGGCGTATTACCCGGCCTACTACGACAATTACAGCTACCCAAGCTACGGCGCGGTCTATTACAGCTACCCCGCGTATCGCCATTACCGGCCAGTGACGCGTCGCGTTGTCCACTACGACAATTACTACTACGACGATTACCGTGGTCGGGATCGCCATCGCGACAGCCATCGTCGTGACTCCCGTGATTATGCCGAGCGTGATCGCGGCTACTCGCGCCGTGCCGCCTATTACGATCGCGACTGAGCGATCGACCGAGCAAGGCCGGCTGCACGGATAACGTGCAATCGGCACCTGGACCCCGCGGACATTTCCCCTGATATCCGCGGGGTCTTCTTCTTGCAGTCCGCTTGCTTTCCTTTCCACCCGACCTGTCGCGGCCGCCTGCACGTCGGCCTGTTTGGCGTCGAAGCGGGATCAGCCCCGGCCAAACGCCGTTCTGGTTGATTTCGCGGGCCGGTGTTACGCTGCGGCCATTCGCAGCCGCACCTGGCGTGTGGTCGCTTCAATCCGGAATTGAGCATGAATCTAGTTGACCCGCCAATGCGGGATCGCTTGGCCAAAGCCGATCGCGTGGTGGGTAACTGGACCTTCTTTCGCCAATGGCTGAAGAATCCGCTGGCTATCGCGGCCTTGTCGCCATCCAGCCGGATCCTGGCGCGCGAGATGATCAACCAGTTGCCAGAGCACCCCGGGCGCGTGATCGAACTCGGTGGCGGAACCGGCGTATTCACCCGCGCCCTGCTCGAAAGGGGGGTCGTGCCTGAGAACCTGCTGGTTGTCGAGCTCAATGCCGAGCTGCACCGCCTGCTGCGCGACAAGTTTCCCCAAGTGAAGGTCATCCGGGGTGACGCCCGCGAACTTCAGGCGATCATCGATCGCGAGGCATTCGGCAAGGAACATGGTGTCGATGCGATCCTCAGTGGCCTTGGCTTGTTGTCGATGTCACGCAACACCCAGCGCAGCATACTTGCCGCAGCATTCTCGGTGCTCGGCGCCAACGGCCGGTTCATCCAGTTCACCTACGGGCCTTCCAGCCCGGTATCACGCGAGCTGCTGGTCGAACTCGGCCTGCATTCGGTTCGGGCCGGCGTGGCCTGGCGCAACGTGCCGCCGGCGGCCGTCTATGTGTTTACGCGCAAGAACTCGACCTCGATCCGTGCCGTGCGTTCGCATCGCCGGTGACAGTCAGGCCAATGCCGCTTCACGTTTGATCTGTTCGGCGAGATCCTTGCCGAGCCAGGCCTCGATGCCTATTCGCAGCAGGTAGATCAACGGGATCAGCGCGATGGCTGCAAGCACCTTGTAGCTGTAGTTGACCGTGCCGATGGCGAGCCAGAGGTTCGTGCTCCAGTGTTGCGGGCCGATCACGAAGGCGATGTAGAGCACGACAAAGCTGTCGATGAACTGCGAGGCGATCGTCGATACCGTGGAACGCATCCAGATATGGCGTTCGCCAGTGCGCTGACGGATCGAATGGAAGATGCGCACATCGATCAATTGCCCGATCAGGAATGCCGTGATAGATCCGGCAATCGTCCACAATCCTTGTCCGAAAACATAGGCATATGCGGCCTGCAGATCTGGAACGCCGCTGTCCCTCGCGGCGCCGACCCACCACGATGCGGGTGCCAGCGCGATCGCGATATAGGCAAACAGGAAGGCATAGGCGATCAGGCCAACTGCGAGCCAGGACAGGAAACGCACGCCGCGCTGCCCGTAAAACTCGTTGATGACGTCGGTCATGATGAACACGATCGGCCAGAGCAGGGTGCCGGCCGTGAAGTTCAGCGATCCGGTCTGCCCAAACAGGTTCCACTCGAACGGCTTCATCCCGAGCGTGTCTTCGAGCGCGAAGATCTTGACCCCGATGAATTCGGCGATGACCGCGTTGGCGATGAAAAAGCCAGCGAGGATCAGAAACATCCTCTGTGCGCGTGGCGCCGACGACGCAGCTGGAACCTTGCTGAATTCCCCGCTCATGTGTCGCCGGTTGCGTCGTCGGCTGCAACGTTCCCGTTGCCCGGACGCGCCTGCAGCTCGGCGATCACTTCCTGCAGTTGTGCAACCAGGCTCTCAAGCTGGCTGACACGCTCGCTGAGGCCGGGCGATGATTTTTCGGCGGGCTCGGTCATGCTCATCGCCGCATCGAGCGACACGGGTCCGCAGAGCAGGTGCATGTAGCGCTCCTCACGCTGGCCCGGCGCCCGATGCAGGCGCACGACCAGCGCGGGTATCCGCGAAGCAAGCCGATCCAGCACGCTGCGCACCTCCTCGGCATCGGGGAAATCGGCGAGGCGTTCGCTGCGTGCGTAAAGTTCGTTCAGCGTCTGCGGGCCACGCAGCATCAGCAAGGCAAGCAGGGCGCGCTGGCGCGAGGTCACGTTGTAGCCGGTATCGAACTTGTGCGCATAGCGCGATGCCCGGGCACTCAGGCTGCCGCTGACCAGGTTCTTGCCTTCGAGCTGACGCAGGGCATGGCCGACTTCACCAGGCTCGTAATGACTCATCGGGTCGCGGTTGGATTTCTGGTTGCAGGCGGCAACCACGGCGTTCAGCGTCAATGGATACGCATCCGGAGTCGTTGCATGCTTCTCGATCAGGCTGCCGAGAATGCGTGCCTCGATTGTTTCAAGCACCTCCAGATCACTGCCACCGGCTTCGCCCGTGTTTTCCTCAATCGGCATGGTGATCCCCTGGCGTTGCGTTCGCGCGGTGCTTCTCAAACCAGGCAATCGAATTGAGCACCTGGGCGATCATGTTGCTTGGTCGCGCATTGATCTCGTGCGAGGCTCCCGGAATGCGCACCATTGCCGTATCGATCTTGCGCAACTTGAGCGCCTGGTAGAACTGTTCGGCCTCCGATGCCGGTGTGCGGTGATCGTCGTCGCCGACGATCATCATGGTTGGTGTGGCCACCTTGTCGACATAGCGGAGCGGTGAGCGCCTGGCATAGTTCTCCGGGTTGTCCCAGGGCATGCCGTCGAACCAGTATTCCGTGAAGTACGGGTACATGTCGGCGGTCAATACAAAGCTTGCCCAGTTGATCACCGGTTTGGCCGAAACGGCGGCACGGAAGCGATCGGTGTGGCCGACGATCCATGCGGTCAGGCAGCCACCACCGCTGCCGCCGGTGACGAACAAGTTGTCGGTGTCGATCGAGCCACGTGCGATCGTCGCATCGACCACACTCATCAGGTCGTCGTAATCCTGGCCCGGATAGGCATTCTCGATCAGGTTGGCGAACTCGCTGCCATAGCTGGTGCTGCCGCGCGGATTGGCATACACCACGACATAGCCTTGCGCCGCGTAGAGCTGGTGCTCCGGGGCGAAGCCCGGGCCGTATGCGGCAAACGGGCCACCGTGGATTTCGAGCAGCAGCGGATACTTCTTCGATTTGTCGAAGCCCGGTGGAGTGACGATCCAGGCCTGGATGTCGCGGCCGTCGGCTGAGGATTTGACCGTGATCTCCTCAAGCTTGCCGAGATTCCTGTGCTCGAGCAGGTTCGCGTCGAGATCGGTCAAGCTGCGCGACTTGCCCTTGCGTTCGACGATGGCCAGATTGGCTGGCGCGCTGGAGGTGCCGCGTGTGTAGGCAACGCGCCCGCCCGCTGCGGAAAATTCGCCGCCCGTGTATGGACGTCCAATCTCGGTGCCGCCGAGATCATCGACGATGCGCTCGACCTTGCCGCCCGCTGCGGAAATCCAGCCGATCACGCTGCGGCCGTGATCGTCGAACTGCAGCCAGAAGCCGCGATTGCCATCCCAGGCAGCGTTGCTGATACTGAAATCGAAACCATCGGTCAGTGAGTGCGCATTGCCTGCATCGACATCGCCGATGTACAGGCGCGAGGCCTGATAGGGATGGCGCCTGTCGTCGAAGCCGAGCCACGCCAGTCGGCGTCCGTCGGGCGACAGCATCGCGCTGTGATCCGGTCCCTTGCGCTCGGTCAGGCGCGTCATCGCGCCATCGCTGATGGCCACGCGATACAGATCGCTTTCGACCGGCTGGTATTCCCAATCGTCGCTGAGGTTGGCCGAGACGATCACGGACTTGCCGTTCGCGCTCCACGCCGGCTGCCCATTGAAATTGTGCTTGCCGTGGGTGATCTGGCGCGCCGCGCCGCCCTCGGCCGAAACGATGAAAACGTGCGTATATCCCGGATCGACGTAGCCGCCACCATCGATGCGATAGATGACGCGATCGATAACCTTGACCGGAGCCGCCCATTCGGCTCCTTTCGGCGGCTTTGGCATGTTCGCCAGCGCCGCCTCATCCACCGGCACGCGCATCGTGAAGGCCAGCCATGCACCATCCGGCGACCAGCTCAGATTTCCGGGCGAGCCGGTCAGTTCGGTGATGCGTGCATCCTCGCCGCCATCGAGCCAGTGCATCTGGATCTGCGCCCTGCCGTCGGATGTTGCGACATAGGCAATCCGCCGCCCATCCGGCGACCACGCCGCACCGCTGCCGCTGGCGGCGAGAGGGCGATGGTGACGGCCATTGGCATCGATCATCCACAGGCTCGAACGCTTGCGATCCCTCATTACATCGAAACCCATGCGCTGGTAGACGATGCGTTGCCCATCCGGCGAGATCTGCGGGTTGTCGACCCATTCCAGGCCGAACACATCCATCGCCTCGAAGACGCGCGTTTCGGCGTGGCTGATTGACGCAGCGAGGCTGGCGGTTAGCAATGCCAGACCCAAGAAGGCGAATCGTTGCATGGTGATCTCCCCAGCGGATTTCGACCCTGCATTCTGGTCCGATGCGTTGTCGAGGGCCAGCTTTGGAAGCGGGAGTGGGGAGTGGGGAGTGGGGAGTGGGGAGTGGGAAAGGCGATTCAGGCGGCTTGAACGGATTGGCTTTGCTGAGAGATACGTTGCGAAGCGTGTTTTTGGACGCGATCCGTTTGCCTTGCCTTGCTGATCACGCCTGAAGACGCTCCTCCGGGCTTGCGGCGAAAATGTGTTTCGCTTTTCCCACTCCCGACTCCCGACTTCCCACAACCCACCCCCCACTCCCGCCCCAATTGTGCGCCAGGCCTTTCATTCCCTGTCGTCACGCGTCTAGACTCCAACCGACCGCGCCCCTGTCTGCCATCGACGCGATCATCGGCCCGTAACGCCGGTTCGCCGGCATGTCGACAGAGAGGGAACCAGGTGCAACCCACCGATATCCGTGATCCGGACTACTTCCACAAAGTCGTTGATTGCCAATGGGCCTGTCCGGCCCACACCCCGGTACCCGAATACATTCGATTGATCTCGGCAGGGCGTTACGCCGATGCCTACATGATCAATTGGGAATCGAACGTTTTTCCCGGCATCCTCGGGCGCACCTGCGACCGCCCCTGCGAACCGGCCTGCCGGCGCGGTCGGGTCGAGGAAAACAACGGCGAGAAACCCGAGCCGGTGGCGATCTGCCGATTGAAGCGCGTCGCCGCCGACAACAAGGGCGAGGTCAAGGCACGCATGCCGAAACCGGCCGCGAAGAAAAACGGCAAGCGCATCGCCTGCATCGGCGCCGGTCCGGCCTCGCTGACGGTCGCCCGCGATCTGGCCCCGCTCGGCTACGAGATCACCGTGTTCGAAGCCGACCCGAAAGGCGGCGGCTTCATGCGCACCCAGGTGCCGCGCTTCCGCCTGCCCGAGTCGGTCATCGACGAGGAGGTTGGCTACATCCTCGATCTCGGTGTCGAGCTCAAGGGCGGACAGCGCATCGAGTCGATGCGTGCCATGCTGGAGAAGAACTACGACGCCGTCTTTGTCGGCTCCGGTGCACCGCGTGGTCGTGCGCTGGAGTTGCCCGGCTCGGACGAAGCCGCCGCACATATCCATATCGGCATCGACTGGCTTTCATCGGTCTACTTTGGCCACGTCAAGGAAATCGGCAAGCGCGTGATCGTGCTCGGCGGTGGCAACACCGCGATGGATTGCTGCCGCTCGGCGCGTCGCCTCGGCGGCGATGATGTGAAAGTGATCGTGCGCTCGGGCTTCGAGGAAATGAAAGCCTCGCCCTGGGAGAAGGAAGACGCCGCCCACGAAGGCATCCCGATCCTCAATTATCTGGTGCCCAAAGCCTTCATCCACGACAACGGCAAGCTCACCGGCATGAGCTTCGAAAAGGTTCGCGCCGAATTCGACGAACGCGGCAAGCGCAAGCTGGTTGCAACCGGTGAACCCGATCAGCATTTCGATTGCGATGAGGTGCTGGTCGCGGTTGGCCAGGAAAACGCATTCCCGTGGATCGAGCGCGACATCGGCATCGCGTTCAACGAGTGGGGCATGCCCGTCGTCGACGAAGTCACCCACCAATCGACCCTGCCACATGTGCTTTTCGGCGGCGATGCTGCCTTCGGCCCGAAGAACATCATCTGGGCCGTCGCCCACGGTCACGAGGCCGCCGTCTCCATCGATCATCTGCTCTCGGGTGTGCCTACCAGCAAGCGTCCGCCGCCGCAGGTCAAGGTGCTCTCGCAGAAGATGGGCATCCACGAGTGGAGCTACGACAACGACATTTCCAATGACGAGCGCTTCAAGGTGCCGCTGGTGCCGTTCGAGGTGGCCATAAAAAGCATGAGCACCGAAGTCGAACTCGGTTTCGATGCCGCCACCGCCTGGAAGGAAGCCCAGCGCTGCCTCAACTGCGATGTGCAGACCGTGTTCACCGACGCGGCCTGCATCGAATGCGATGCCTGCGTCGACATCTGCCCGATGGACTGCATCACCTTCACCGGCAATGCACCGGAACACGAGCTGCGCCAGAAGCTCACCGCCCCCGCCTTCAACCTCACCCAGGCCTTGTACGTCTCCGGCCCGCTCAAGACCCAACGCGTCATGGTCAAGGATGAAGATGTCTGCCTGCACTGCGGCCTCTGTGCCGAACGCTGCCCGACCGGCGCCTGGGACATGCAAAAGGTCTTCATGGAAATGACCCACGCCAACACCCCGCCATGCCCAAGCAAAGTCAAGAAGAAGGAGGCCGCGTGATGTTCGCGTCATCCTTCACGCACACAATCTCGCTCGTCGTAGGAAGCGGCTTTAGCCGCCCCGAAAAAGGGACTTCCTCCGGTCGCGATGCGTCTCGGCACGCCGTAGCAAAAGCATCGGGCATGAATGCCTCTCCTACGAAAAGCCGAATCGTTCGCCTTCCATGGAATTCCGAGCATTCGCAAGCCGTCGTAGGAAGCGGCTTTAGCCGCCCCGAAAAAGGGACTTCCTCCGGTCGCGATGCGTCTCGGCACGCCGTAGCAAAAGCATCGGGCATGAATGCCTCTCCTACGAAAATCCGAAGCGATCGCCTTCCATGGAATTCCGAGCATTCGCAAGCCGTCGTAGGTAGCGGCTTTAGCCGCCCCGAAAAAGGGACTTCCTCCGGTCGCGATGCTCTTCGGCACGCCGTAGCAAAAGCATCGGGCATGAATGCCTCTCCTACGAAGAGCCGTTACGTTGGCGAGAGGGTCGCAGCATGACCCCCATCACCGCCACCAACGACTTCGTCATCAAGTTCGCCAATGTCAACGGCTCCGGCTCGGCCTCCGCCAATGAACTGTTCGCGAAATCGATCATCCGCATGGGCGTGCCGGTCAGCCCGCGCAACATCTTTCCATCCAATATCCAGGGCCTGCCAACCTGGTACGAGGTGCGTGTCACCGAACAAGGCTGGCTCGGCCGTCGCGGCGGCGTCGACCTGATGGTCGCGATGAACCCGCAAACCTGGGATGCCGACGTCAAGGAAATCGAATCCGGCGGCTATCTGTTCTACGACAACAGCAAGCCCATGCCGAAATCACGCTTCCGCGAGGATGTCACCACCATCGGCATGCCGCTGACCCAGATCAGCAATGCCACCTATGACGATCCGCGCCAGCGCCAGCTGTTCAAGAACATCATTTACGTGGGCGCAGTGTCGCAACTGCTCGGCATGGATGCGGAGGTCATCGAAACCCTGATCGGCCAGCAATACAAATCCAAACCCAAGCTGCTCGATGCCAACATCCACGCCTTGCATCTTGGTCGCGATCACGCAAAAGAACATCTCGCTCCGATCGGTCTGCGCGTGCAGAAGGCCGACAACGTCGGCGACAAGATCTTCATCGATGGCAACACCGCCGCCGCGCTCGGCTGCGTCTACGGCGGGGCTACGGTCTGCGCCTGGTATCCGATCACGCCGTCCTCATCGCTGGCCGAGGCGTTCCAGTCCTACTGCCAGAAATACCGCGTCGATCCGGAAACCGGCAAGAACCGCTACGCCATGATCCAGGCCGAGGACGAAATCGCCTCGATCGGCATCGTCACCGGCGCCGGCTGGAATGGGGCACGCGCCTTCACCACCACCTCCGGCCCGGGCGTCTCGCTGATGAACGAATTCATCGGCCTTGCCTACTTCGCCGAAATCCCGGTCACCATCATCGACGTGCAACGCGGCGGCCCTTCCACCGGCATGCCGACGCGCACCCAGCAATCGGATATCGTCGCCGCCGCCTACGCCTCGCACGGCGACACCAAGCACGTCCTGCTGCTGCCGGAGGATCCGCACGAGTGCTTCGAGTTCTCGGCACAGGCGCTGGACCTGGCCGACCGCCTGCAGACGCCGATCTTCGTCATGACCGATCTCGACATCGGCATGAACCAGCGCCTGTGCGCACCGTTCACCTGGGACGACGCACGCGCCTACGATCGCGGCAAGGTCATGACCGCCGAGGAACTCGAGGCGGGCAGGGACTTCGGCCGCTACAAGGATGTCGATGGCGACGGCATCCCCTATCGCACCTATCCCGGCACGCATCCGACCAAGGGCAGCTACTTCACCCGCGGCACCTCGCGTGATCCGTATGCGCGCTACTCGGAACGCGGCCCCGACTACATCTACAACATGGAACGCCTGCTGCAGAAGTTCGATACGGCCAAATCACTCGTGCCGCAACCGATCCTGCGCACGGCGAAAAAGAAGGCGAGCTTCGGCGCCATCCATTACGGCTCGACCAGTCCCGCCATGGACGAAGCCATCAGCGTGCTCGAAGCGCAGGATCTGCATCTCGACACCCTGCGCGTGCGCGCCTTCCCGTTCCCCGAATCGGTGCGCCAGTTCGTGCTCTCGCACGAGCGCGTGTTCCTGATCGAACAGAATCGCGACGCCCAGCTGCGCAGCCTGCTGATCAACGAGTTCGATCTGGATCCAGCCCGCGTCATCAAGATCCTGCACTACGACGGCACGCCGATCACCGCCCGTTTCATCGTCCGCGCCATCGCCGAGCACATGCGTGGCGCCTGCGTTACCGCGCAAGCCTCGGAGACCGTGGCATGACCTACATCACCAAACCCAAACTGCACCATCCGACCCTGCCGAAAAACGCGCTCTGCCACACCCGGCGCGACTACGAAGGCAAGATCTCGACCCTCTGCGCCGGCTGCGGCCACGACTCGATCTCGGCCGCAATCATCCAGGCCTGCTGGGAACTCAATGTCGAACCGCACCGCGTGGCAAAGCTCTCCGGCATCGGCTGCAGCTCGAAGACGCCCGATTACTTCCTCGGCCAGTCGCACGGCTTCAACACCGTGCACGGGCGCATGCCCTCGGTGCTGACCGGTGCCAACCTGGCCAATCGCGAACTGCTCTATCTCGGTGTCTCAGGCGACGGCGACTCGGCCTCGATCGGCATGGGCCAGTTCGTCCACGCCATGCGCCGCGGCGTCAACATGGTCTACATCGTCGAGAACAACGGAGTCTACGGACTGACCAAGGGCCAGTTCTCGGCCACCGCCGACGAAGGCTCGATGTCAAAGAAGGGCGTCAAGAATACCGACTCACCGATCGACCTGATCGGCCTCGCCCTGCAACTCGGCGCAACCTATGTCGCGCGCAGCTTCTCGGGCGACAAGAAACAACTCGTGCCATTGATCAAGGGCGCGATCCTGCACCAGGGCGCCGCCTTCCTCGATGTCATCAGCCCCTGCGTCGCCTTCAACAACCACGCCGGCAGCACCAAGAGCTACGAATACGTCCGCGAGCACAACGATGCGGTCAACCGGATGGACGTCATCCCGACCCGCGAGGAAATCGTCGTCGATTTTGAACCCGGCCAAACCATCAGCGTCGACCAGCACGATGGCTCGGTACTACGTCTGCACAAGATTGACGCTGAGTACGACCCCTGCGACCGGATTGCCGCCAGCAACTATGTTGGGCAGCATCATGCGATGGGGGAGGTGGTGACGGGGTTGCTGTATGTCGACCCGTTGGCATCGGATATGCATAAGCATTTGGGGACCGTGGAGGGGGCGTTGAATCGGTTGGGGGTGGGGGAGTTGAGTCCGGGGCGGGAAATACTGGATAGGATTAATGGGGGGTTGCGCTAGTTATCAATACTCTGTGGGCTGCGCGAATCCAAGCCGACTCGGATGTCAGCGTGCGGAGAGTCTGCGAATTTTTAAGTGCAAAGGATGTCACGGTCGACGATTGCCGAAGCAATGGACAAGACGGATTTCGGAAAGCAATGAGCTTGCGCGCATGTATTGGGAGTTGCAGAGGTCGCAGATTCCAAGGCTGCGAATGAAGGTTAGACTAGCTGTATACAGGGCCGACTATGCTTGGTCATCGAAAGAATTTGGAGGTATAGAATGGCCAGCTCCTATAAAAGTAATATGGCATTTGAGGCGGAAGTAAGAAGGGTTGCTGAAGCGGTTTGGAACATACCCCCTGGTGAGTGCCAGCCCACACACTACCCAGATGATCCTGTCGTGAGAGAGCTGGATGGGATCGCAAGACTGCGTGACGTAACGCATCTGATTATGGTCACAACAAGCGCGAAGTTAGAGAAAGCAAAGGAAGATATAAAAAAGCTAAATTCTGCGGAAGCTCTCGAGAGAAAATCAGCGCCTGCAGTGTCAAAATGGTTTATTACTGAGAAGCAACTTGACGCTCAACATGTTGAAGTCGCAAGAAAATCAAATGTGATTGCATTGAGTCTCGAGCAGTTTCAACGTCGATTCTTCGACGGACTGAAATACACTTCGCTCCGTTCACGCTATGCATTCGGATCCGCAAGAGATCCGAGCACCGATTCGATTAACATCGCTGAGGATGCATACGTCACATTGCCGATGAAGGTCAGTATTGACTCACGGCTGGCGAAGTCCTCAACCAGCCATCGTGCAATTTATCTAGAAGAGATTTGTGAGAAATTAGCTGGCGGTGAAGTCGTGGTTCTGCGAGCGCCATTCGGTTCCGGCAAGAGCTTGACTGCTCGAGAGATATTCAGATCGCTATCAAGTTTTCATCATCGGGATACATCTTCACGCGCGCCAGTTTGCCTAAACCTTAGAGAGCACTGGGGCGAGGATCATTGTGACGAGATGCTCGAGCGTCATGCGCGTTCTATTGGGTACACGCCAAAGGAGGATCTTGTAGTTGCTTGGCGTGCGGGCATTTGCTGTCTGCTTTTAGATGGTTTTGATGAGCTTGCGGCACAAACAGTTGTTCGAACAGACAACAAGAACTTTATGCGTGAGGCCCGCCGACGAGCCCTTCAAGGTTTGAGGGACTTCACCCAAAAATTGCCAAATGGAGTCGGAGTTCTCATCTGTGGGCGGGAGCACTACTTCGACAACGACGCTGAATTGGTTGGCGCATTGGGAATTCAAAATGCTTCCTACGTAATCGTAGAGCTGGAAGAGTTTAGCGAAGATTCCGCACGTGAGTTTCTCGCTAGAAACGGAGTGAATGATGCGCTTCCCGACTGGATCCCGAGGAAACCTCTAATTCTTGCCTATTTGATTAGAAGCAACCTCTTTCACGAGATTCTTGCGATTGATGACTCAAAGGGATTCGGCTTCGCATGGGATCACTTTCTCCGTAAAATTTGCGAACGTGAGGCGATGCTAGAAAGCTCGTCTATGGAGTCAGAAACCATTCGCGCAGTTCTCGAACGCTTGGCGGAATCTGTGCGTTCCAAGGCATCAGGTACTGGCCCGATTACGGGCAACGATTTGGCAGACGCATACTCTCTCGAAACTAGTCAGGCGGCCGGTGAAGGCGTTCTCGCTCAACTTCAGAGGCTACCTGGGCTGACGCAACGAGATAGCGAGCCGGGTAATAGGTCGTTTGTAGATGTAGACATGCTGGGTGCCCTTCAAGGTGGGGCCTTTGCCAGGCGAGCATTGTCTGGATTTCAAGGAGTATTGCTCTCACCAATCTCGGAGCTATCGGATAATGCAATATCTATGGCGTCGTACATTTTAGCCACTAACCGTACAGTCCCTGAGACTATGATTGGAATCGCCCAGCAGCTTTCAAGGCGAGGTCTCAGAGAAAGAGTCTCTCCTCAGATAGTCGCAGACTGCTGCACAACTGCACTCCGCATGGCTATCGAGGCTGAGCTAGGCACCATAGATTTCCATGGAATTGTGATAGATGGCGCCAGCCTTGGTCAGCTATCTCTTGATGAAATCTCAATTTGTGGAATTGAGTTCCGTAATTCCACGGTCAGAAATCTATCGTTGGGAACTGCAGTTTGCGACGTTCGGTTTGCGAATTGCATCATTTCTACAGTGTCAGGTGCGTCTAGTATCTCAGGACTTCCTGAAAAGCTCTTTGACGACAACTGCGAGATAGGTGGATTCGACAATATGGGCACAAATAGTGCTGTACTTCAGATGGATATTCCTCCCCAACTAAAGGCGCTTGTGACGATACTTAGGAAGCTCTACAAGCAGTCGGGCGCTGGACGTAAACTTGGTGCATTTAGTAGAGGCATAACCAAGCCTGAGGTGCTTTCATTCATTGGACCCGTATTGGATGTGTTGCAGAGGAATAGTTTTATTTCCGTCTTCAACTCGGTCGTTCATCCGGTAAGAAAACAGTCATTTCGTGTTGAGCGGATCCTTGCTTCACCGGCGATTTCGAATGACCCACTCGTTTCTGAAATTAGAAACCTAAGCGCATAAGCAGAATCCGGGTTAGAGACGATGGGGTCTAGATCAATCGAGTCAGAGTCATTGATTTTTGGATTCACGGTAAGGCTTGGACCTCCGGTCACAAATCAATGACTCTGACTCGATTGATCTAGTCCCGTTTGATCCAATGACTCTGACCCGATTCATCCACAAAACTAAAGCCCCCGGCTTGGCCGGGGGATACATACTAATTCGGGCGCTGCGTGCTCGGCGCAACTCGGGGAGTCCATGAGTATATTCGTCGTAATCAAAGGTCTATTTGGGTTTTGGATGTTGGTAGCGCTTCAATCGGAATCCACGGCGATGAGTGCCGAATGGCCGAAGGAGTATCGTGATCTTTTGTACGGTGCTTGTGTGATTGATCTACTTCAAGGATCAGACCCGAGCGACGGGATACGCCAAGCCATCGAGAGCTCTTGCCAATGCACGGTTGAGGAGACTCAACGCGTCCTTTCTGTTCAGGACCTTAGGGACTTACAGAGTCTGCCCGCCGACAAAAGAAATTCGAGCCCGAAGGGAAAGTTGGCCAACAAAGCGGGCAAGGAGTGCGAGATCAAGTACAAGGTCGATGCCAAAATTGAAGAAGAGCTTATTGGTCCGATATCACAAAACGCGAGGGAGGTTATGCTCATGTATTGTGTTTGGGGCGCCACCAAGGAGAATCCGGGTCTTGTTGGAGGAAAGAGCAGGATTGCAGATGCATGTCTTTGCGGGATAAATCAATCAACGAGCAAATTTCCTACGCTTAAAGAGTGGATGAATGCTGAGGCGGATGTAGAAAGTATTATGGAAAAATGTATGGAAATGCACGCTCCAAAACAGATCAAATAGCGAAGAACCGTAGCTCGCAAAACCCGGGTCAGGTTGCACTTTCCGTGCACGGCACATTTCTGTAATGACTTCAGTGAGTCGGAATATAGGGTTCGGCTTGATTCGGGACAGGGGCTAGTGCCGATTACGCTTGGCGCGTGGGGCGCGATATCAGTTGGATGAGTTTGGGCATTCGTCAAAAATGAGTCGAGGTGTAGGCATGGGGATGGGACGCGTATTGTTCGTGTGTTTAGCTATGCTGTTGACAGAGGTGTCACTCGGCGAAGTTCCTACACTACCTCCCGGATTCAAGCTTGTACCACCCGTAAACACCATTCAAATCACTCCGGCGAATGGGGCGATGCGAGCCACTGCGTTCGTGCCGATTCAGGGCGAAATAGATTCAGACAAATATCTCACGGTAGCAAATGCTCTCAGAGACTTCCAAGGCGTGGTTGTCGTCCGAATCGAGAGCTTGGGTGGTGACGTTCGGGCGGCGATAAGCCTCGGTCGCCTCTTTCGAAATTATCGTGCAAGTATCACTGTGCCAGTCGACGGTATTTGCGCAAGCGCTTGTGTATTAATCTACGCCGGAGGGTCGGTCCGTTTCTTGGCACCCGGAGCAAAGCTGATAGTTCATCGCCCTTATCTAACCGGGATCGCTACAGCCGACAACGCCGAAACGCGATCAAGATATGTTGAGCTGCGATCTTCCGTGACTAGGTATTTGTCAGACATGAATGTCGCTTCTGGCCTGTTTGATCTTATGCAAGGAATTCCGCCTGCTGATCAACGCATTCTGTCCGATGTCGAAGCAAAAAGTTTTGGCTTAATCCAGGTGGATCCAGTTGAAGAAGAACTTAGGGTTGATGAGTTTGCGAGCCGAGCTGGCATATCCAAGGAGGAGTATCGACGTCGTGTTGACCTTGTTCGGAGACTGTGTGGAGAAAGCGATCTAAGCAAGGAATGGTACGCATGTTCAGCTGAAGCAAATCGGGTAAATAGTCCATAGAGAAAACCCAAAAGCTCGGGTCTCTTGGGGCGCAGCGGTGAGTTCAACTTCGAAGTGCAACGCCCAACGCAGTGAAGTGGCCCAGGTGCGTTAGCCTGCGCAACCTGGAAAACAGGGGTCAGAGTAGTCTTTCCTGATCTTCTGAACCTTGGCGGATTCAAGGGGTTTGCGCGGTCGCCCCAAGAACGGGGTCAGGTTCACTTATCCGGATTCGGTGGTGTCCGTGGTGGTCGATGTGCCGGACGCACGCTCGCGAAGCGCTGGGTCTTGGCCTCGACCATCGCGCGAAAGTCGTCGCGGCCGAATCAATGGGGTCAGAGTCATTGATTTAGAGGGCCTGAATCGAGACACCCATGATTTTCCGCGCCGACGAACTGCCGCAACCGGATCCGGCGCAGCGTAAGTCGCCGGGACGCGAAAAAGGGGGCAGGTCTTGAATCTTGAATTTCGTCGGTAGGAGCGAAAGGCGGTCTGCATTTGCAACCTGATCTAATCGCGCTTCGCCAATGCAAACAGGACGTTCTTTGGATCGCGATCGATCGCGCGTAGTAGCGCTTTGGCGGGGCCGGTGGGTACACGGCGACCTTGTTCCCAATTCCGAAGGGTAGAGACTTGCACGTCGATGACGTCTGCGAATTTTGCTTGGGACAGTTTGGTTTTGGCGCGTACTTGTTTGACCTTGATCGCATCCACCGTGAATTCGCGTGAGGGTGCGCGCTCGCCGCGCGTGATTTCACCCATCTGCTCCAGGCTTTCGGTAAGTTCGGCAAAAAGGTGTTTGTCCATTTTCAGCTCCAGGTCTCGATGACCTTGATCAGGATTTTTTTCTGCGCAGCCGTCAGGTCGCCTTGCGCGTTCTTTGGGTAGGCCAGCAGCAGTGCAATTCGCGACGTGCTGACAAAGTAGTAGTAGATGATTCGGCCACCCCCGCGCTTGCCGCGTCCCTTCGCCGGGATCCGGATTTTCCGCAACCCGCCGGTGCCGGGTATCAAGTCGCCTGCTTCTGGGTTCTCCGCAAGGTCACGCTGAAATTGGCCGTAAGATTCGTCGTCGAGGAGCTCGGTGATTTGTCGCGTAAACACCGTGGTTTCGATGAAGATCATTGGGCGATACTACGTCAGTGGCGTATGCGCGTCAACGGCGTATGTTGATCGATCGCGGTGTCCAAATCCCGGATCAATTGCCCAACCCAGCGACCCAGCCGAGAACCCACAAGAACCCAGTCGTTGGCGGCAGGTTCAGAACCCGGGTCCAAACCCGGGTCAGGTTGCACTTTTCATCAATCGCACGTAAGACGTTGATTGGTCGATTAGATTCGTGGGGAATCCTCAGACTCTGACCGGCTCTTTGGACCCGCTTTTTGGGCGAAGCAGAGAGCAACGGGTTCTGGGAGAATCGCCCGGTTTTCTGCCTGTTGAACCAAATTCATGCCTTCCATGAGATCGACCTCGAATTCCCGGTTACGCATTGGATTGATCGATATCGGCATCCTGTTGCTGTTGATCGTGATCAACCCGAGGGTCGTTGTAGCGGCAGAGCCACTCTGGTCGTTTGCTCCGCTAACGCCAACAACCGTCGTGGTTCCGATCGATGGCGAGGTCACGGTTTCGTATGCCGTACAAAACAATTCAACCAGACTCTATCAATTGCAGCTGACGCCGATCATGGGCGTAAGTCAGGTGACGCTTGGCTCCGGCCGATGCGGATCACCTTTCGCATTGCTCGCGAATGAAAGTTGCATTCTGGAGTTGCGTATCATTGGCAGCGGAGTTGCACCCTCGGGCATACATGCCGGTCCAGTCGTCTGCAATGCGATGAATCCGCTGCAGTGCTATCAACCATCAGCTGCCAACACTCTCGATGTGACGGTCGGCCCACCATCGCCTGCCATTCTGGAAGTGACGCCGGCAATTCTGTTTTTCGCACCCGCGACAACGGCTTCGCTGATCGTCACCAACACGGGCAGCCCAAGCATTGCGGCGCAGAATATCCAGGTCGACGTGCCAGTTGGAATCGCCATCGATGTCGATAGCGGAAATTGCGCGGGAGCCCTGGCTCCTGCGGAGAGCTGCAATCTGGTCTTGAGCGCGGCGACTGCGCAACCTGCCGCGAACCTGATCGTCTACGGCTCCAATACGAATGTGGTTGGAGTTGAAGTCACGGTCACGGATGACGTTCTGTTTGCGGACGGATTTGAATAGTGCGATTCCGCAAAATCAGCAAAACCGGGGATCCCGAATCAATTCGAAGGCCGTTGGTGCGCCACTGTGCAAGATCATGCCGGTGCCGGGGGGGCAATTGCGCCGAACGAGGCGGACGATAGTCGCAGTTGTTCGCTGGTGATTCTGGTTTCTGGCAGAGGTTCGCCGCCATTCGCGATCGTATCCACGTCGCACGGGTTGGTGCAGAATCCGCTGACCTTCCTGCCTTGGCGATCTCTGTGTTGCGCAACCTTCGTACGCCGGCAGGAATGCTTGCGATAGCCGCACTATTGCCGGCAATCGTTGGCTCGCCACGCGTGGCATCGGCAGCCGGAGCAAGCGGTTGCCCGGATGTTTCCGGTCGCTACAGCGCCAAAGGTACGGGTAGCGCCAATTGGAGAGCGCTGGCCGATGCGCTTGGCGCATTGCACGCAACCGAGGCCGGCTATCTGGAGAGCGGCATTGAATTGTCCGGTGCGGCTGATGGCACGCTGTCCGTCTGGACCAAGAGTGGTCGCCTCAGCCATTGGTCAGCCCAGCCAGTGGCCGTCCTTCACGCCGGAACTGACTTCGAATGCCAAAGTGGACGGCTGGTGCTGAGCACTCCGGTGAAGAACGCCACCCGCAAGACTGATGAGGGAAAGTGGTACGAGGGTGAAGCCACCGCATCGCTGTCGCCGGGCGCCAACGGAGAGCTCTCAGTCGGCGTGCGATTCACCGGCAGCGAGCGCATCTCGCTGTACAAGTACGATTCCGCCGACGTCAGCATTCCGAAACCGGGGACTCGCACTACGCTGACTAACATCTTTGTCTGGCCTGTCTATTCAGATGCCGAATCGCTGGCGCCCGTTGAACCCGTCATATCCAAGATTGAACGTGACACGCGTCAACGGCTATCGCCGGAGCTGCTCGGCGGAGTAGTCCTCAACGGACTGAAACCCAGCGGCGACGGAGTGCTTGCAGTGTTGACCGCGTTGAGCAGCGACGAAGTCGTGGCGTTCGAAGACCGTCTGCGCGCAGCAAATGTCCTGTACAAAACGCAGGTGGAGCCGTCCCAGTGGAACCGTACGTATCACATGGAGCTGCTGATCCGGCCCGTTGGCGCTGTTGCGACCTCGCCAGCGCGAGTCAGTGTGTTTCGGATCGAACGGGAACTGGAGCGCACGCTTCCGATGACGGCCGTCATCGACGGAATCGTCGTGACGAGAAATGGCTATGTCGTGACGCTCAAAATTTATGACTCAACTTCAATCGCCGATATAGTCCGCCGGGTGCAATTGAACTCGACCCTGATCACGGAAATGGATCTGGTCGAGGAGGCCCGGCCTGCTGGAACGCAGTTACGCGTCGCGCGATTGCAGGTACGTGTCCAGTAGCGGCGAGCTCGCAATAGCCCGGATCAGGTTGGTGCTGAAACTTGGGAGCGGGTCAGCTTCACTTGCATCCATCGCAACTCGGCATCCATCACGGATCACGCGGTATGACTTTGCAGCATCGGGTCTCGGCGATTGGAGCAAAACCTGGCTCAGGTTGGACTTTGGGGATCAGTCGCCTTGGGTAGACCGACGCTGATTTGGTGTCGGGCGTGGACTGCGGCCTTCTGAGCGGGCGTGCGGATTGCCCGCTTTTCCGACGGAAGCTCGTCGACATCCGTGCACCGAAACCGACGAGATATCAGGACGGGTTGGAAGGCCTGTGCGTGTCGTCTGTCTGCGCAGCATCATCAAAGCTGTTGCGAATACGTTCCAGACCTTGTCGGTATGCCTCGGCATCACCGAACTCGAAGAACTGTGGATACCGATCATGCGCGGCCACGATGCGGCGAGCATGCTTGATCGGACACCAGTACTGCTCGGTGCGCGCGGCAACTTCGCGCAGGTAGCTGGCGACACCGTTGCCATAGGCGCAGTAGAAGCAATTGAAGCGTTCGATTGCATTCAGGTAGGGCAGATCGCTCCGATCAAAGTTCATATGGGAGGATCGGCGGACACATGGAATGCCATAGATCGGAAAACAGACTCGTTGGTAGATCGTAACGAAGACATCCATCAGCAGGAATGGAACAAAACCGAAGTAGATCAGCGGTGCGGTGAGCGCAACACTGAGTCGACTGTCGCCAAAAAAGCGCAATAAGCTCTTGCGGGCGAGCCGCTGTTTTTCGAGCACGTTGCGTGCGAATCGGACGCGCTTCTTGTCGATCAGGAACTCGATTTCTTCGCGTTTTTTCGTGAACTGCTCTTGCAGCTCATCCTCCAGCGCACGCATCTGCGCCAGAAGTTCATCTATGGTTTTTTTCATCCGGGAGCCTTGCGCTGTGGGGCCCTGAAACCCAGGTGGCGCCAACAGGCATGCTGGAAGGTTCATGGCCAGGGCATCACCATACTCTCAATCACAGTGGGCAACATGACTGTCAGGTTGAACTTTCCGCAGGCGCAGCAAGCGAATCCGGGACCGGAAAAGGGGACGGAGGAATTATCCACACCACGAACGAGAGTTGATCTGACATTTCCTGACTCAGTGCCATTCCATTCTGATCCGCTGCTCCGACAGGCTATTGTTCGCACCTTCATTCCAAACGCAAGTGGTGAAGACAATGGGCAAGAGCCGGATGGAAGCGTTCAGCGATGGCGTTCTTGCCATCGTCATCACGATCATGGTCCTGGAGCTCAAGGTTCCTCATGGCGAGGAAATTTCATCCCTCGCACCGCTGCTGCCGGTGCTCTTCAGCTACGTATTGAGCTTCATCTACGTCGGTATCTACTGGAACAACCATCACCACTTGCTGCACGCCACCCGGCAAGTGGGCGGCGGCACGCTTTGGGCCAACCTGCATCTGCTGTTCTGGCTATCCCTGCTGCCATTTGTCACCGGCTGGATGGGCGAAAATCATTTCTCCGCCTTGCCCACCGCGCTCTATGGCTGCGTGCTTCTGATGGCTTCAATTGCCTACTGGTTTCTCGTGCGCAGAATCATTGCCAACGAAGGTAAGGATTCACTGGTCTTCAAGGCCGTTGGCAAGGACAGCAAAGGCATCATCTCGACCTTGCTGTATCTGGCCGCCATTCCGCTGGCCTTCGTTCAACCGGGGATTGCCCAGGGCATCTTCATCCTCGTCGCGATCCTGTGGCTGATCCCGGATCGTCGGATTGAGAAAGTCATGTCCGAGCACAACGATGATTGATTGCCCTGGGCAAAATCGGATCGGCCGAAAGTCATTGCGATCCTCAGCAGTGAAACGGACATGCACTGATTCGACCGCTGAATTGCGCATGACAAGCGCACGCTGCCCCACCAATCAGCGTCTGCTAAGCTGTCCCGATCATTGCCGGGAGTAGCCTATGGGCCGATTTCCAACCAAGCAACCGGGTGCGCGAAAGAGCCTTTTCCTGATCGCGCTGATGGCATTTCCAGGCACCGTCGCTCTGGCCCAGCACACGGTCAAACCGGTATTGCACGGTGAACACTGGATGGCAATCACCGGCAAGCCGCTGGCGGCGACCGCCGGTGCGCTGACGTTCGCCCGCGGCGGCAATGCGGTCGATGCGGCCTGTGCGATGCTCGCGGCGACGGCGACCATGTGGGATACGCTCGGCTGGGGCGGCGAAACCCAGGCCCTGATCTACAACCCGCATACCGGCGAGGTCAAAGGCATCAATGCACTCGGTGTCGCGCCAACCGGCGCAACGGTGGATTTCTTCCGCAGCAAGGGCATGGTCTATCCGCCCGAATACGGTCCGCTCGCCGCGGTGACGCCGGGCACGCCGGGCGGCCTCATGGTCATGCTCGCCGAGTACGGCAAGCTCAGCCTCGCCGAGGTACTCGCGCCGGCGATGCAGATGGCCAAGGGCTATCCGATCGAAAAATCGCAAGCCGACAACATGGAGTCGCGCCGCGAGTTGCTGGCGACCTGGCCGGGCTCGAAGAAGGTCTTTCTGCCACATCTGGACAATAACGATGCGAGCAAGCGCGCGGCTCCCGAGGCGGGCGAAATTTTCCGCCAGCCGGAACTGCTCGCCACGCTGCAAAAGCTCGTTGACGCCGAAGCCGCTGCACTCGCCGCCGGCAAGAATCGCAAGCAGGCGATCCAGGCGGCTTACGACCGCTTTTATCGTGGCGACATCGCCAAGCAGATCGTCGCCGGTTCCAGGGAATTCGGCGGCCTGATGACGTTGGAAGATCTCGGTCGCTGGCAGGTGCATATCGAGGAGCCGGTCAGCACCAACTACAAGGGTATTGATGTCTACAAGTTGACCACCTGGGTGCAGGGTCCGGCGATGCTGCAGGCGCTGAACATGCTCGAAAAAATCGACATCAAGAGCATGGGCTACAACAGCGCACGCTATATCCACACGCTTTATCAGGTCATGAACCTCGCCTTTGCCGATCGCGACTTCTACTACGGCGATCCGTACGTGCCGCCGGTCGAACCGATCGCCGGCCTGCTGTCAAAGAAATACGCCGACCAGCGTCGCGCGCTGATCAACCCCGAGCGCAACGATCCGAACATCAAGCCGGGCGATCCGTATCCATTCCAGAACGGCAAGAACCCCTATCTCGACCTGCTCAAGAAGTGGACGCCGATTCCGCCGAAAGCGATCGCGGAAGGTGCCGAAGGCTTCCAGCAATCGAGCCTGATGACGCCTGACGAAGCCTTCCTCGCCGGCACCACCTCGATCCAGGCCGCCGACGCCGAAGGCTGGGTGGTCTCGGTCACGCCGAGCGGCGGCTGGATTCCGGCCTTCATCCCCGAAGGTACCGGCGTCGGACTCAGCCAGCGCATGCAGAGCTTCGTCCTCGACAAGGGACTCAACCCGTTCAACGTGGTGCATCCGGGCCAGCGCCCGCGCGCCACGCTGACGCCGAGCCTGGCGCTCAAGCACGGCAAGCCGCTGATGGCGTTCTCGGTGCAGGGTGGCGACACGCAGGATCAGAACCTGCTGCAGTTCTTCCTCGACATGGTCGAGTTCAAGATGAACGTGCAGCAGGCCGCCGAGGCGCACAACATCTTGAGCTACCAGATGCAAAGCTCGTTTGGCGCCCACACCTCCGAACCCGGCCGGCTCCAGCTCACCCAGCGAGTCTCCGAATGGGATCGCGTCGAACTCGGCCGCATGGGCTACAAGGTCGAAGTCGTCGACCGCACCTACAGCCCGATCACCGCCATCTGGCTGGATCAGAAGAATGGGACGCTGTGGGGTGGTGCGAGTGAGCAGGGGGATGACTATGGGATTGCCTGGTAGTGGTTGGCGGACTCCTGGCCGGCCAGGCAACTGGGTGTCGCGCTCGATCAGGAAAAGGGGACCGGAAAAGGGGACGGAGGAATTATCCGTTTGAAATATGCCGACTTCCTGTAAGGAGTTGGGGACTGGCCCCCCGATTTCGGATCGATTTTCTTCGACCGATCGAGCCTTATCCCATCGATCTTGGACATCAGCGTGAATCCACTATCGCCGGCACACGACTTCTCCCACGCGAACCTCAATTGTAGTGCACACTATTCGCTTTGCCAGTCATCCGGTGCTCCATGAGTTTCATTCTGCAACTCTTTCGCGCGCCTTCCGTTCTGACTCCAGCCGAGGCCGACACCTACATTTCGTCGCAATCGGCGCGAGTGCCGGGCAACAAGGATCGCTTCAACGCCTTTGTTCGCGAGGTTGTCGCCTATCTACCCACCTACGGCGATCTTGACGTCGACGACAATGACATTCTGTGGTCCGAAGGGTTGAGTGAGGCAGATGCCGACGATGCCGACTTCGCCATCGGGGTAAAGACAGATCTGATCACCCTTCCGCTCATGGGCTTGATTGCGCACGCAGCAGCTCTGAGCGGTCTGCAGATTCTGGATCCGCAGAATGGCTTGTTGTATCAACTTGATGGCACCGTCATCGATCTGCACGGCGGTACGGAACCCTTTCCCACACCCGCCTCACTGCCCAGACACAACGCCAAAAAACAACAGGAAGTGCTGGCGGCGGCCACGGTTCTTGAGTACTTCCACGATCAGTTTGCGCCGGCTCTACGAGCGGCAGGTTTTGCGCCGTACATCGACGGAGAAACCCTGGTGCTGGAGCGCGAGCACGGCTGCACCCGTCAGCAGTTTCGCATTCAATGCTCGCTGTTCGAGCGCAGGGTTCAAATATTCGCGAACTGGCAACTCTGGTGCGACGCCCTGCATCCACACTGGCAGGCGGTGTTTCAACCTGCTTACACCGAGCGCATACGTTTCTGGCCTGCGAACGAACCCGACTTCAACTATCACCTGTCGTTCAGCCCGATCCACCACCAACTGAGCCGCGAAGGGCTGGAGCCAACGCGCGTGGCGAGCGAGTCTGAAATGCAGTGCTACGCCAGGAACTTGCTCCAGTGGCTGGAGAGTGTGGTGGCTCAAGGTCTGGATCCAGCCTGTGACATCGTCAGCATGGGTGCTGTGATGCTCAACGAAACGTGGCGCAAGGAAGAATTTCATTTCACTCAGAACTACAGCATCCGCACCGCAGCCAACCAGCTCGTTCTCGCCGCCCTGACCTGCCCACGACAGATCGACGACTGGATCGAATTGGCTCGGAAGCGATTCAATTGTTACCAGTGGCGAGATCGTCTCGATGACATCGATGGCAAATATCTCGACAGTTTGACCGCCTCCGTCAAGTCGTTGGCAGAGCGCAGCAAAGCGGCAGGGTAAAACAATCGCGATACAAGGCTAATCCAGCGCGCCAGTTTAGAAGCACTGACAAGGTCAACAGTCAGATGCCGTCTTGAATCTTGAATCTGGACGATGTTCCGTCTGGTTTTCCGATGCTCCGAGTCGATTCCGAAGCGGCGTTGAGAATGCATGGGATCGTGGCTGTCCCGATCCGGCGATCGGGATAGTGGTGCCAGAACAGACTTGAGAGCGAATACCCGTTCGCCTTGTTCACCACTGTCGGCAACAACGGTACGTCATGGCAGGATCGCGGAGGTAGCCCGGATCGGATTTGCGCATGCTGGACACCTGCCCGGACGATTCATTCGGCCTGGCAGGTCGCGTTTCCGCCGCAGTCGCTTCGTCGAAGCTCCCCGGTAGTCAAACCTGTCGGTTGGCCAGGAGCACGAGCGTGTAGGCGCCCAGCGCGATTCCTGGCACTGCGACAACGAGTTGGGCGATATGGAGCTTGCGGCATGCCGCCTCGGCGCCGCTGAATATGCTAAGCCATCCCCAGGCAGCGCTGAACAGCGAGGTCATGCCAATGGCGAGAAAACCGCCCAGCATGGCCAGCACCGCGCCGACCGCGAGGGCGGTCTCATCGCGATCAAATGCGCGCGGCAGATCCAGGGTTTCGAATCCGAATACCCGGCCCGCGAGTCCAACCGATATCAGCCATGCGCTGGCAGGCACCAGCAAGACCAGGCCGTTCAAAACCCGGCTTTGAAACAGGAATGCCGGCAACCGCGCGGCAATCCTGCGTGGCACGGCGAAACACGCGACGACCCCGAGTACGCAGGCCCACATCCACAGTCCGCGCAGATGGCCCGACGTCAGGCGTCCACCGGCCATGCTCTTCACGATCGCAGGAAGAAACAGGAACGCGATGGGCAATACCAGAAGCCAGCTGGCTATCACCCTGTGATCGGGATATTTCCACCACGCCCAGAGGCCGATCAGGAAGCCCGGCAACTGAATCGCGTAGACGACCACCAGCGCTCCGAGGACTTCCAGCCCACCACGCCCCTCGATCATCGCAAGATAAATTGTCCAGTGAGCGCCGGTTGCAAGCTGCAACAGGAGGGAAATTCTTGTCAGCCATTTCACGGCGTGGCGTTTCCGCCGCCCGACGCCGCGAAGGCCCGTCGTTCGCGATTGTGCAAGCGCAGATCCCAGAGCACCTTCAGAGCGATCACGATCGCTGCGAACAGGCTCGTGCTCGCGAGCCAGGGAACAAGAACAACTACGATCAGACCCAGGAGTATCGCTACGAGCAAGGCGAGAGATCGTTTGAACGGCAACATGACGAGGTCGCCGACGCGTGCCCTGCGGAATTCGCCCAGTATCAGGAAGTTGGCCACGAAGGAAATGCCGTGACTGGCCGCGAGTACCATCGAGGTTCCGATCACGAGGGAAACATGATCGAGTACCTCAACTCCCGAACTGGCCGCTTCCAACGAGTGCTGGACGGAAACCACGATCATCAGAACCGCACCGAGCACGGAGAAGTACGCGGAACTGCAGAAGAAGATGATCACGATCGAAATGAGCAGTGCGCTGCCCTTCGAGAACGTCGCCCAGCGATTTTCGTAGGGATCGCCGATGACGGATGCGAGAGTCAGCTTTGCGGCACTGAAAAGTCCGATCCAGACACACTCGCACCAGTAGATCAGTACGATCTGGATCAGCGATAGATCGTAGTGCAAGTGCAGGAACAGCACCGTCGCGTTGGCCACGATCAGACTGATCGCACTCAAGCCGAGGCGCCCGATGACAGGTGTCGGCAACGCCGAATTGCCCAGATCAGCATGAGGTGTACTCATCGGGTGATTCTATCCGTTTCCCCTGAAATGGGGACGGAGGAATTATCCGTTTGAAATACCCCGATTTCCTGCGATGAGTCCGGGCCTTTCCCGCGCGCCAATGAGGAGGGCATCAATCACGCCACAATCGGGTTGCCGGATAATACCTCCGTCCCCTTTATTCTCTTTTGACTGACGTCCTTCCACCAAAGTTAAGTCGCCGCGTTAGAGATCGGCTAGAACAAAAACATAGTTGCGTAGCACCCGCATGAATCTATGGGCTGCAAACAAAATCAATGTCTGGCTGCGAGAGATTGTTGTCTGGAATGCTTGCCGTACCAGCGAGGTTGCCGGCTTCATTTTCTTTGGCGCGAGCGGATCGCCTCTGAGAAGTCCGCGTTGTCGGCATGTTCCAACGCAAGATCGTTGATCCGGAACGCGGCGCGGAACTGCTCGCGGGGCAGGTCGGTGTCGATCAGGCCGAGATCGAAGGCAAGGTCGTCCGAATAGGCCGGCAGCAGGATCTTGTAGCTGAATGGAATCGGCTCGGGTGCGATCAGGTTGACGTGGTCGACGATGTTGCTGGTACAGGTGTTGGTGATTGTGTTGTAAAACTCGGGCTGCGCCGCAAGCGCGTTGGCGCGTTCCAGCATCGAGACGAACAGCGCGCGTGCCGCGCTCCGGGTCGCACGCACCGGGTAGAGGTTGATGTCGTCGTGGCGGTGGTTGGCGCGCAGGCCGATCAGGTCGCGTTCGTCGCCAACGATATAGGTCAGCTCGTACTGGCGCAGCATCCCCCGCAGCGGTGAGAACGACTCACCCCGCTCCTTGCGGATCTCGACCGAGATGGCAATGTATTCGCCATTGTCGAAGCCGAAGCTCAGGAAGGTGTGGGCCGGCCCGCGCCAGGTGGCGAAGGGCTCGACCACATACCACACCGAATCCAACTGGCGCAGGTCGTAGCTGCGATCTTCCCAGTGCACATCGTAGTCTGTCGTCGACCGGTAAAACGCGTTTCGTACGTTTCGCACGCGCACGCTGTCGCCGGAAAACTCGGCGCTTGCAAGACGCTGTTGATCGAGTGACCAGTCGCGTTCGTTCGACGGGTGCAGCAACAGCATCAGCAGCAAGTAGCCCACGATGGCGGCCGTAGCGAGGGCCAGCAGACCGCGGAGAATCGGGTGGCGTTGGGGTGCGGGATCGGTCATGTCGTCGTCATGGTAGTCGGAGTTGGAGCGGTCATGGGTGTTTGCCCTCAACCAGCAACAACGGGGAATGCCCACTATCTTTGCAGGCGAAATGAGTGTCGGTTGACATGGCGATCGGCCATGGGTTTCCTGAATCGATTTCCGAATCGATCGTTGAGTCGCTCAAGTCGTGCGTGCGCCCCCTCGTTCGTGTCCGCCCTGATACCCGGAACTGCGCCATTCTGAACCGCTTGCGGGCTCATCTGGTTCGGATCGTCCCTGACCGGTTTTCTTCGATCGGTTCTGGCCTGAATCGTGCATTGCACTTGTCGGCGAAGCGGACAACGCTTGTGCAAGACAAATTGGGTGCCTGCGACGGACAAAATCGGGGAGCCTCGGCTCGGGCTTGCCGATCATGGCCGCCACGGCTGACAGCGCGGCGACGATTCTTTGTGAGGAGCGAGGTGGAAACAGCACGTACAAGCGAAGCTTGGCCACTCGTTGCCAATGCCCCAGATCGATTGGCAATGGGCACCGGCGGTGCGCCGGCGAGAATTCTCCGCGTGGAGCGCGCTCGGATCCTTGCACGTCCGGTTTCGCTTGGTTACCTGCTTGTGCTCGTTGCGACCGGCATTTTCTGCTTCAAGTCACCCAACTCCAATTCGATGGGGTGGCTGTTCGTGCGCCTTGGCGTGCATCTTCCAGCAGGAAATCCAGCACATGGATGAGTGCGGCATCATCTTGTGTGTGGACGACGACTCGACGGTGCTCAGCGCGCTACGCACGGTGATAGCCACGAATTTCGGCCAGAATCTGGAGGTCGAATTCGCTGAAAGCGGTGAGGAGGCGCTTGAGATCGATGCCGAACTGCGCGCACAAGGACGGGAACTGAGCCTGGTCATTTCCGACTTCATGATGCCCGGCCTGCGCGGCGATGAGCTGCTGGTGCGCCTGCATGAACGCTCACCGAGTACGGTCAAGATCCTGCTGACTGGACAGAGTGACCTCAGCGGCGTCAAGCGCGCGATCAACGACGCCAACTTGTACCGGTTCCTCGAAAAGCCCTTCCTCAATGAGGATATCGTGCTGACGGCGCGCGCGGCCATCCGCGCCTACCGGCAGGAGCGCGACCTGATCGAACAGAACGAAAAATTGCGCCAGATGAACGCCGAATTGGAATCGCTGGTGGCGGTGCGCACCCTGGAACTGGTGGAGAAGAACGAGCAGCTGAAAATTCTCTCCATCACGGACAAGCTGACCGGGCTGTTCAACCGTCGCAAGCTCGACGAAGCGATGGAAGAGGAATTGGTGCTCAGCCGTCGCTACGCGCTGAACAGTGCCGTCATCATCGCCGACATCGACCATTTCAAGCGGGTCAACGACAATTTCGGCCACGGCGCCGGCGACATGGTGCTGGCCGGCGTTGCCGACATCCTGCGCTGTTGCACTCGCGAATCCGACGCTCTCGGCCGCCTGGGCGGTGAGGAGTTTGTCGTGTTGTGCAGGCACAGCACGCGCGATGGCGGGATCGCCGCAGCAGAGAATCTTCGCGCCGCCATCGCCGGCCATCGCTTTGACGGCGTGGGCCCGATCACCGCGAGTTTCGGCGTGGCGGCCTACCGGGAGGGCGATACCGTGGCCAGCTTCCTCGGCCGCGCCGATGCCGCCCTGTACCGCGCCAAAAACAATGGTCGCAATCGTGTGGAGGTGGAGATTGACTGAGGCCGACGCCAGCACCCGACAACCGGCGACCGTCGCGCAACTGATGCAGCGCGTGGCGTCGCTCGAATGCGAAGTCGCCGAACGCCGCAAGGGCGAGTCCCTGCAGCGCGCCCTCTACGAAATCGCTTCGCTGTCGACCGCTGACAGTCCGGAGCACGAACACTATGCCCAGCTGCACGAGATCGTCGGCCGTCTGATATATGCGAAGAACTTCATCATCGCCACCTATGACGCCAAGCAGGGAATGATCCATCAGGAATACCTGGTAGACGAGGATCCAGGCCAGCTCAAGGAGAGCTTCCCCTACGGCGAGGGCATTTCCTCGCTGGTGATCCGCAGCCGGTGCCCATGGTTGCTGGATCACGACTTGTTCTACGCCCTGGTCGCCCAGGGCGAGATCCGTCGCCGAGCACGTGGCGTGGTCGATTTCAACAGTTGGATGGGCGTGCCGCTGATCGCACAGGAGCGCGTCTACGGGCTGATCATCGTGCAAAGCTACACTGCCGACATCACCTATACGCAGGCCGACCTCGACCTGCTCAGTTTCGTGGCCAGCCATGTGGCGGCAACAACGGCGCGCTGGCAAGCCAACGCCGCACTCACGGCCGCGATGAATGATCTCGCGGCGTCAGCCGAAACCTTGCGGTTGGTCGGCGACATCGGCAAGGATCTGACCGGAAGCCTCGATACCGAGGCCATCTGCAAAACGCTGGAGAAGCGCTTTTCCGCATTGCTGCCGGTAGACGTTTTCGGCGTCGCCTTGCTCTCGCCGGCGGGCGACGCCCTCGATTTCATTTTTTATATCGAGGATGGTGTGATCGACGAACCCAGCTCGTTTGCGCTCGACCACCCGACCTCGCTGGCGGTGCTGACCTTTCGCGAAGACCGCGAACTGACCGTGTTCAACGAAACCCAATTGGTCAACGCGCCCAGCACCAGCCGACTCGTCGAACGCAGGCCGATCCTTTCGGCGGTGTTCCGCCCGCTGATCGCCAATGGCCGCCGCATCGGTGTGGTGACCGTGCAAAGCCACCAGGCTAATGCGTATAACGAGCGCGAACTGGAGGTGTTCCGATCGGCCGCCTCCTTCGCTGCGATTGCGCTGGCCAACGCCGATGCCTTTGCCGTGGCCGAGAAGGCACGCAAGCAGGCGGCCAAGGCCCTGCAGGATCAGCACCAGGCCGAAGCGCATCTGGTGCATTCGGAAAAGATGGCCGCGCTTGGCCAGTTGATCGCAGGCGTGGCGCACGAGATCAACACGCCGATCGGGGCGATCAAATCCAGTGGCCAGAATATTTCCGATGCGCTCGACAGCGCATTGCTCGGTTTGCCAGCCTTGCTGGATGAGCTCGACAAGACCGATCGAGAGCGCTTCAGCGCGCTGGTTGCGCGTGCGAACAAGCCGAGGAAGATGCTCAGCACGCGCGAGGAGCGCGCAGTGGTGCGCGAAGTGACCAAAGCGCTGGAGGCTCTCGGCCTGAACCGGGCTCGCCATTACGCCGATCTGCTCGTGCAGTTGCAGTCGCACACCGACCTCGATGAAATGCTGCCGCTGCTCATGCATCCGGCGATAGACCGGATACTGGATATCGCTTACGGAATTTCCACCATTTCCACCAACGCAGGAAACATCAATACGGCAGTGGATCGGGTGGGCAAGATCATCTTCGCGCTGAAGTCGTTCTCTCGCTTCGGCGGCGTGCAGGTATGGACAGAATCGGATCTGGCCACAGGCCTGGAGACGGTGCTGACGATTTACCAGAACCAGATCAAGCACGGCACCGAGCTGGTTCGCCAGTTCCAGGAAATGCCGCCGGTGCGCTGTCTCCCCGACGAGATCAATCAGGTCTGGACCAATCTGATTCACAACGCGCTGCAGGCGATGGACTACAAGGGCACCTTGACCATCAGCCTGCGCCAGGAGGGCGGCGACGCGCTGGTGTCGGTCACCGACACGGGATGCGGCATGTCACCCGAACTGCAGAAGCGGATTTTCGAACCCTTCTTCACCACCAAGTCCACCGGTGAAGGCACTGGCCTGGGCCTGGACATCGTGCGCAAGATCGTGGAAAAGCACATGGGCAGGATCAGCGTGGAAAGTGAAGTCGGGCGTGGCACCACCTTCAGCGTGCATTTGCCGATAGCGGGAGCCGAATAGTGGAAAAGGGCGTATTGCTGTGTGTCGACGACGAGATCATCGTGCTGACGGCGTTGAAGGATCAACTTCGGCGCGCGTTCGGCGTGTCCTTCGTGATCGATGTCGCCGAAAGTGCCGAAGAGGCGCTGGAGCTGCTCGATGAGCTGGCCGGGCAGGGGCACAAATTGCTGGTGATCGTGTCCGACTGGTTGATGCCGGGCATGCGCGGTGATGAATTCCTGATCGAGGCGCACAAGCGGTTTCCTTCGGTCGTCAAGATCATGCTGTCGGGCCAGGCCGAGACTGCCGCTGTCGATCGCGCCCGTCGCGAAGCGGGGCTGCATGATTTCCTGGCCAAGCCATGGACCGCAGAGGCGCTGGTGGAATCGATCAACCAGGGCTTGCGTGGAAAGATCTAGCGGTTGATCAATGGAGTCGGGCTGGATCACGCCCGACTTCCTGGACACCACAAGATCGGGAGTCGATGAGAGGCGAGCGACAACCGGGAGGCCCACAATATTCGTGGCTATTCGTGGGTGTCTCGAAGTTGCACGAATTTGCCCACCCTCCCGAACTCGCTCCCGAACTTCGGTAGAAGCCGGGTGTATCCGGATCGGCAAGAAATCTTCGGGCTGAAATCATGTGTTGAGTGACGTTACCGGGCCCTGATGGTCGGGTGAAATCTCCACTTGAAGGGGTTGGGATCCATGCGTCCATGACTGTCCGAGCTCTGCGGATCCGGTTCGTGGCCAGGTTCGGATGGCGACACTCATCAAAATGACCTTGCGGGAGTAAAGTGTCGTCCAGCGAAGCGGCCACAGGGTGAAAAACCAATAGTTGCCCTCGTTTCGCAGGTATCACAAACGCCATCAATGTGGGGCCGGATTCAGGAGTGTTATCCAGTCGACGAAAGCGATGTGATGCGCCACCGGATCGGGAGTGGCCGCGCAATCCTATGCTTTCGTCGGCTGAACTGACGGGGGAGCGGACATGACGCGTTTTCAATGGTATTCGATAGCGTTTCTGCTGACATTGTCGAGCATGGCAAATGCCCTGGTTTGGCCTGGTGCAGCGCCGTGCAACACGACCCTGCAAGCGTGCGTCAACAGCGCAAGCCCGGGCAATACGGTCGAGATTGCGAGCAACGCGAGCATCGATGAATCGATCAGCTTTGGTATCCCGCTGACCTTGCGCGCTGCATCGGGGTACTCGCCGCAACTCGCGGCGGACCGGACAATTTACGTGACTGCCAACGTCGACGGCACGTTTGCCGTCGAAGGCATCACCTTGCAGCGTGGATTCGTCTACATCGCACACAACGGCGGTATCGCCAACGTCCGCGTGCGCCGCGTGCGGGTTCTCGAAGCCATCAGCGGCAGCTCCGAGATCAGCGTGTACAGCCCCGCCGCCACTTCATTGAGCTATGAGCTGGCAGAGAACGAAACTCGTTTTTTCTGGAATACATTTGATGGCGCGATTCGCGCAGCTATCCAGGTGCTCGATCGCGGGGCTGGCAGCAGCGACGGGCGAATTCACGACAACCGTGTATTTGCCTCCGGCAGCAATTCGACCGGCATCCTGGTCGACAACCTGGACAGCATTCACAGCAGCCGTGTCTACGCCAACTGGGTACGTGGTGGCAGGAGCTACGGCAGCATCGACATGCGTCAGGGCAATCTGACCGGCAGTGGCGGCGGTGTCCTCAATGCCTATGTTCTGAACAACGTCATCACGCCGTTTGCGGCCAGCGGCGATGCCTATGGAATCGCCGCCGAGGGATACTTCGGCGTCTTGTACCTGCAGGCATTCAACAACACGGTCGCTGGCGCATATTCTGGCGTCAACGTCTACGTTGCTGGCGCTGCCAACGGGAGTGGACGCATTGCCAACAATCTGCTCACTGAAAACATCCTGAGCATTGCGCTCTCCAACAATGGCAGCGGAACGATCAGCAACGATCACAATCTTCTTTTTGGTGGCAGTATCAGCGGTACCACGGCGGGCGCGGGGACGATCACAAGCAATCCGAAGTTACGCGGCACGCCAGGAAATCCCTGGTTGAATGCGACTTCGCCAGCGATCGACGGCGCCGATAGCGTCGCTCTGGATAGCGTGCTTTCGGGTATTGGCGTGGCACGAGTTGATGCTGCCGGTCTGCGTCGATTCAAGGGCGGCAGCAATCTTGCCGACATCGGAGCGCTCGAGTTTGGCGATACAACATTTTTGCATCGGATCAGCAATGCGGCGCCTGCTTCCTCGAGCCCGATCAACAATGTCAACGTCAATGGCCTGCCTTCGCACTACCTGCAGGTCACCTCGAACTGGAATCCGGATGGCGCGAGCGGTATTTACGACAACCATCCAGTCGGCATTTACTACCAGAGTGGGCTCAGCCGCTGGCTGCTCCGCCATGAGGATCTGGCCGTATTTCCAAACGACGCCCGCTACAACATCTTCTCGCCAGCTTACGGAACCGGGCAGTATCGCCACATCGTGACCGCCGCCAATATCACCGGCGACGCCACCACGCTGAACGATGGCGGACTCAACAACCAGCCCAACCGTATCGTGCTGGCGACACGTGACTCACTCGATCCCGACACCGTCACCTACGATGATCTGCACCCGTTTGGCGTTTTCTATTTTGCCTTTGGGGGTCCGGGAAGCTGGTTCGTGTCGCATCTCGATGCCTTCGCGATGAGCCCGGGTGGCAGTTTTCACATCTATTGGCAAGAACCCAGCGCCAATGCCTTCCTGCACACGGCAACGGCGGGCAACAGCGCGGGCGACTACACGGTCATCGACCATCCGTTGCTGAATGGCAGTCCCTGCGCGCGCTTCCAGGTGACCCAGGGCGTCGGTGGCACCAGCTTCAATGCTCGGCAGATCGGTGTCTTCTACTTCCCCAATCGCTGGGCGATCTTCAACCAGGATCTGAGCGCGATTCCGGTGGGCACCCAATTCAACGTCGTTCTTGATGCACAACAGATTTTCGAATGTGGCGACGTCATCTTTGCCAACGGTTTCGATTGACGGCTCAGCGGACGAGCGTGCCGGACGATGGCGCCACTTGGTCAGCATTGCCTTGATGCATCGGGTTCGGGCCATCGAACGCAAGAATAGGCGAGAGGAATGTTCTGTCTTCTGATTCCTGCAGCTGACGAAACCGGATAGAACTGGATAAATGTAAATAGGCAACACGTGTTATAAGGATAAACAGGGTGATGGGCTTGAATCGACCAATGATTCAAGCTTCAGGGTCCCGTTTTGTTGTGCCGCATTGCCGGCGCTATGCTCGGACGAGTGCCCAATCAAGTTGAACCCATGCGCGTCCTTTTGGTGAGCCTCAATACCGTTGCAATTCCGTATCCGGTCTTTCCGCTGGGCGTCGCCTACCTGCGCGACGCGGTGATGGCGGCGGGCCATGAGGTGAATGTTTTCGACAGCCTGCTGGAGGCGGACGATGCGCTGGAGGATCGTTTGCAGCGGTTTGCTCCGGATGTGGTGGGCTTTTCCCTGCGCAACATCGACAACGTTCGGGCGGATGACGCGGTGTCCTATATCGCTGGTTTGCGCGCGAGCGTGGAACGGGTACGGGCGGTCTGCGCGGCGAAGGTGATCTTCGGCGGCGCAGGGTTTTCGGTGTTTCCGCAAGAGATCCTCGAATTGACGGGTGCCGACTTCGGTATCCGTGGCGAGGGCGAGATCGCCTTTCCGCAGCTGTTGCGTTGCCTCGATGGGCGGGGTGGCGATCTTCAATCCGTGCCGGGCCTGCTGTACCGGAGCGGCGAAAGCGGGGCAGTCAGTGATAACCCGCCGCTTAATGGCGCCCTGTCGGAAAGTCCGGCGTTCGATCCGGATCCGGAATGGGTGGCGGCCTACCGGGCGCGCGGCGCGATCTTCAACGTGCAGACGCAGCGTGGCTGCCCGCTGAAGTGCTGCTACTGCACCTATCCGCTGATCGAAGGGTCGCGTCGGCGTCTGCATGACTACGCGCGCGTGGTCGGTGAAATGAGGCGCTGGCGGGAGCTGGGCGTTCGCTATGTGTTCGTGGTGGATTCCGTCCTGAACACCTCCGTCAATCACCTGCGCCGTCTCGGCGAGGCAATTCTCGCGGCCGGGGTGGAGATTGAATGGGGCTGCTTCCTGCGCCCGAACGGCGTGCACCTCGACGACCTGCGACTGCTCAAGAAAGCGGGTCTGCGGCATATCGAGTTCGGATCGGACAGCTTTGCCGACCGCATGCTCGAGTCCTATGGAAAGTCGTTCACGTTTTCGATGATCGAGCAGGCGAGCGCCCATGCACAGGAGGCGGGGATCCACTACTGCCACTTCCTCATCCTCGGCGGGCCCGGCGAGACCGTACAGACACTGGAGGAGACCTTTGTCCGCAGCGAGACCCTGCCTGGCGGCGTATTTTTTGCCTTTCCCGGCACCCGCGTCTATCCGCATACCCCGTTGTGGCACCGCTTGCGAGCGCGCGGTGTCGCGTTGCCGGACAATCTCCTTGCACCCTTTTTCTTCATTGAGGAGGGCCTGACGGTGGATGGAATCACCGGGATGCTCGATGCGCGCTCACGCGTCGACACGCGCTGGGCGCCGGCGGATCTTCCCGAGAATTTTGACGCACTTGCCGCACGCTTCCGCGCCCGTGGCGTGGAGGGCCCGCTGTGGGAGTACCTGCCGGCCCTGCAACGCCTGGCCGCCGGCTAGCCAGAAAAACCACGGGGACATCCGCCGCAACAGAATCGGGAACACCCGAGTTATCGGGCTGGCTTGTGGATGTCCCGGCCTGTTCTCCCGGCTTGCACCAATTCGAATGTCGCTCCGGCTTGCCGAAAATCGTCAATTGCTAGTGCGGGTTATTTTGAGCCCGCCCGTGACCGACGTTCACGGCCATCGAGCAAGAGGAGCTATCCAATGAAGGCTGTTTCGCCGATACACCTGTTGTTGATCGCGGCTTTGTTGTTCCTGACTGCGGGCACTGCCATCGCCCATCAACCCGCTGGTTCCGTTCCATTGATGTCGCCGACAGAAGGAGGCGCGCTTCAGTCAATGGCTGTCTCAGATCACACCAATCCGATACTCGCGCCCAATAGCGCGCCGGAAATGCAGGTTTCCGACGTGGCGGCACTTGGTTGGCCGTATTGCCGAAGGATGCTGGAGCGATGCGACAACGGCGATCAGATGGCCTGTGAATTGTTCGAGCGCAACTGTGCTTCGAACTAGCGTGGTCTGGGCGTCGCGGACACCAGGTGCCCGCGATGCTTTGGGCGATGTGGGCGTATCCACTATCTGAATCGCTTGTCTGCAGGGAATGGCTGACAGAACGAGCAGGGCAATGACGGAATTATGGATTTCCCCGTTTGTGGCCCGCTTGTGCAGGAGTGGATCGCTGCGGGCGCCGGCAAGTCGTAATTGCTCTTCAAACGACGTCTCAATTTCTTGGGACGTGGCTCCCGAGCTCAATGGGCTCAGCTATTCAGCCGGCACCTAAACGGAGCGTGCGTAGACGGTGTCCAATTCCTGAGCCTGCACATTCATAAATCTGATGGAGGAGCGTAAAAAATGCAGGCGAGCCGCAACCGGGTGCCCTGGTTTCCGTGCGATCCCGAGGCAAAGCTGCGGTTGGCTTCGCTTCGTTCAACAACGTCACGGTCACAGAAAATTTCGGTCTCGATCTCGCCCACGTTTCAGCAGACGACGAGAACGAACACGGGCGACGCGTGGAATTTTTCAATGCGCTTATCGACAACAATTTTGTCGAAAAGAACTTGCTTGCAGCAGAGGGCTTTGCACAAATCTTCATCGACAGCAGTACCGTTACGGAAAACCGGATTTCCTACCCGCTGATTTCCGGGAATGCTGGCGTCTATGTGCGCGGCTCGATTTTTACGGAGACGGTGCCGTTGCTGGAATCCATCACGGCGCAGACGTCCGTCTCCAATCTCATCGTTGGAAACACTGTCGGGTTGTCCGGCTTTCCTCTGATACGCAAGGTTGATCCCCGTTTCGTCGATCCATCTCAGCGTGACTTTACTTTGCTGGCTGATTCGCCAGCGCTTGATCTGGAATGGAGCGTCCCGTTCCCTCAATTTGACCGGAACGGATTGCCGCGCGAGGTTGATCTCTGGTGGGTGCCCGACAACAGTACACCGCGCGATCTCGGCTGTTTTGAACGACAGTTCTGAGGGGAACCAGTGCGGGCTGTGTAGCACCTGTGGGTTCAATCGAACAAGGAAGCGGTCAAAAACCGGATCCGAATCGTCGGATCCGGTTCTGTAGTTTGCCCACGCCTTCAAGCGGGCACGCCAGGCTGATCGAGCGACGTTGGCAGCGGCTTGCGTATCTGTTGGATCAGGCTTCTGAGTGGAGTCTCAACAGACCGTCAAAGCATCGCCGCGGCAGTACGGCAAACAACAGGAATCAACGACCGGGACAACAACCCGGACACCCAACAACCGGCACATCCACTATTCGATTCGTCCAAGACAGGGCGGGTGAGGACTGCTGACGCGGGTGACTCGACCGGATCGCGCAATTCACCGTACCATCGGCATGCGATGACCATTCGTCAGCGTTGGGAGGCAGCGGTGAGCAATCGGGAGATGCCCGCGATCACGGTGTTGCTGCATCGCTGGCACGATGGTGACGTGGCCGCCGGCAACGATCTGCTGCCGCTTGTTTACGCACAGCTGCGCTCGATTGCACGCCGGCAATTGTCTGGCCAGCGCGGAAACCTCTCGTTGATGCCGACCGAACTGGTTCACGAGGCGTATCTGAAGCTCAGCGATGGTGTGCCGCCAAACAGCAACGACCGTCAGCATTTTTTTGCCCTCGCCGCGCGCGCGATGCGCGAAGTCCTGGTCGATCATGAGCGCCATAGGCGTGCGAACAAACGCGATGGCGGCGAGCGCGTGACGCTGTCGTCGATCGACCCGCCCGATCCCAGCCAGAGTATTGATTTGCTCGCGCTCGATCAGGCGCTGGCGCAGCTTGAAGCGATCGATGCGCGCAAGGCGCGGGTGATCGAACTGCGCGCATTTGCCGGACTCGATTTTGCCGAGATCGCCGAGGTCATGGACATCTCGCGCGCGACCCTGGCGCGGGATTTCCGTACTGCGCGTGCCTGGCTGTATCGCGCGCTCGAGCTGCCGGTTCCACCCGCTGCATTGTCGTGAATCCATCATCATGAGCGGCGACCGTCGAACCCTTGATCTGTTCGAACAGGTGCTGGACTGCGATCCGGAACTGCGCGACGCGTTTCTCGACGTACACTGCGCAGGCGACGCGAAGCTGCGACGCGAGATCGAGGGCCTGATTGCTGCGGATGCCGCATCGACCGGCTTCCTTGGCGAACCGCTGCAACCACGCAGCGATCGCAGCGGCGAGCAGCTCGGCGCCTATCGCCTTGTGCAGTTGATCGGCAATGGCGGCATGGGCAGCGTCTATCGTGGCGAACGCGCCGACAAGGCTTTTGCCAAGCCGGTCGCGATCAAGCTGCTGCTCGCCGATGCAGGCGATCTGCGTACGCGCTTCGCCCTGGAACAACGCATTCTCGGTGGCATGACCCATCCGAATATTGCCAGCTTGCTCGACATCGGCAGCGACGATCGCGGCGCGCCGTTTCTGGTCATGGAATACGTCGAAGGCGAGCCGATCACGGACCATGTCCGACGGGTTGCGCTGGATCCGATTGGCTGCGCAAATCTGTTCCTGAAAATCCTTGATGCGGTGCAGACCGCGCACAGCCAGCTGATCGTTCATCGTGATCTGAAGCCGGGAAATATTCTGGTCGATACGCACGGCGAACCGAAGCTGCTCGATTTCGGTATCGCAAAACTGCTTGTTGAGGATTCGCCGAGCACGACGCGGACGGGTCTCGGCCCGTTGACCCCGAACTATGCGAGTCCCGAGCAGGTTAAAGGCGAGCCAATCGGCACGGGTTCGGATATCTATTCGCTCGGAATCGTTCTTTACGAACTGGTCACCGGCGAGATGCCCTATCGTGTCGACACGACGCGTCCGAGCACCATTGAACGCAGCATTTGTGAAAGCACGCCGATTCGGCCAAGTCTGCATCTTTCGGCTGCCGGCGGCCGCAATCTGCGCGATCTCGATGCGATCATCCTCAAGGCGCTGGAGAAATCACCGCGTGATCGCTATCTGTCGTGTTCCGCATTCGCCGACGATCTGCGCCGATGGAGCGAAGGCCGGCAAATCGAAGCGCGTCAGCCGCCGTATTCCGAGCGTGCGTTGCGCTATCTGCGTCGCCACCGCCTTGCGGTTTCTGTCGCGGGTGCTGCGTCGCTGGCCTTGCTGATTGGCAGTGCGTTCGCGTTGTGGCAGGCGCACGTTGCGAGTGCGGCCCAGGCGCGCGGTGAACGCGTCAACCGGTTTCTCACCGACATGCTGTCGGCGGCGAATCCCGGTGATCTCGGTCGAAATGCGACCGTAGTCCAGGTGCTGCAACGCGCGCAGCAGCTCGCCAATCGCGACATGGACCGCGATCCGCAGACCGCCGCAACAACCCAGATGACCCTCATGAAGACCTACGCGGCGCTCGGCGATTGGGAAGCTGCACGTGTATGCGCCGAGGCTTCGCTCAAGGCCGCGCTCCAGGTTGGCGACATGTCGACGCGGATTGAGGCGGAGATCGGACTCGGCGAGATTCTGTTCACGAGCGGCGACCGCGACAGCGCCAAGGCAATGCTCGAAAGAGGTCGTGAAGATGCGCTGGCCCATGGCAATGCCTCGCAGCGCGCCACCGCCGCACATATTCTTGGCCGTCTTGATGCACGTGCAAACAATTTGCCGAGTGCGCGTCGCTGGTATGAAACCGCGTTGGGCGAAGTGCCTGCTGGCGATCCGGATTCACGCTCGTACATCCTCAACGAACTCGCGCGGATCAAGCAGAGCCAGGGCGATGCAAGCGGATCCCTGAGCTTGCTGCGCGAAAGTGTCGATCTGATGCGAGCGACCTACCCGCACGGAAATCCGGCGTTGGCAATAGCGCTTGGCTATCTTGGAACCGCGTACTCAAGATCCGGGCAGCTAGCGCTTGCGGCAGATGCCTACGCGGAGGCTTTGGCCATTCAGCTTGACTCGCTTGGCGAATATCATCCGGACGTTGTAGTTACGTTGGCTAATATTGCCACATTGGATTTGCGCCAGAAGAATGTGGCTGCAGCTGTCGCGGACGGATTGCGAGCGGTAGCGGCGGCAGGACATCTGCAGGAATCCGAGCGTGCGTTTGCGGCCAACGCCTATACCGCCTACGGCAATGCCTTGATCGAGGCCAGACGCCCGCACGAAGCGATCCCGATGCTGGAAAAATCGGTCGCCATCTATCATGACATGTTGCCCGCTGATCACCCGCTGGCCGCCGGTGCCGAAAGCGCCCTCGGTTTGGCACAGGCACTCGATGGCGACATCGACCGGGGACGGGATCTGGCGCTGGCGGCATATCAACGTCTGCTCGCGAAATTTGGCGAAGCCAACGAAGCAACCCGGCTGGCGCACGATCACCTGGCGAGAATCGACGCCACTACGGCGGTGTCGAGGCACTGAGTTCGCTGCAGGTTTCGTCCCTTCGGGAAGGGTCGGCGCTGAAAGGATCGGAATCCTCAGGCAATTTCAGGCCTTTGAGACTTCCTGCGGTCTTTTTACGGATAGGTCTATTGAGGCAATCACTGCCGCAATCAGAGACCGCCATGAAAGCAACGTTTCGCGTACGTCCCACCGAAGTCGGCTTCAGTCCCTTGCCGATGCTGATCGTCGTGGTTCTCGCCGTCTGGGTATTTCTTGCCGATCCCGCCGATGCAGCCACCGGAGTCGTCGGGTCTGGATCGCCACCCAGCTGCACAGGCAGCGCGTTGACGGCGCAGATTGCCATGGTGCCCGCGGGCGGCACGATATCGTTCAATTGCGGCGGCATTGCGACGATTGCACTGTCGAGCGGAATCACAATTGGTGCCAGCACCACGATCAACGGTGGCGGTGTGATCACACTGAGCGGCGGCTCCACGGTTCGTCCTTTCCTGGTCAATTCGGGTGCAACGCTGACCCTGCAAGCGATCACCATCAGTGCCGGCACGGCCGATTCCACATGCAATTTCTCCGGTGGCGCTGTTTGCGTGAGCAGCGGTGCGACGCTGACCGCAACCAACGCCACATTCAGCGGAAACTTCGCCGTGACTGCTGGTGGTGCAATCGAAAACCTTGGTATTGCGACCCTGTCCAGGGTGTCCATCCTTGGCAGTGCGGCCAGTGCCAACGGCGGCGGCATCGACAGCCACGGCAGCTTGACCCTGAGCAATTCCACCGTCGCCGGCAATCGTGCGGATGGCTTCGACAACGGCGGCTTTCCGTTTCCGAACAACACCTACGGTGGTGCCGGCATATCCAACTTCGGCAGCGCCACGGTGACCAACTCAACGCTCGCTTCCAACTCGACCTACTACGGCGAAGGCGGCGCGATCCGCAATAGCGGCAGCATGACCGTCCGCTACTCGACGATCGCGTTCAATAGTTCAGGTTTCGGAACCACCACGCTTGGATTTGGTGACGGCGGTGGTATTCAAGGTTCGGCGACAATCCAGAGCACCGTTCTGGCCGGCAATTACGGTGCCGGTTTCGGCAACTGCGGAATCAACACGACGGTGACCTCGCAGGGCTACAACCTGTCCGACGATGCGTCCTGCTCGCTCGGTCAGCCTGGCGATATCGTCAACACGCCGGCCAATCTCCAGTACCGGGCAAACAACAACGGCGGACCATACACCGACGCTACCGGTGCGATGGGAACCGTATTGCCCCTGGCCGGGAGTCCGGCCATCGACGCAATCCCGAATGGCAGCAACGGTTGCGGCTCGACCTACGCCGTCGATCAGCGCGGACAGGCACGACCGGCAAATGGCGGCATCAACGCAAGTCGCTGCGATATCGGCGCGCTCGAGACACAACCGACACCGCCAGCGACGACCGGCACGGTCATCGTCAGCAAGTATCTGGTTGGGCCGCAAGCCGGCAACGTCCCCGGATCGACCCAGTACAAGCTCAGTCTGACCTGCGGCAGCACCGTGCTCGGACCATTCAACGTCCTCGCCGGCGGCAACGTGAGCATCCCCAATGTTCCCGTCGGCAACTGCACACTCAGCGAAAATACGGCGGCGTTGCCGAGCATTGCGGGAGTCGGTTGGGCTGCTCCGATCTACCTGCCCAATGCCGTGATTTCGATTACCGGCGGATTGACCACGGCAGCGACCGTCGGCAACACCGCCAATGCGCGTGGCAGCGTCATTGTCAGCAAGGTTGTCAACGGGCCGGCCATGGCTTTGGGATTGGTTCCCGACTACAGCTACCACGTGTTTCTGACCTGCGGCTCGACCGTGCTTGGTCCGCAAGAGGTCTACAACAACGGATCGACGACCTTCCTCAACGCACCGGCAGGCAGCTGCACGGTTTCTGAAGAACCGCCAGGTTCAACCGGCAATTACGCCTGGGTTGCGCCGGTATTTACGCCTTCGGCGAGCGTCACTGTGACTGCCGCGGGCACCCAACAGGTTGCCGTAACCAACACCGCCATTCTGCCGCCGAATAGTGTGCTGGTAACCAAGACCCTGCAAGGATCAGCCGCCAGCTATGTCAGTTCCTACGATTCCTATCCGGTGACCCTGACCTGCAACGGATCCCCGATCACCAAGTACGTTTCTCCGGCAATCCCGGTTGTATTTACCAACGTGCCGACCGGATCCTGCACGCTCAGCGAAGGTACCGCAGCAAATGTACTCGGGGTGACCTGGGGCAGCCCGAGCTTCAATCCTTCGGCAACCATCAACATGACCGCCGGCGGCTCCCCTGCAGTTGCCGTGACCAATACGGCGAGCTTGATTCCGCGTGCCGTGGTCGCCCATGTCGATCTGTATGGTTCGGCCGCCAGCAACGTCCCTTTCTCGACCACGTTTCCGATCAAGCTGACCTGCGGATCGACGCAACTATCCCAGAATGTCGGGTATCTCGGGGTCGTATTCACCAATGTGCCGATAGGCACCTGCACACTCGGTACCGGCACGCTGCCAACGATTGCGGGGGTGGTCTGGGGGACTGCCACCTTCCTGCCTTCGACGACGATTCAGGTCACTGCAACAAACACGCTGTTTGTCGAAGCGGTGATTACCGCAAACACATCTGCGACAGGTACCGGATCTGCGGTTGTCTACGAAAACACGGTGGGCCCCGCTGCGAACAGCGTGCCGGCATCGACCAACTTCCCGATTTCCCTGACCTGCGGCAATAACCCGTCGATCAATACGACAGTAACGAGGTCTTCACCCACGACGATTCCCGGTCTTTCAGTCGGATCCTGCGTTCTCAGTCAAGGTGCCTTGCCGATTGTGCAGGGGGTTACCTGGAGCGCACCCACCTACTACCCCGGACAGACACTGAGTATCGTTGCCGGGGGTACAACGCTCGATTTCCTAACCAACACGGCCAACGGCGATACCATTTTTGTCGGCGGGTTCGAGCCATGACTCCATCGATCCGGGTCGGGAATCGAACCGAAGTCCAGCAAACAAGAAAGCGGCTGCCGAACGGTGCGTCGAGCATCGCCATAGCAGCTCATCGGTGGAGCAAGCTGTGGAGAACAATTGGAAAAACGCCATTCATTTTATAAATCGCAAACGGGCTCGGGAGAGCGTTGCCAAGGCTATTGGGGAAGGGTGGAACCAGGGATGATTGAAATGTGCGGAATAGCGTGGCCAGGACGGGGGCATTTGATGATTTTGGCCGCCGCTTGCGGCGCAGGGGGGCGTGGGGGGGGGGGGGGAGGGGGGAGGGGGGGAGGGAGAGGGGGAGGGGGAGGGAGGGGGAGAGGAA
>CAYMHF010000024.1:0-48862 GCA_964390215.1 uncultured Dokdonella sp. | reverse complement strand
TCTCGCCCATTTTCCCTTCGTCAAGACTGACTTTCCCGCTTATCCGCGAAGAACCTTCTTTTTGCCTGTTTGCAGGCGCCCTGATGCACCCTGGATGGACCGGCGCGATTTCACGCATGCGCACTGAGTGCATGCAGTACCGGGCATCTGACTGCTTTCCGCAAGGAACCATATCCACCTTGATCGAGCTCACCGCAGGCGCCGATCAGGTTCGCGGCCATCGGTCTGACGATGGGGCTACACCTGGCACAAACGCCGTCGAGTAAAATCCTCAAACGTCGATCAACCGTTTGCGCGACCATGCCTTGTGCTTGCCGGTCAAAGCCACGCCGATCGTGAAGATGTCGGCTTCTCGATAGCACTTGCGCCCGGCCGACGGAGCTTCGCTAAAGTTTGCCACCACGCAGCATGCCGCAGCGCCAATACGGATATGAAAGCCTCGAAAATCGTGGCACCCGGTCAAAGCCACCGGAATTTGTGTGGATTGGGCCACTATACTGTCCGGCAAGTGTTCTTTCGGCTTGGCGTTTGGGGTAGATTCACCGTATCAACAGGGGTTTACGCGGACTTCTTATGGCAACACAGATGAATCCGGGGGCACTGGCCGGGCTGTCCGGCATCAGCCGACGGCTGGTCGCAGAGGGCCTGCTGGGCGAAATCGACGCGCGCAAGGCCGTTGAGGATGCCGGCAAGCAAAAAATCCCCATTGGCGCCTGGCTCTCAGAAAACGGGTTGGTTTCGAGCGCGCAGATAGCCCTGGCTTCTGCATTCGAGTTTGGCGTACCGCTGTTTGATGTCACCGCATTGGATCTCACCCAGATCCCGATCAGACTGGTCAAGGAAGAGCTGATCAACAAGCACAAGGCGTTGCCGCTGTTCAAGCGCGGCAATCGTCTGTTTGTCGGCGTTTCCGATCCAACCAACCTGCGCGCGCTCGATGACATCAAGTTCCAGTCCAATCACATCATCGAGCCGATCCTGGTCGACGAGCAGCAACTCGAGCGGGCGATCGAGCAGGCGCATAGCGCGAGCAGCACGACGATCGAGGACATGGACGATGCCGAGGGCCTCGAAAACCTCGATCTCGGCGATGTCAGCGAGGATGAGGGCGGCACCGGTGTCGATGCCAACAGTGCCGATGACGCGCCGGTCGTGCGCTTCGTCAACAAGGTGCTGGTCGATGCGATCAAGCGCGGCGCCTCGGATATCCATTTCGAGCCTTACGAAACCAGCTACCGCGTGCGCTTGCGCATGGATGGCATGCTCAAGCATGTCGCCTCGCCACCGACCCGCCTGACCCCGCGCATCTCCTCGCGCATCAAGGTCATGGCCGGCCTCGATATCGCCGAGCGCCGGGTACCGCAGGATGGCCGCATCAAGCTCAACCTGTCGAAGACCAAATCCATCGATTTCCGCGTCAGCACCTGCCCTACCTTGTTCGGCGAAAAGATCGTCATGCGCATCCTCGACGCATCCGCGGCGAAAATGGGCATCGACAAGCTCGGCTACGAGGACGATCAGCGCGACCTGTTTCTCGCGGCAATCGAAAAACCCTACGGCATGGTGCTGGTGACCGGGCCGACCGGTTCGGGCAAGACCGTGTCGCTGTACACCGCGCTCAATATCCTCAACACCGAAGGCCGCAACATCTCGACGGTGGAGGATCCGGTCGAAATCCGCGTACCGGGCATCAACCAGGTGCAGCAAAATGCAAAGCGGGGAATGACCTTTGCTGCCGCGCTGCGCTCGTTCCTGCGCCAGGATCCGGATGTGGTGATGGTCGGCGAAATCCGCGATCTGGAAACCGCCGAGATCGCGATCAAGGCCGCTCAGACCGGTCACATGGTGCTGTCGACCCTGCATACGAACGATGCGCCGCAAACCGTTGCACGCCTGATGAACATGGGCATCGCGCCGTACAACATCACCTCTTCTGTCAGCCTGATTATCGCCCAGCGCCTCGCACGCCGCTTGCATACCTGCAAGCGTCCGCTTGAATTGCCTGCTGCAGCCCTGCTTGCCGAAGGCTTTTCCCAGGCCGATATCGATTCCGGCATGCAGTTGCAGGAAGCGGTGGGATGCTCGGGTTGCAATGAAGGCTACAAGGGGCGAACTGGCATTTACCAGGTGATGCCGATTACCGAATCAATCGCCAAGATCATTCTTACTGGTGGTTCGGCCATTCAGATTGCCGAGCAAGCCAAGAGTGAAGGCATCCGCGACTTGCGTGAATCCGCGCTGCTGAAAGCAAAGAACGGCATCACCAGCCTCGCAGAAATCAACCGCGTGACCAAGGATTAAACCATGGCAACCACAACTGCAACGACCCGTGCCGGGATCAAGACCAACACCGGAAAATCGCGCGCCTCCCTGAGCCAGATGGAGACCTATGTCTGGGTTGGTCTGGACAAGCGCGGCCAGAAAATGAAGGGGGAGATGACCACCAAGACGGCCAGCCTGGTCAAGGCCGAGTTGCGTCGTCAGGGCATCAATCCGCAATCGGTCAAGAACAAGCCCAAGCCCTTGTTCGGAAAGACTGGTAGCTCGATCAAACCGCGCGACATCTCCGTCTTCAGTCGCCAGCTGGCCACGATGATGGCGGCCGGCGTGCCCATGGTGCAAGGTTTCGAGATTGTGGCGGGCGGCCAAAACAATCCGCGCGTCAAGGAAATGCTGATCGACATCAAGACCGAGATCGAAGGCGGCTCCGCGCTCAATGAGGCGCTCGGGAAATATCCGGTGCAGTTCGACGAGCTCTATCGCAACCTCGTCCGAGCCGGCGAATCGGCCGGCGTGCTCGATACCGTGCTTGACACGATTGCCAACTACCAGGAAAACATCGAGGCCATCAAGGGCAAGATCAAGAAGGCAATGTTCTATCCGGCGATGGTCTTGAGCGTCGCAGTCATTGTTTCAGCCATCTTGCTGATTTTCGTCATTCCGCAGTTTGAAACGGTTTTCAAGAACTTTGGCGCCGATCTGCCCGCATTCACGCAGATGCTAGTTAATCTGTCGCGGTTCATGGTTTCGTATTGGTGGATGATCCTGCTCGGGTTTATCGGCGGAGTCTTTGCCCTACTGATGGTGTACAAGCGATCAGACAAGTTCCAGCATTTCGTCGGCCGTGCGGTTCTCAAGCTTCCGGTCATTGGTGAAATCCTTCGCCAATCAGCGATGGCGCGGTTTGCACGTACGCTCGGCGTGACCTTCAAGGCCGGTGTGCCGCTGGTCGAAGCCCTCGATTCAGTGGCAGGAGCGACCGGAAGCGTGGTCTACAACGAAGCGGTCAAGCGAATTCGCGAGGACGTTTCCATCGGCCATCAGCTCCAGCTTGCGATTCGCCAGACCAATCTGTTTCCGAATATGGTTGTGCAGATGGTCTCGATTGGTGAGGAATCCGGCGCACTCGATGCGATGCTGTTCAAGATCGCCGAATTCTACGAGCAGGAGGTCAACAACGCGGTTGACGCCCTGGCCAGTCTGTTGGAGCCCTTCATCATGATCATCATCGGCGTCATTGTCGGCGGCATGGTCGTCGGCATGTACCTGCCGATCTTCAAGCTCGGAGCCGTGGTTGGTTGATATTTCTCCGGTTTCCGCCAAGGCGCCATAGCTCCCACCGGAAAGGCATGCATGCCCGATGCCTTTCGATTTCTCGTAGGAGATGCATGCATGCCCGATGCTGCTCGCCACGTGATCAGCAAGCATCGTGACCGAGGCATGCCGCCTTTGGCGACTCCTGAAGCATCGCAGGTTGGGGTAAGCGCCGGCGCACCCCAACGCCCCTTGCCTCAAGGCCGACATCTTGATGTTGGGGTTCGCTGGCGCTCACCGCCAAGCTACTATAGATACGGCCCATAAATAGTATGAACTTTCGTGCATCGAAGTGGTCAAAAGTCTCATCAACACAGAAGACACACGCCGGCTGAGTCCGGCCGAACAACACGATCGCCGACGCCAAGTCATTCGAGCGTACAAGCGCAAGATCAACAAGCGGCAGATCGCGGAAGATGTGGGGCTCAGTTACCCCGCAACATGCAAGATCATCGACTGCTACGACGGCAGCATGGCGGCGTTGGCGCCACGCAAGCGAGGTCGGCGAACCGGCGACCAAGAAACACACATCCGCCAGACGATCTGCGACAAGCGCCCGAGCAACTGAAGATGGGAATGGCGTTGTGGAGTCGCGCGGCGGTGCGCGAATTGATCGAACGCGAATGCAAGGTGACGCTCCATTTCGCTCGGTCGGCAAGTATCTGGCGCGTTGGGGTTTCACACCGCAGAAGCCAATCAAGCGCGCTTACGAACAATCCCCTGAAGCCGTGCGCACGTGGCTTGATGAAACTTATCCCACCATCGCCAATCGCGCGAAAACAGAGGGCGCGGAGATTCACTGGGGCGATGAGACCGCCTTGGTGAACACCGATGTGCGTGGTCGCAGCTATGCCCCGAAAGGCAAGACGCCGGTGACCCTGGCAGTAGGCGGTACGCGTCAAAAGCTGTCGATGCTGGCCAGTGTGACCAACCAAGGCAAAGCACGCTGGATGATCATCGACGGGGCTTTCAATCACGAAAAACTGATCGAATTCTTTGAAGCGCTGATTGACGACGCCAAGCGCAAGGTGTTTCTGATCCTGGACAACTTGAGTGTGCATCACTGCAAGCCGGTGAAAGCATGGTTGGCTGACCATACCGATGAAATAGAAGTGTTTTACCTGCCCAGCTATAGCCCCGAACTCAATCCCGAGGAGCGCCTCAATGCTGATCTCAAACATGTTATTCGTAGCAAAGTACCGGCGCGAACCAAAGCCAAGCTTCGCGCCGCTACGGAAGAACACATGGCCGTGATCGGGAGCGACCCCGAGCGAGTCAAAGCTTACTTTCGTGACCCGCGCGTCAAGTACGCTGCCTGATACTATTTAAGGGCCGGATCAATAAACCGGGTTGCGATTCGGTGCACGGAATCGCGACTGAAGGATGTCTTCGTTAGCAACGCCTGAAGCCTCCTTCTGCAACGGAGCGGTGCAGGCTTTGCTATCAATCACATCTCACGACGAGCGAAAGCTGGTATTTTGACGGATTGATTGCGGAGAATTTCCGGGATGGATTGGTCTTGGCTTGAACAACCGGGCACGTTGATTCCGGTGATTGGCGTGTTGGGTTTGCTGGTCGGCAGCTTTCTGAATGTCGTGATCTTGCGCCTGCCACGCCGGCTTGAACACGACTGGATGATGCAGGCGCGTGAGTTTCTCGGGCATAGCGAGCCCGAATCGGCGGAAGCGCCGCCCGATCTGGTTTTCAAGGGTTCGCATTGCCCGCACTGCAAGCATGGTTTGTCGCCGCTCGACAATATCCCGCTGCTAAGCTTTCTGTTCCTGCGCGGACGCTGCCGTTACTGCAAAACGGCCATTTCCTGGCAATACCCGCTGGTTGAACTGATCAGCGGCCTGGCCTGCGCCACCATTGCCTGGAAATTCGGCTTCGACTGGCCGTTGCTGGCTGGATTGGCCTTCACCTGGATTCTGATCGCCGCTTCGGGCATTGATGCGCGAACGCAGTTGCTGCCGGATCAACTGACCCTGCCGCTGCTTTGGCTCGGCCTTCTATTGTCGCTGGCGCCCATCTTTGTCGATTCCCAGGCGTCGATCATCGGCGCCGCCATTGGCTGGCTCAGCCTATGGTCGGTGTTCTGGCTGTTCAAGCTGATGACTGGCAAGGAGGGCATGGGCTATGGCGATTTCAAGCTGCTCGCCGCGCTCGGAGCGTGGATGGGCGCAACGGCCCTGCTGCCGATCATTCTCCTGTCTTCGCTGATCGGCGCCATCCTTGGCGCCATCATTCTCGCCGCGAAAGGCAAGGACAAGAGCACACCGATCCCGTTCGGCCCGTTCATCGCCACCGCGGGCTGGGTGTGGTTCGTTTTTGGCGCTGAGCTACTGGCAATTTACCAGCGCTGGTTTCTGGTCGGCGGTGTTTGAATCGAGTGGGTCGAGCTGAGCCTGAAACAACCAGAGTCAGCGCGCATCCTCACGCATCAGCGTGTACAGGAAATCGCCACGCAGCACGACGAGTGATTTGCCGGCTTCGTGGTAGTCAATCGATTCTCCATTTCCGCAGGTAACACGCAACGTACGGAAATCCGGGGCGATACCCGCCGATTCGGCGGCATCCTTTGCCGATTCCCCGGCCCTGCCCTGAAAGATCTCATTGATGCGCACGGTGACAATTTGATAGCTGGGCCTGTTGCAGCCCAGTGCGCCATCGGAAGCAACCGAGGTTGATCGGAAATCAACTTTTCCGCCGGCGGAAGTCGCGGCGACATCGAGCTTCTGCGCGGCGTTGTTGCCGACCCAATTCGGGCTGTTCACTTCAACGACCGTCCATTCACCCCTGAAGGGCCCTTGCGCAAGGGCGTCGCTGGCAATAACCAGGAAGAGCAAGGCAGGAAGCCAGACGCTGGCATTTGAAATGGATTTGAAAGTCATGACCGTTCCACTGGTGACGGGAGCTACCAGATTGCCTCAAGCGCAATCGCCTGACCAGCACGTTGGTCGGAAGGCTCCGACCGTATATCCGATGCTTTGCCTGATCCACGGCACCAGGAATCAATGCGCGATGTGGCATGGATGAGCTCAGCCTGGTCTGGTGGGCGGTGCAGGGTTCGAACCTGCGACCCTTGCCGTGTGAAGGCAATGCTCTACCGCTGAGCTAACCGCCCAAGAATCTTCAGGAGTGGTGCCGGAAATAGGAATCGAACCTACGACCTCATCATTACGAATGACGCGCTCTACCAACTGAGCTATTCCGGCACAGAAGGGACGCGGATTATAGTGATTCGATCAACACCTAACAAGGTTTGATGACAAGCGCAAACGCCGTTGGCCCCGACTGGGCCGCGCAAACGCCGCCGGAATGAAACCACTCCCGAACATTCACAGTGCGCGGCGCGCCAGCCTATGTTGAAGATGCCTGTACGGGCGATCCGCCGCAATCCTGGATCCGGCGTCCCTACCAGCATGCGCCATTGGTGCCGGTATCGCTGGGTGCACCCTTGAAGCCGGTATTGTTGATTGTCAGTTCCTTGCAGGAATCGTTGTCCTGAGGAGATTGAGGCGTGGCAGTCAGGATATACGTTTGGTTGTCGCCGCCTACGAAGGCAGCCCGGACGATGTAATAACCCTTTTCGGATGTCGTCGACAATGACAGATCAGCGTTCACATCCTCTGTATACCGATTCCTGTTGGTATAGAACCTTTCTTGCGCGGCGGCGATGCGGAACATGATTTCACGTGCATCCGCCCGGCGTGTGCGTTCCACATAGCGGGTATAGCTGGGAAATGCAATTGCCGCGAGGATTGCGATTATTGCAACAACAATCAACAATTCGATAAGTGTGAAGCCGCTTTTTTTTCTCTGCGAAACCATAAGTCACCCCCGGGATTCACACGCCAGCTACGCACTCGCGTGCGTAGCTGGGACTATCAATTTCGTTACCCTGTCGCTTTCCACTCAGAAAAGATTCAACAGTTCCCGCCAGGCATTTCGATGCCATACATCATCGGAAGGTGCTAGGGCAGTATCAAAAGCTTGCCGCACCCTGAGCGGCAATGTGTCCTGATGGATACCAGGAATTTTCACCAAAAGGCCGCCGCCACCTGTAGGCACCACCGGCGTACCAAGGGGCCGCGGAGCAGGTAGCACGATACCAACATCATCCGCGCTCACTGTCGAGTCGCTCGTACGACTGAACGAGCCCGTCGCAGCGTCGACAATAATGAACCCGTAATTATTGCCCGGTGAGCAAGGATCCTGGTTTCGGGGACTCAACATGAACAGCATCGCCAGATTGGGGGAATAGAATGGATAGGCACGCCGCTGGGCGCGCTCTCCGGGCGTAACGCTCATCCCCGCATACGGATTCGTGCTGCTTCCAAGCAAAATTCGCCAGCCCTTTGCATTCGCGAGAGGCGATGTATTCCTGGAGATCCTCCGAACCTGAAAGAGGCTTCCATCACCGCCCGTAACTGGTGATTGCGTCATCGGCTGAATTTCCAGATCCGTTGGCGTAATCGGATAGATCGAGCATGGGTCGGTCGGGCCGCTGCCTGATCTGCACGTACCATAATCCCGAACACCATAATAGGCTTGTTGTGGGATGTTGTTCGTCCGATCGGGCTTGCCGATGTATTTGCCCGTTCCGAAGATGAAAATCGGCACCCGTTGCGCGGGATCCCGCATGGCGGTGGGATTGAAGGAGATCGGCTGGTCGCCAACGGCAACACCGTTGCCATAGGAGGTGAACATCAGATCAGCCTTCCAGGTGGATGGGTCTCCGGTCAGGTCGAATCGCCAGAGATTTCCGGCAAGATCACCCGCCACGGCAATATCATCAATCTGGTCGTAGCCAAAGTCATAGACGGTCGCAGTCGACAGGCCGAAACTCACACCGGAGGCGGGCGCTGGCGTACGGACTTCCTTGATCAGCGTTCCGGTCTCGAGGTCGATGACGAGCAATGACGTGCGCCTTGCGGCGGGATCCGCGCTTGCCGGATCAGCGGGATCCTCCGGAAAGTACCCACTCGATACGATTACAGCCCACTTTTCCTGGTACTTGAGACGGGCGACGCTGACCGAGTCGTAGGTGTAACCCAGCGACGAGCAGAATCGCGCGCCCGGCTGGCAATCTACTCCGCCGCCGCCGCTTGGCGCGATATTGGTGAACTCCCACTTCGGCACGATACTTGCGGCAGCACTCTCACTGCCGGGATCCGGATTTGAAACATCGAGCGCATAGACACCACGACCACCCAGTCGAAGCGAACCGATCAGATAGGTTCTCCACTGTCCGTTGATGAACGCATCGATTTGCTGCGGTGCATCATCCACGGTTGTGGTCAAACCCGCCGCCACATCCGTTGATTGGGTCAGGCGCAAATTCTCAATAACCGCGTTGGGCACATAGGCCCATTGCTCTATTCCTGAGCCTGCATCAAAAGCGTGCATCATTCCATCGTTGGCTCCAACATAGACGGTGGCTTGGCGACCTCGATTTTCGAACTGGAATCTCGAATACGATTTTCCGGGGTAGGCGAGCTGTTCGGGCGATCCCACCGGGAAAATATCGCGAAAGCCACTGGTCGGCGACGAGACATAGACGGGCTCACCCTTGATGACGGCACCCATCAACGAGCCGCGCGTGCGAAACCTCGGTGTTCCGATGCTCTCCCGAGTGCGGTCGCCGCGGATATAGTCGACACGAGCCGAGCCCAGCCCATCGGAGAGGTATGGAAGCGCCGGCGGGATGGCGGTCAGATTGATCGTCGTCGGATTGGCATTGAGTCTGTCCTGCTGTTGTGTGGACAGGGAACCCCAGCGGAATACCTTGCCTGTACCGGGCTTGCCTTCAGAGGTGATAATCCGGCGGTCGTTTGGTGCCCGAGCCTGGGCAACCGTAGTGCCTGTACTCGCGCACTGGCCGCCGGTCAACAGGCAGGCTGCATCCCATACCGGAGGAGTGACTGGATCCGAATTCGCGTCCAGGTTGTGCCGCGTGACCGATCCCGACCAATCCGTGCTCTGATAGCTTGCCGCATATCCGGTTGTGCCGGCAGTGATCAGCGGCAGTGATATCGCGATCGGGGTCGATGCCGCACTTTGCGCCATGATAGACGCCAGCACATCTGACAATGTCTGCACGAGCTGCTGCGGGTTACTCGCACTGAAATAGGAACCTCGCCCATTGATCGCCGCATGCCAGGTGTCATCGACGCCCGGGGCGGCATTGTTGCTCGGCCGCGGCCATCCAATCGACCCTGCACTGGTGGTGGCGCCTGTGCGCAATGGAAGCAGATCGGCGGGATAATCCAGCGTGCCGGCCACACCCAGGGTCACCATGAACTGCGACACATGCTGCCAGGTTGCCGGGTCATTGACCGGATTGAAATAGATTTCCGCGTTATCCAAGGGTCCCTGACCGGCCAGTAGCGGTTGCGTGTCGGTGACTCCGGTGGATTTGTCCGGAATAAACGGCGTGACGTTGTCTGCCAACAACGGCTGCAGATCCCTGGCCCAGTAGTGGAAGGCGATATTCGCCATCGAGGACTTGTATTTGCTGCCCTGGACATCCCAGAAGATCCTGCTGACGGCATCTGATGTCGAAAAGGTGCGCCCGTTTGGTAGGGTGACCGAGGTCTGGCTATCCTGGAATGGTGATGGCAAGGTCGGGTCGCCTTCATTCCAGTATCCGTCGGTAACCTGCATATTGAAATTCTTGCGGCAAGACAGGTTCTGGCCGACGTCAGGCCCATCGGGCGTGAACTCCCAATAGGGATTCATGTTGTTTGTCGTCAGGCTGCGCTCGAAGAACTTGCCGGCTTCGATCAGGGCCCGGCGATTCGGCGTAGATCCGGTGGTGGTGACGCTGTAGATCCAGTCGTAGAAATTGTTTCGCCAGGTACCCACGGCCTTCTGGATGGGCCGGCTACGGAGGGCTGGGGTGCCGGTCGAGAAATCGCCGTTGATGGTTTGCCAAACCACACGAACATCGCCACTGATGCTTCCAAATGCTCGCGTCAGCGCCGTGCGCGAGAGCAGATTGCGCGTGCGATAGTAGGAGTACCAGTTGGCAAAATTCTGCTGAACATCGGCCGCCTCATTGTTGACGTATATCGCATTGCAGCCGGTGTTGCTGAACGGAGTCGGGCAGACATAGTAAAAACCGCCATTGTATTTGCCAGTACTGCCGCCACGCACGCCGGTGCTGATGTCAGTGCCTGCCGTTGCATTCGGCGCATCACCCGTGCTCGTGATTTTGCTGAATCCCTTGTAAAACCGCTTGGAAAGATCAACCGTGTTGGCTGAGCCATAGCAATAGCTCCCCGGGGCATTGGCACAGAGGCCATCGCGCCAGGCATTCGTGTACGACGCATCCGGGAATGAGGAGCCATCGGCCTTGAGCGGCGGCGGGTAGGTCTTTCCCGGATCAAAGTAGATCAGGTTGGTTTCGTGTGAGAAATAATACTGGTTTCCATAACTTGAGCTGAGCGAATCGGGTAATGAGGTCGCCATCATTGAACCCGAATCGTCAAAGGTTACGACGACGTTGGGATCCACGGTGGTTGTGAGCTCGGGAGGGGCCGCCAACAGATCGACCGTGCCTGCCGCCGGAGAAGCCAGCGCGGCGGGAGCAAACGTACCGATGCCGGCAAGGAACGAAATCGCTGCCGAAAACAGACCAAGCTGCACGCCGTTTCTGAATGGAATTGCGCTCATGATGAGATACCTCGCGGTGCGACTCAAGGCCCGGAGGGGGGCGCATTGAAGCCGGTATTTGTTAGATCAATCGCCGAAAAAATGCTTTCGGTCACACGCACGACGGCATCGCTGCCGCCGGTACTCCGGGCCGTTATCCGATACCACTCACTCTTGCCAACCAGCGAAGCGGTCTCGCGGTCGCGCGTGCCCAGTTGCTGTCCGATACCGGGAGGCACGGCTGGCCCGAGGTCTTCAATCATCAAACGCGGCTCCTCACCGAGTTCGGCCGTCTCGGCGCTGCCGGCAAGACCGGTCATCGCATACGCGTAGGGGAACCAGCCAGTGAGAGGCGTAGCTGGCTCCCATTCCTTTTCGCTGCGGAAGCGTTGAACGTAGTGCTCCAACATGCCTGAGGGCGCCGGCCGGTACACGCATTTCACTGTGGCGCTGTCATTGACACAAGGCGGCAGCGGTTGCGACCCGACAAAGCTCAGCAGCCACAAGGATGCCTCTCCACCTCGCAATACATTTTCAGCACCGGTAAGACTCAACTGGCGATTGCGCATGCCGCCGGTCATTTTCTCCTGCAGGATCGAGGTGCTGGTGGCGGTCAACGCGAGCAGGGTCAGAAGGATCAGGAAGATCAGCGCGACAAACAGCACTGCGCCACGCTGATCTCGCGGAACACAGAAAATACGGGCAGATATGGATGTCATCGGCTTGCCTTCCAGTCAAGGAATATAATTGCGGCTGGCAGTCTGCGCGATAAATTCCTTGCGCAACATGCTGGACAGATTGAGCCCGGAGGGCAGGGTCGTCTGATCGACCGCAGCACCTGCCGCTCCGCCGGTCGCATTGAATGTATAGCGATAGGAGCGGCTCGTGACATCGAGCCCTGCGACGTCATTGACCGTATTCATCAGGAGATGTGTTTCGACGACGCGCACGGCACGCCACAGGCAACCCGGCTCACTGATGGCCGGAATGGTTGGGCTGGGCGCAACACCTTCGGGCTTGGTAGGGCACGTAATCGTTCCTCCGTTCCGGTTGTTGACCTTGTCCGCGCTGAGGAAGCGGCTGTTGCCATCATCACCCTGCACGCCAAAACGGAAATCGAGTCGGTCAACGCCCTGAACCAGCTCCTGATCGGTTCCGTTTTCGCGTCGGATCAGTGTTGGAATCAGACGCTTTGCGGCCGCGCTGTTTCGCTGGGCGTCGGGATTGTCATCATTGCGAAATGCCAGATAGTAGGACACCGTGACAAAATCGTCAGAGAAGTTGAAAACACGCACATCCCGCAATGCGATTCCCTTGCAGGTGGGCGCACCTGGCAACATGGCCCCGATGTTGATGACGTTGCCGGAAAAACCGCTGACCGGCAGAATGCTTGGATTCTGGCAATCTGAAATCAGGGCGAGACCGGCACCGGCCGAGAAGGCAACCGGATCGTCCCCGGCTTGCGGATTGACTGTGACCGAGCCGCCCGCATTGCAGTTTCCATCGATAGTCATTGGCCAACCGCTGCCGCGCTGGTAGCGGATCGTCAGCACATCACTATTGGGTACACGCGAACCTGCGGCAAGTCCCGCTGCCGGGATCTGACCCGCTCCGCTCGGCACCGCTGGCGTGCAGGTACCTGAAACACAACGGTATCCCTGCATGAAAAATCTTGGGCTCAGAACATATGGCGCAGTTGCCGGCACGTTGCTCAGGTTTCCACTGGCATCGACGCTGACTTTCTTGGCGCCCACATCCGGCAAGTTCAGATTGGGGGCAAACACCATCGGTGCGCGGCCACTCCATGTCGCGACACTACCCGTGGTCGCAGCGTTCCCAGAAGTGTTGCTGCAATACTGTCCCCTGCTCATGCGCAGATCCAACTCGAGACGCGCTACCGCATAGCGCCCGTTCTCCTGCAGCCGGGCGAGGCCATCTTGCACCCTGTTGGCGTGACTGGTGCCGGAGAATAAACCCACGATGCCGATGCTGAGCAGCAAGCCCAATGTGAGGGCGATCATGATCTCAAGCAGGGTGAAGCCGGCTTGTCGACGCGGTTGAATGCCGGTTTCGGCGAGGAGCGTGCCGCGCCGGTTGGATCTTGTCGACGTCGCCGCTGAAGCGGCGCCTGTTCCACTGCGATCCGAAAGCACACGAGAGGATGCGTATCCTGGCCATTTCGCACCGCCCGTGGCGCGGATTTTCGGTGCGACCAGGGTGGCTGGTTGCGCGTGCAGCAATTCAATCTTGTCAGTCATTTGTGCCATCCCTCAGGGCTGGAATACCCAGGCAAAGGTCTGGGTCGCTGGTGTACCAGCGCTATCGCGATCAAGTGCCGATTCACTCCACTGGATCGTCATCGTGCATTGTCCATTGTATGGGGCTGCACCTATCTGGATGCCGACCCCCAGCCGGGCACCATTGCAGTCGATCTGCGCCACGGCATTGGGCAGGGAGTCGGTCAACTGCGTACTCCAGAGCGCAATATCATGAGCCGCAATGTCTGCAGGAGTGCACGCAGCGCCAGCGGCGCAAGGGTCGCTACCCGTGGCCGGATATGAAATCGCGTAGGTCGGAATCTCGCCCAGATTCGCTCGCATTCGATCCATCATCGATTGCGCAAGAAAGGTGGCCTGGGTGCGCAAGAACGCGCTTTGGTTGGTTTTCACCGAAAGCACCATGAGACCGGCCATACCCAGCAGGCCGAGACTGAAAATGAGCAGGGCAATCAGGACTTCAAGCAGGGTAAAGCCCCGTTCAACTTGTCTTGCCGTCATCAAAGAAAAGACTTTCATCAGCAACCACCTGCTGGCGAACCGGAAACGTCACGTCGACTGGAGATCAAGCCGCTGCCCAGGACGGTGATGCGTCGTGATTGGGCGTTGTTTGAGCTGGCTGCTGGCCGACAGATATTGATGTCGAATGCGGTCGCATCGAGAAGACTCCCGGTCGGCCGGAATGTAATCACGCCGTCCACCCCGCCGCCGGTCGATTTGGCTTGAATGCTGTACTGTGGATCAATGGCAGCATGCTTACTGATCTCGTCACTCCCGAATTTGACAGCCCAGCCATCATTCCAGTTGGTATTGGCCTCAACGACGACATCGCGCCCGCGTTTGACCGACTCGGCCCGCGCCATGTTCAAATCGTGCACAAGATCATTGGTCAGCTGGCTGACCTGCATGCGAATGTTGAATTCGCGAAAGCTGGGCAACGCAATGGCAGCAAGGATCGCGACAATCGCGATCGTGATGATCAGCTCGACCAAGGTGAAACCAGGACTTCGGGCAGAACATTTCAATTGGGGCGGGTGCTTCAGTAACGACATGACTCCCCCTGGGCGGTACTGTGCTGATGCAATGCGGCAACCCTACGGGAGGGCCGAAAGCCGGGCAAGCCCGCTGCACGCACGAGGTAGGAATTGGCGGATGAGCGGCAGAACGTTGGCATCCGCAACGATCAGCTCGAATGAATCCTGCTGATCGCGCACCCTGCCCTCCGCCCAAGGGCAAGGGTAAGGGAGCCCGGTTCAGTCAACCACGTTGATGCGCAGTTCCCTGGGCAAGGCGAAGGTCATGGTTTCACGCTGACCCGCCAGCTCGCGGACTTCGCCGACACCCCAGGCTTTGAGGCGTTCGATCACTTCGAGCACCAGGCTTTCGGGAGCGGAGGCGCCGGCTGTCAGGCCCACACGATTGCGGTTTTCCAGCCACTCGCGCTGGATGTCGTCGGCGCCATCAATCAGATAGGCCGGGACGCCCTGCTTCTCGGCGAGTTCGCGCAGCCGGTTCGAGTTGGAACTGTTCGGCGAGCCGACGACGAGGACGATGTCGCATTGCTGGCCGAGTTCGCGCACGGCATCCTGGCGGTTCTGCGTGGCATAACAGATGTCGTCATGCCGCGGCCCGATAATCTTCGGGAAATGCTCGCGCAGGCACTCGATCACCGCGCGCGTGTCGTCCACGGACAGCGTGGTCTGGCTGACGTAGGCAAGCCTCTCCGGATCCGATGGCCTGAGCCTGGCCACGCATTGCGGGGTTTCGACGAGATGAATGCGGCCCTTGTTTGCGAAACTCCACTGGCCCATGGTGCCCTCGACCTCGGGATGGCCGGCATGGCCGATCAGCACCACATCGCGCCCGGCCTTGCCGTGGCGGGCGACCTCGATATGCACCTTGGTCACCAGTGGACAGGTCGCATCGAACACACTGAGCCCGCGCCGCGCCGCTTCCTCACGCACCTGCCGGGATACGCCATGGGCGCTGAAGATCACGGTGGCACCATCGGGCACTTCATCGAGTTCCTCGACGAAGACCGCGCCACGCTTGCGCAACGATTCGACGACGAAGCGGTTGTGCACGACTTCATGGCGCACATAGATCGGTGCGCCGAACGATTCCAGCGCACGCTCGACTATCTCGATGGCGCGATCGACGCCGGCGCAGAATCCACGCGGATTGGCAAGCACAACCTGCATGGGCGGCATTATCGCGCAGTGCCCGGCTTGCCGGCGAACAATCCGAACACAATCAGCATCACCGCGCCGACGCTGATCGCCGAATCGGCGATGTTGAAAGCGGGCCACGACCAGCTGCCGTAGTGGACGTCAATGAAATCGACGACATGGCCAAGGCGGATGCGATCAATCACATTGCCGACGGCGCCACCGACAATCAGGGCCAGCGGCAGCGCCGTGCGCCAGTCGTTGCGCTTGGTGCGTGACAGCCAGACCACCAGGATGGCGGAGACGACGACCGCAAGTGCGGTAAAGAACCAGCGCTGCCAGCCGCCCGCATCGGACAGGAAACTGAAGGCCGCACCTTCATTGAAGGCCAGCGTCCAGCTCAGCAGGCCGTCAATCACCGGCAGCGATTCGTGCAACTGGAAATGCTCCAGCACGACCAGTTTGCTGAGCTGGTCGGCGATGATGATGAGCAGGGACAGTAGCAGCCAGCTCAATGCATTGGGTCGGTTCGACATGAAGTCCGTCAGGATTCGATGGGGTTGCGAATGTTACATGGCCGGGCCGGGCTTGGCCCGTCGTCGCGGATGGTTTCCAGCCCAGGCGCTGCTGCCAGGGGTTTCTCCGGGACCGGTTCGGGTTGGATCAGGTCAACAGGATCGCCGGTCGAATCGCCGGGCGGCCCGAAATTCCGCTGCCGGAATCGCTATGCTTGGCGATTGCACCTGCCCTGTCCGAGAGCCCGATGATGGCTGCCCCGCGTTGTGATCGAACCCAAGCCTGGTTCACCCTGAAATCCCTGTTTGCAAGGCACGGCGCGCGGTTCGACCTGCGCGAGGCTTTCGCGGCTGATCCGCATCGCTTCGAGACGTTGTCGCTCGAAGCGGCCGGCCTGTTTGCCGATCTGTCCAAGAACCTGATCGATCATTCGACGCTGTCGGCTCTGCTCGATCTGGCCCGCGAATGCCAGATCCAGACACGCCGCGATGCGATGTTTGCCGGCGAGCCGATCAACCCCACGGAAAACCGTGCCGTCCTGCATACCGCGCTGCGTGCGCCGCGCGAATCCGCACCGCATGACGAGGAAATCCATACGGTACTCGATCGCATGCTCGCCTACGCCGAGCGTGTGCGCGATACCGCAGCGAGCGGGATCCGGCATATCGTCAATATCGGCATCGGCGGCTCCGATCTTGGCCCGCAGATGGCGGTTCCTGCGCTTGATGCGTATTGCAAGCGCGGCCTTGAGCTGCATTTCGTCTCGAATGTCGACGGCCACGACATCGACGCGGCACTGCGCGGCCTGCAGCCATCCGAAACCCTGTTCGTGATCGCCTCGAAGACCTTCACCACCCAGGAGACGATGAGCAATGCGCGCATCGCACGCGCGTGGTTCCTGGCCAACGGCGGGATTGATACGAGCAAGCATTTCGTCGCCACGACGACGAATATCGAAGCCGCCGCCGAGTTCGGCATCGAGACCACCTTTGGATTCTGGGATTGGGTCGGCGGTCGCTATTCGCTGTGGTCGGCGATTGGTTTGCCGATCGCATTGGCAATCGGCGAGCGCAACTTCCGCGCCCTGCTCGCCGGCGCCCACGCGATGGATCTGCATTTCCGCGAGACGCCGAGCGAGCGCAACCTGCCGATCCTGCTCGGTCTGCTCGATATCTGGTACCGCAATTTCCATGGCTTCACGAGTCGCAGTATCGCGCCCTACCACCAGGGCCTGAGGCGCCTGCCCGCCTACCTGCAGCAACTCGAGATGGAGAGCAACGGCAAGCGCGTCGATGTCGATGGCGAGTCGCTGCCGTTCGCGACCAGCCCGGTGATCTGGGGCGAGCCCGGCACCAATGGCCAGCACGCCTACTTTCAGATGCTGCACCAGGGTAGCGAGGTGATTCCGCTCGAATTCATCCTCGAACGTGATCCTGCACACGCCCACGCCGACTCGCACCGCAAGCTGCTCGCCAATGGGCTTGCCCAGTCGCAGGCGCTGATGCTCGGCAAGAGCGCCGACGAGGCGATCAAGGACACGGTACCGACCGCGTCGGCATCGATTGATCCCGGGGTGCTGGCCCGACACCGCACCTTCCCGGGCAACCGGCCCAGCACGACCTTCATCATCGACCGGCTGACACCGCAGACGCTCGGCTCCCTGATCGCGATGTACGAGCATCGCGTGTTCGTCAGCGGCGCGCTGTGGAACATCAACAGCTTCGACCAATGGGGTGTCGAGCTTGGCAAGGCGCTTTGCAATGATCTGCTGCCAAGATTCGATTCAGGCGACAGCCGCGGACTGGATGGATCGACGGCGGGGTTGCTCAAACGCCTGCGCAGTTGAAGGCGCCCGTACGCCCGATGCGACCCGAATCAGGCGAACTGCAAGCCCCGCCCGATCGGTAGCACGCCAACTTGCGAAGAGCGGCGCACCCAAGCGCGCCGCCGGGTTCGCGCAGGAATCAGTTTTCTGCTGGCGCCTTGGCTGTTTCGGCAGCCGCCGCCTCGTGCTTGCCGACACCACCGATATTGCGATCGAGAAACGCAAGAATCCTGGTGTACATGTCCTCGATGTTGGCCTCGTCGTAGAAGCCGTGCGCTTCGGTGCGCTGGTAGAGCCACTCGACCTTCTTGCCGCGTTTGAGCAGGGCATTGCGCATGTTTTCGCCCTGCACCGGCGGTACCCGCTTGTCCTGGCCGCCGACGATGAGCATGACATCGGCCTTGATCCGATCAACCTGGTTGACCGGTGAGCGCTGGGCTAGCAGGGCATCATCCTTGCCCAGCACCATGTCGAGATAGCCTTCGCCCTTGAACGATTGCGGGATGTCGCCGCGCGACTTCATCAGGCGCAAATCATAAACGCCGACGTAGCCGATTGCGCACTGGTAGAGATCCGGCTCACGCACGGCTCCCTGCAGCGCGGCGTAGCCGCCGTAACTGCCGCCAAAAATGCAGATGCGCTTCGGGTCGGCAGCACCCTGCTCGATCGCCCAGCGCGTCGCGTCGGTGACGTCATCCTGCATCTTGCCACCCCACTCGCGATAGCCGGCCTTCTGAAAGGCAAGGCCGGAGCCGCCGGAGCCGCGAAAGTTGACCTGCAAGACTGCATAGCCCCGGCTCGCCAGCGCCTGCACCGTCGGCTCATATTCCCATTTGTCGAAGATGCCGTGCGGACCACCATGGACGTAAACAACCAACGGCAGGTTTTTGGTTTCCTCCTTGCCAAACGGTCGGGTCAGATAGCCACGCAATGGCGTGCCGTCGCGCGCCTTGATTGAAAACGGCTCCATGTCGGCGAGTGCATCCGGTTTGATCCAGGGGGCACGGGCAAGCAGGAACTTGAGCTTCTTGTCGGCGGCATCGTACAGGTAGAACGAACCGGGATCGCGATCGCTGTCAACGATGACGATGGCCTTCTTGCCATCCCTGCTGGCGTTGCCGAAATGGACGTCTTCACCGGCAAATTGTTGCATCAGCTCGACAAGGATCTTGGCTTCCGGGGCATGCTTGTCAAGCAGGGATACGGCGGTGCGGCCTGGCATCGAACGGATCGCGAACAGATCCTGCCGGTCGAAGGTTTGCTCAAAACCGCTGGCGCCGACATCGGGCCCGCTCCAGAGTGTCTTGAATTCACGTTTGGCGACATTCCACAGGCAGACGCCGCCGTGATTGTGTTCGCCACCGCAGGTGAAATAGACGCCATCACCGGCGCGGTTGAACATGACTGGCCAGAACATATTGCCGCTTCCCGTTTCAGAGGAAATCAGCTCCCAATCCTTGCTGTCGCTCTCACGGTAATAGACCTTCTGCTTCTGGTCGACGTCGTTGCCGACGGCAAAACGCACGATGCCCTTGTGGTCGGTGACGAACTGGGCGCCCGTCATCGGCGCCGTCGCGACGGTGCGGGTCTTGCCGGAATCGAGGTCGATCCGGCGCACCTCGGCCTTGAGTTCCGCACCCGGCGTCCTGCTCCAGGGCTGCACGACGATCAGCGAATGTTCGGCATCATCGGGCAGCGGGTCGAGCATCCATGCGGATGCGAACTCGTTCTGCTTTTTTTCAATCCGGGTTCCGGTCGACCCGGATTCACTGTCACTGGCACGATAGCCGAACAGGATGGCGCGCGCCTTGCCATCGGCATTGGTCGCATACAGCTCGCCGGTTGGCACAGGTTGTTCGAGCGCACCGGCGTGTTCGGCGACCGAGTAGACAATGCGCTCGTTCGACGCCCACCAGAATTCGAAGACGTCGTCACCGTTGCGTGGGCGGACGGTCAGCGCGGAACTATTGGCAAGATCGATCATCGACAGCACGACATTACCGTCGACGACTGCCGTCGCCGCCAGGTACTTGCCATCGGGCGAGACCTTTGCATCCTTGAACTGCGCGTGCCGGGCAAAATCAGCCAGCGGCACAAGCTCTGCGGCCCGGACACACCCACTTGCCAGAATCAGTCCAGCCAGAAACATCCATTTCCTGTGCATTGCAACTCTCTCCCGATCGTAAAAAGCCTAATCTACATTGTTTTTGCCATCCGTTGAAACTTCCACCTTGCGCGGAACACGGCCGTAGCGATCCTCCAGACGCACAATGTCATCCTCGCCGAAGTAGTCGCCGCATTGAACCTCGATCAGATGGATGTCGCGGTCGGTCGGATTCTCCAGCCTGTGCACAGTGTTCATCGGGATATAGGCCGACTCATTGGCATTGAGCAGGAACTCGCGCTCGCCGATACGCACCTTGGCCGTGCCATCGACGACGATCCAATGCTCGCTGCGCCGATTGTGCAATTGCAGCGAAAGCACATGGCCGGGCTTGACCGTGAGGCGCTTGACCTTGCAGTCGTCGCGATCTTCCAGAATCGTGTAACTGCCCCACGGACGATGCACGGTGTTGTGCAGCGATGCCGCCGGGTGATTGCTCTCGCGCAGGCGTTCGACGACGACCTTGACCTGCTGGGAGCGATTGCGATCGGCGACCAGCACGGCATCGCCGGTGTCGATGATGATCAGGTTTTCGACGCCAACCGCCGCGACCATGCGCGTATCGGACTGGATGTAGCAGTTGCTGCTTTCGACGACGATGGCGTCGCCCTGGACGCGATTGCCGGCGGCATCGGATTCGGCATCGATCTCGCTGATCGCCTTCCACGAGCCGATGTCGCTCCAGTCGAACTTCGCGGGCACGACGGCGACGCGAGCCGCGCGCTCCATGATCGCGTAGTCGATCGAGATGTCGGGCTGGGCCATGAAAGCCTCGCGCTCGAACTCGACCGGGCTGACCTGACCGCTTTCGCTGGCGTGGCAAGCGCGTGCGGCAGCGAGCACGTCGGGACAGGTCTGCTCGGCCGTGGCGATCAGCGCATCGGCGCGAAAACAGAACATGCCGGAATTCCAGGTGTAGTCGCCGGACAACAGATAGTTTTCCGCCGTGGCCCGATCGGGTTTTTCGACAAAGGCGGCGACTTCGCGACCCTCGCAGGCCTCCACTGTGGCGCCCATGAGGATATAGCCAAAGCCGGTTTCCGGTGCGCTTGGCTGGATGCCGAAGGTGACCAGCCAGCCAGCGGCGGCGAGTTTCTCGGCGCGGTGTACATCGGCGGCAAACGCCTCGACATCGCGGATCAGATGATCGGACGGCAGGATCAACAAGGTCGCATCGACACCGCATTGATCGAGCGCATGCAGGGCGGCGAGCACTACTGCGGGGGCGGTATTGCGCCCGACCGGCTCAAGCAGGAATGGCAGGCGATCGAGATCGGCATCTGGATGGCTGGCGTACTCGTCGCGGGTCAGGAAATAGTAATCGCGGCTGGTCACGGTCAGCACCGTGCCGCCATTGGCCAGCCTGAGGGCGCGATCAAGCGTCTTGTACAGCAGCGACTGGCCATCGCCCATGCGCATGAACGGCTTGGGATAGGCACTGCGCGATACCGGCCAGAGCCGGGTGCCGGCACCGCCGGAAAGGATCACCGGAACGATCATGATGTTTCTCCATGGCGTTGGGTGGCGGCGAGTTCGCCGATCACCTCGTGCAGCCCGTCGGTCCAGGGCCGCGGTTGTTGTCCAAATACCAGGGCGAGCTTGGCATTGTCGAGCACCGAAAACGCCGGCCGCCGTGCCCGTGTCGGGTAGTCGGCGCTTGCGATCGGGAGCATGCGCGGGTACTTGTCCAGCAGCCCGGCCGATTGCGCTTCGCGCATGATCGCTTGGGCGAACTCAAACCAACTGCATCGCTGAGATGCGGTCAGGTGATAAGTGCCAAGCGAAATTTCACGCTCTTTTTCGCCCATCGCCAGCCAGCGCCGCAAGACATTGGCCGTCGTCTGCGCGATCCATCGCGCTGGAGTCGGCGCGCCGATCTGATCATCGACCACGCGCAATTCATCGCGCTCCGCGGCCAGGCGCAACATCGTGCACAGGAAATTCTGCCCGCGCGCCGCATACACCCAGGCCGTGCGCAGGATCAGATGCTGCGCAGCACTGGCCTGCAATGCCAGTTCGCCGGCGCGCTTGCTGCGCCCGTAGACACCCAGCGGCGCGGTCACATCGGCTTCATGCCACGGGCGATCGCCTTGGCCATCGAACACGTAATCGGTTGAATAATGCACGACGAGCGCATCGTGGCGAGCTGCCCAGGCGCCGATTTCAGCGACCGCGAGATGATTGTTCCGGTCGGCCAGGGCCGGTTCGTCCTCGGCGCGGTCGACGGCGGTATAAGCCGCCGCATTGACGATGATGCCGGCGTCACTCGCGTCGAGCCCGCGCGCCAGCGATTGCGGATCGGCGAGATCTACCTGGGCGCAGGCCGAACCGTCAGCGAGAACCCCTGCGCGTGTGGCACACAGCACCCGCCCAATCTCGGCGAGCGGTGCGCGCAAGGCATGGCCGACCTGGCCATTGGCACCGAGCAGGAGGATGTTCACGCGTAGACCGGCAGCTTGTCTGCTGCCACATCCGCAAGAAACGGAGCCTTTTCGTCCTTCTCCGACAGCGAGGGTCGCGCCAGCGGCCAATCGATCGCGAGTGCCGCGTCATTCCAGCGGATGCCCGCGTCGGCGGCACCGTCGTAGTGCGCCGTACATTGATAGACAAAGGTGGCTGGCCCGCTCAACACCGCAAAACCGTGGGCGAATCCTTCCGGCACCCAGAAATGGCGCTTGTTTTCAGCGCTCAGGATGGCCGCCGCCCATTGACCGAACGTCGGCGAGCCGACCCGGATATCGACGGCGACATCGTAGACCTCGCCTTCGAGCACGCTGACCAGCTTGCCCTGCGGATGCGGCCACTGGTAGTGCAGGCCACGCAACACGCCCTGTTCCGAGCGCGAGACATTGGTCTGCACGAAGGCGAGATCCAGGCCAGCCTCGGCAAAGCGCCGGGCGTTGAAGCTCTCGTAGAAAAATCCACGCGCGTCGCCATGCACTTTCGGCTCGATGACGAGACACCCATCGAGCGAGGTCTTGACCAGCTTCATGCCGGACGCCTTTCGCGAACGAGTTCCTGCAGGTACTGGCCATAGGCGTTTTTGGCCAATGGCGCGGCCAGTTTGAGGATCTGTTCGGCATCGATCCAGCCATTCAGGAAGGCGATTTCCTCAGGGCAGCAGATTTTCAGGCCCTGGCGGTTCTCGATGGTCTGCACGTAGCTCGATGCCTCGACCAGGGATTCGTGCGTGCCGGTATCAAGCCAGGCAAAGCCACGCCCCATGCGTTCGAGCATCAGCGAATCATCGGTCAGATAGCAGCGATTGAGGTCGGTGATTTCAAGCTCGCCACGCGGTGACGGTTTCAGGTCGCGCGCAAAATCGGCGGCGCGACCATCGTAAAAATAGAGACCGGTGACGGCCCAGCTCGATTTTGGCTGGGTGGGCTTTTCCTCGAGGCCGATGACGCGTCCCGTTGCATCGAATTCGGCGACGCCGTAGCGCTGCGGATCGCGCACCCAGTAGCCGAACACAGTCGCACCGGTCGAACGCGAATCGGCGGCGCGCAACAGGCGGGTCAGGCCATCGCCGTAGAAGATGTTGTCGCCGAGGATCAGGCAACTCGGATCATTGCCGACAAACTCGCGGCCGATCAGATAGGCCTGGGCAAGTCCGTCCGGCGATTCCTGCACGGCATAGCGGATCGACAATCCCCATTGCGAACCATCGCCGAGCAGGCGCTGGAACAGGGCCTGCTCATGCGGCGTGTTGATGATCAGCACATCACGGATTCCGGCCAGCATCAGGGTGCTGAGCGGGTAATAGATCATCGGCTTGTCGTACACCGGCAGCAGCTGCTTGCTGACCGACTGGGTCAGCGGATACAGGCGCGTGCCGGAGCCGCCGGCGAGGATGATGCCGCGTCGTGATGTCACCGGATGACCTCAATGCCAGGATTCGGGCCGGCTATTGTATGTGGCCACGCGCAGGGAAGCTCGCCGGCTCAGCCGACATGCCGCAAGTGATTGATTTTATGGATGGGAATGAGGAAGCGAAAATGAGCACATGCGCCCCCGTGCTGCTCACGCGAATCGCCGCCGGTCGCGATTCCTGCGAATGAGTGCGGCGCGTGCTGCCTTGCTATCTTCCGGCTGGAGTCGCCGCGAAACGCTCGCTGAAGAAGTTGGCCATCATGCGGTAGGCGCGTTTCGCCGCACGCTCGTTGTAGACGCAGCCCGGCGGCCGGTTGGCGTCGGCCTCGGCAAAGCAATGCACTGCTCCGCTGAAATTGACGAACTGCCAGTCGGCACCGGCCTTGTTCATTTCCTCGTTGAACTTGCCGATGTCCTCCAGCGTGGTGCCGCGATCATCGGCGCCATTGAGGACAAGGATCGGTGCCTTGACCGCATTTGCCGCCGCCGGCATCGAGGTCGAAAGGCCACCGTGCAAGCTGACCACGCCGGCGATGTCCGCACCGCTGCGGGCCAGTTCAAGCACGGTCGAACCGCCGAAACAAAAACCGATCGCGCCGATCTTGCCGGCCTGCATCGGCACCTTGCCGACTTGCGCCCGCAGGGTCGCGACCGCCTCGTTGATGCGCGCGCGCAACACCGCGCGATCGGCATACAGCTTGCCGACTTGTGCGCTGGCCTCTTCGGCGTTTTTCGGCCGCACGCCTTCGCCATACATGTCGGCGACCAGGATCACGTAATCGGTCGAGGCAATCGCCTTCGCCTTGTCGACGGCCGATTCGGTCTCGCCCATCCAGTTCGGCACCATGACCAGACCGGGTCGCAAGGCCTTGCTCGCGTCGTCATAGACGATGTGGCCGGCGAACATGGTCTTGTCGACCGTATAGCGGATCGGCTTGACCACCATGGCCGCCTCGACCGGGACCGCAGCCAGCAGCAACACGACAGAAACAACAAGAGCGCGCATGGTCTTCTCCGTCCGGATTTGCCTCGATGATAGTCCGATGCGGCGCAAAACTCAGGCGGTTGCGGCCAGATGCACGCCAGCCACGGCGCGACCGGAAGGATCGGCGGCCTTGGCGAACGCCGGATCCCAGGCAATCGCGGCCGCCGACGAGCAGGCAATCGACTTGCCACCGGGAATACTCTGCGCACAGGCATCACCGGGGAAATACTGCTCGAAGATGCGGCGATAGAAATAGCCCTCCTTGGTTGCTGGCGGATTGACCGGAAAACGCTTGGCCGCCGCGGCGAACTCGCGATCGCTGACCTGCAATTCGGCATGCGCCTTGAGGCCATCGATCCAGCCATAGCCCACGCCATCACTGAACTGTTCCTTCTGCCGCCACAGGATCGAATCGGGCAGCGCGCCGGCGAAGGCCTCGCGCAGGACCGCCTTCTCGATGCGTCCGTTGCCGGCCATCTTGAATTTCGCGTCCATGCTCATGGCGACATCGAGGAATTCGAGATCAAGGAACGGTACGCGCGCCTCGACGCCCCAGGCCATCATTGACTTGTTTGCACGGGCGCAATCGTAGAGGTGCAAGGCGTCGATCTTGCGCACGGTTTCGGCATGGAACTCGCGTGCATCGGGCGCCTTGTGGAAATACAGATAGCCTCCGAAGATCTCGTCCGAGCCTTCACCGGAAAGCACCATCTTCACGCCCATGGCCTTGATCCGGCGGGCGAGCAGGTACATCGGCGTCGATGCACGGATCGTCGTCACGTCATAGGTCTCGACATGCCGAATCACTTCGGGCAAGGCATCGAGGCCTTCCTCGAAGGTGTAGCGAAAACCGTGATGCACGGTACCAAGCGATTCGGCCGCGATCTCGGCGGCGGCCAGATCGGGCGAACCCTCGAGTCCGATCGCGAACGAATGCAAGCGCGGCCACCAGGCTTCGGAGGAATCGTCCTCCTCGACCCGCCGCCGCGCAAAACGCGCCGCACAGGCCGCGACCAGCGAGGAATCGAGTCCGCCGGAGAGCAGCACGCCATACGGAACGTCGGTCATCATCTGACGGTGCACGGCCGCTTCAAATGCCGCACGCAGGGTTTCAGGCGCAATTTCGACGCCCTCGGTCTCGGCGTACTCGCGCCACGGCTTCTCGTGATAACGGGTCAGTTCACCCGTGCTGCTGTCGAAATAGTGAGCCGGCGGAAACGCCGCGACATCGGCACAGATGCCGACCAGGGCCTTCATCTCCGACGCGACACAAATACGCCCCTCACGATCATGGCCCCAGAACAACGGGCAGACGCCGATCGGATCGCGCGCAATCAGGAAGCGTCCGGCCGCATGATCCCAGAGCGCAAAGGCAAAGATGCCGTTGAGCTTGCGCACGCCGTCGGCACCATGCTCGCGATACAGCGCATTGATGACCTCGCAGTCCGAACCGGTCTGGAAATCGTAGGGCTGGCTCAGGGCGCTTTCGAGCTCGCGATGGTTGTAGATCTCGCCGTTGACCGCGAGCACGAGCTCACCATCGGCCGAGCGGATCGGCTGCGCCCCGCCGGCCGGATCGACAATCGCGAGGCGTTCGTGGACGAGGATCGCGCCGTCGTCGACATGCACCCCGCTCCAGTCCGGCCCGCGATGGCGCTGACGCTGGGACAACTCCAAGGCAAGACGGCGCAAGCTGACCAGATCATCGCCGGCCTGCAGACCAAACATTCCGAATATCGAGCACATGATGGTGATTCCTGAAAGGTCGAAAGTCTGACGCCTGCATGGCAGGCAGGCATGCCGTCCATGGCAAAAACAAAGAAGGCCCGCTCAGTGGCGGGCCTTCTGCGTGTGTATGGTGTGTAACCCTCAGTGCACGCCAGCCCCGAATGTCGAGCGCGCATTATTATTCCCGCCGTTGCCAATAACGGTAGCGGCGAACAGGATCGGGGTGTTGATCACGGAGTACATGCACATCACTAGAGCAGAACAAATCGGCCAAGGCAAGCATTTGTTGGCGCGACGATGCTTGCATGCGAAACCGTCGTGGCTGCTGCTCATCCTGCTGGTTCTGTGCGGCATCGGACATGCCCAGAGCGGACGTGTCCATCGCTGCATTGGCGAGAACGGCGAACCGACTTTCAGCGACCGCAAATGCGGCGCGCTCACAGCCGCGCCTGCTGAGGAATCTCCGGCAACTTCGCCCGCGCAATCCGGCGACGCGAATGCGAAGGCCACGGATTCCACCACGCCCCCGATCACCCGAACCTGTGCAGTCTCGCCCCAAGATCTGCGTGAACGCGTCGCCGCCGAATTCGCCTCGGCGAACGCGATCGGTTTCTCGGGCCTGTTCCTCTGGGATGGATTTGGCCAGGGTTCGGCGCTTGCGCCGTTGCGCGAACTTGCCGCACTGATCCGCGAACCGCTGCTTTCAATCGACCTTGGATCGTCGCCCCAGCATGCCATTGGCGATCGATACGGGCACCAAAATGCGCACCGCGATGACGAAGAGCTCCTTGAACTTGTCATTCGCAGCGTCGGCCAGCAGGAACGCAATCTGCCTTTCGAGTCGATTCGCCATTACCAATTGCACGAGCAATCTGGTTGCTGGTGGCTGCTGATGCCGTGGTGAACGCCCGAGCGACGACGCTCGGTTATCATGCAAGGCTAACCACCGAGGATTCCGACCCATGGCTGCGACTTATCCCGAATTCATCTGGCAGAACGGCAAGATCAAGCCCTGGGCCGAGGCCACCGTGCACGTCATGGCGCATGCGCTGCATTACGGCTCATCGGTGTTCGAAGGCATCCGCAGTTACGAGACTCCCAAGGGACCGGCAATCTTCCGCCTCGGCGATCATCTCAAGCGCCTGTACCTGTCGGCAAAGATTTACGACATCGCGATTCCCTACACGATTGACGAACTCGCGGCGGCCTGCCGCGAAGTCATCCTCAAGAATGGCCTGACCAAGGCCTATCTGCGCCCGATCGCCTTCCGCGGACTCGGCGGCTTTGGACTCTCGGCCGAAACGCCGACCGATGTCGCCGTGGCAACCTGGGAAATGGGCCCCTACCTCGGCCCGGGTGTGCTTGAGGCAGGCATTGATGCCTGCGTGTCGAGCTGGAACCGGATGGCACCGAACACGATTCCGACCGGCGCCAAGGCCGGTGGCAACTACCTTTCGGGCCAGTTGATCGCGCGCGAAGCACGCCGGCTCGGTTTCGGCGAAGGCATCGCCCTGGCCTCGACCGGCCTGCTCAGCGAAGGCGCCGGCGAAAACCTCTTCCTGGTCTTCGACGGCCAGTTGCACACCACTCCGGCCAGCGCGGCAATCCTCAACGGCATCACCCGGCACTCCCTGATGACGCTGGCGCGCGCGAATGATATTGAAGTAGTCGAGCGTGACATGCCGCGCGAATACCTCTACCTCGCCGACGAGATCTTCATGTGCGGCACCGCCGCTGAAGTCACGCCGATCCGCTCGGTCGATGCCAAGCAGGTCGGCGCAGGCAAGGCCGGCCCGCTCACGCGCAAGATGCAGGATCTGTTTTTCGGCCTGTTCAGCGGCAAGACCGAGGATCGCTGGAACTGGCTCGATCCGGTCGCCTGATCAGGGTCGGCAATCAAATTGCAAGGTGGCCACGGCGCCACCTTGCGGACGCGGCGCGAGGGTCACTTCCCAGCCGTACAGCTCACAAAGCCGCCGCACGATCGCGAGACCAAGTCCAGCACCCTTGACCAGGGTCGTACCGCGCTCGCCGCGCTCGAACAGGCGCTCGGCATCCTCCGCGGCAAAACCAGGGCCGGTGTCTTCGACCGCGACCCGACCATGGCCGACAATCACGGCGACTTCGCCTTGCTGGGTGTACTTGAAGGCGTTACTGATCAGGTTGGTCAAGGCCACCGCGACCACCGAAGAGGGTGCGGCGGTCAGCAACGGCTGCTCGAGTTCAAGGCGCACCTCGACCGGCTTGTTGCCCAGGTGCGGGCGACTGATGTCGATGACCTGCTCGGCGACCTTGGACACATCGGTGGTTTCACCGTCGGTGGGTGGCTGACGCTCGCTGCGCGAAAGCAGCAGCAAGGCATCGGTCAATTCCGTCGACTGACGCACCGCCCGCTCGATCCGGCGCAAACGCTCCTGCGTCTTTTCGGAAAGATCCTGCTGGCCCAGCATCAGTTCGGCGGTCGATGCGATCACCGCCAGCGGTGTACGTAGCTCGTGGCTCACGTCTGCATTGAATTCGCGGTCGCGCTCGACCAGGTGGGTCAGACGCGCGGCATAGTCATCGAGCGCAAGCGCGAGCTCGCCGACTTCATCATTGGCGAAGCGCGGTGCCATCGGCGCGTACTTTCCCGACTTGCGCAGCTCGCGCAGGCGTCCGGCCAGTTCGGTAACCGGGCTCATCACGCGCGCGGAAAGCCACAAGCCCATGAACAGCGAAAACACCGCGAACAGGATCACGGTGGCGATCAGGGCAACCAGCAACTGGCGCTCACTGAGCTTTTGCGCGGTCACATCCTGCTGCAGGAATGCCCACAGGTCATCCGCCTTGGATACGGCGAGTTTGTAGGGCCGCAGATGCCCCTTGTCGTCGTAGTCGGCCAGGTCGTAGACGCCGGTATCGAACTTCTGCCAGGCCAGCGGCACGTTGGCAAAACGCCGCGCACTGAAAATTCGCGCCTGATACAGCGAGAGCTGCCACGGCGCATCCGGGGAAGGATTCTCGCGCTTGAAGTCGGCGAAGCTCTGCACTTCGCGAGCGAGCGTGCTGTTGATGAACTGATCTTCAAGACGCGCTCGCACATAGATCGTGGCGACCGCGAACAAGGCCGTGAGACCAAGTCCGAACAACGCAAACGAAATGATGATCCGGCTGCGAAGCCTACGCCGGTACTGCATCCGGATCGACCATGCGATAGCCGATGCCGTGACGCGTCTGGATCAGCGGCTTGTCAAAGGGCTTGTCGATTGCGGCACGCAGGCCGTGGATGTGCACGCGCAGCGAATCGCTGTCGGGCAACTCCTCGCCCCAGACCCGGGTCTCGAGTTCCTGACGCGTGACAACGGAGGGTGCCGAATCCATCAGCGCCTGCAGCAGCTTAAGGCCGATCGGATTGAGCTGGATCGATTTGCCGGCGCGGATGACGACGAGGGTATCAAGGTTGTAGGTCAGATCGGCGAGTTGCAGCAGGCGACTCTTGATGCCCTTGCCGCGACGACCGAGTACTTCGACGCGCACCGCCAATTCCTGCAGGGCGAATGGCTTGACCATGTAGTCATCGGCACCGGAATCGAAACCGGAAAGCTTCTGTTCGAGTGCGTCGCGCGCGGTCAGCATCAGTACCGGTGTCTGCCGGCGCGCATCCTGACGCAACTTGCGGCAGACCTCGAGCCCGTCCATGCCGGGCAATCCGAGATCGAGAATGATGGCGTCGAACTCGTTGACCACGGCCAGATGCAAGCCGGTTACGCCGTCTCCGGCGAAATCGACGACATGACCACGGTCGGCGAGAAAATCGCCGATATTGGCAGCGATATCGCTGTTGTCTTCTATGACGAGTATGCGCATGGGGCCGTAGCTTAACGCGGAATTCGGTTCAGAAATGCACTGAACGGGAATTCGGCGAAGGGTGGGAAGGGGCGGGTTGCAGCGCAATAAAATGGCCCAAGGAGGTGCCTTTGGGGGAACACACCTCGCTTGGGCCAAAAGCTACTGCCCCGATTACCGTAATCTGCCGGTCACCTTGCCAAAACTTAGGAGTGTCGAGCAGAACCTACAGTGGGCGGAACTATAGGGATCAAAGGCTTAAATCAAGGTTAAGCAGCTCTGTTGCTTCCGTTAAGGCAACGCTGATCAAGTGGCGCAGCAAAGCACGGCCCGCCGTGCTCAGGACGATGTGCGTCTTTTCCCGGTTTTGATCATCGCCTTGCCGGCGATGGCCGGAGTCTCCAGATAGCTGATGATTTCGCCGGCTATGTCCTTGCCGGAAGCCTTTTCGATTCCTTCCAGGCCCGGCGAAGCATTCACCTCGAGTACGAGCGGACCACGCCGCGAACGCAGCAGGTCGACACCGGCAATACCCAGCCCCATCGTCGTCGCCGCACGCAGCGCGACCTCGGTCTCATGCGCAGTCAGTTCGACGGCGCTGGCAACGCCGCCCCGATGCAGGTTGGCGCGGAAATCACCCTCGGGGGCCTGCCGGTGCATGGCTGCAGCGACACGGTTGCCGATGACGAAGCAACGCAAGTCTCCGCCACCCGCCTCGGCGATGAACTCCTGCACGACGAAATTGGCATACAGCCCCCGGAATGCTTCGATCATGCCTTGCGAAGAAGCACGCTTCTCGGCCAGCAGCACGCCCTGCCCTTGCGCGCCCTCGTTGAGCTTGATCACATGCGGGGGATCGCCAAGCATCTGCAAGAGATCGCTGGTGTCGTCGGGATAATCGCCAAACACGGTTCTCGGCAAATCAATGCCTTCGCGAGCCAGCATTTGCAGCGAGCGCAACTTGTCACGTGCGCGCAGCACAGCATCCGAACTGTTTGGCGTGCGCACGCCCATCATCTCGAACTGGCGCAAAACCGCTGTCCCGTAGAACGTGATCGATGATCCGATACGCGGAATCACGGCATCGAATCCACTCAGGGCGCGCCCTTTGTAGTGCATGTCAAAGCCGGTTTGCGCGATACGCATGTAGCAACGCAGCGGATCCAGCACGCGAACGCGATGTCCGCGGCTGCGCCCGGCCTCGACCAGCCGGCTCGTCGAGTACAACGAGGAGTTGCGGGAAAGAATTGCGATCTTCATGGCGGATGCTGGCTCGATCGAAGCGTCATTGCAGGCTGCGATCTGATCCGCTGGGCGGATGCCGGATCGGAATGGAGCGGGTGAAGGGAATCGAACCCTCGTCAGTTGCTTGGGAAGCAACAGCTCTACCATTGAGCTACACCCGCACGGTCGACAGATTATCCGTCAATCCGGGCGTGCGGCAAGCGGGGGTTGGGCAGTCAGTCGCCCCGATCCCGCCGGCAAATCATGAAAGTTTGTCAGCACGCGCAATGGATGGTTCACGTTCAGCCTTGATGCGGTCAGATAAGCATGCGTGTCTTGTGTCTGCATGCTTCGTGCAGGATTCGCTGAGCCGCATTCACCTTCCGAGGAGAGCACCATGGTCAATCGTCAACTGTCCCGCCTTGGCTCATGGCTGGTTCCGTTGCTGCTGATGTTCGCAGCAAGCGGATCGGCCCTGGCCGATCCGCCGGGCCGAGTCGCCCGCCTGAGCTATGTCGGCGGCGATGTCAGCATGCAGCCAGCGGGAATGGATGAATGGTCCGAAGCGCGCATCAATCGTCCGCTGATCACCGGCGACAGCGTGTATTCCGATCGTGCCTCACGGGTGGAAATGGAGGTCGGCGCGGCCACGATCAGGCTCGATGAGCGCACCGCCTTCCGCCTGCTCAATCTCGACGATGACAGTGCCCAGGTCGAGCTGACTTCGGGTACCTTGAACCTGATCGTCCGCCGCGTTTTCGACGGACAGAGCTACGAGATCGATACACCGACCCTGGCCCTGGTCGTCCAGACCCCGGGCCAGTACCGCGTCGATATTTCGCCAAACGGCGATTCGACCATGGTCTCGGTGGTCGATGGCAATGGCGACGTCTATGGCCGTGACAATGCCAGTTTCCGCGTGCGCCAGGGCGAGTCTTATCGTTTCTACGATTCGCAGCTGAAAGACTACGAAGTGTTCGATCTGCCGCGCCAGGACGATTTCGATCGCTGGTGCTACGAGCGTGCCGACCGCTATGAGCGCTCGCCCTCGCGTCGCTACGTGTCGGACGAGGTTATCGGCTATGCCGATCTCGATGATTATGGAAGCTGGAGCACGGTAGCAACCTATGGCGCGATCTGGTACCCGTCGCGCGTCCAGGCCGGCTGGGCCCCCTATCGGGATGGACATTGGTCTTGGATCGATCCGTGGGGCTGGACCTGGGTGGACAATACGGCGTGGGGCTTTGCACCCTCGCACTATGGACGCTGGGCCTATGTCGGCAGCCGCTGGGGCTGGGTGCCGGGACCACGCCATGTGCGGCCGATCTATGCGCCGGCGCTGGTCGCCTTTGTCGGTGGCGGTGGCTTCAGCGTGAGCATTTCCAGTGGCGGCCCGATCGGCTGGTTCCCACTCGGCCCGCGTGATGTCTATGTACCCTGGTATCGCGGCTCACGCAGTTATTTCAACGATATCAATGTGCGCAACACGACGATCATCAACAACACCTATATCACCAACGTCTACAACGACTATTCACGTGGTCGGCCGGTGGAGAATTTCAACTATGCCTATCGGAACGATCATCGTGCCTACACTGCTGTTTCGCGGGATGCGTTTATCAACGCGCGCTCGGTCAACAGCGCACGTGTCCAGGTTGCCCAGGCCCAGTTGAGCCAGGGTCGCGTGGTCAGCCGCATCGAAGTTGCTCCAACGGCACGAAGCTTCGCCGGTGGCAATGCGACGCCTGGCAGCAGGCGCAGCAACCAGGTGGCCACGTTCGATCGCGAAGTCATCGCACGAACGGCTCCGCCGGCCCGCCGCCTCGACGCGCAGGAGCGCATCCAGGCGATCTCGCGCAACAACAACCAGCCACTGGCGCTTGACCAGATGCGCGAACTGTCGACCAGCAAACCCCATGCGGACGAGCGCCAGCAGCGCCGCGTGCAGGTGGTCGGCGGTGAGCGCCCGCCAGCAACGGCGATTCCGTCGCGTGCGGGAGTCGATGGCAATGGGCGCGTGCAGCGGCAGCAGGCAACTGGAACGCCGTCTCGGATCGACAACACGCGATCAGCGGACACACCGGCGGACGCGCGCGTTGAGCGCACCCGTGATTCCAGGCCATCGGACACGGTGCGCGCACCGCGCACGGACAGGATCGAGCGCAACGCTCCGCCAACGCGATCGCGTCCACTCGAGGATGCGGATCAACCCGCAAGCCGCACGATGACACCACGCGCGTCGGTCAACCGCGACGTCCCGGTGCAAACGATCAGCGCACCCGAGCAGCGCAAACCGGCCACGATCCGCGCAAATCCCGAAACAGTGCAGCGTAATCGCAACGATAACGGGAGCGACCAGGGCATCGACTTGCCTGCGCGTCGCACGATCCAGCAACGCCAGCCGGTACAACGCGAGGAACCCGTACGCCGCGAACCGGAACCGATGCCGGAGCGCCGCGTGGCGCCGCAACCTGAACCACGTTACACCGCGCCGCAGGAGCGTCGCGAAGTGCTGCCACGCGATGACTTGCCGGAGCGCCGCGTGGCGCCGCAGCCTGAGCCGCGCTACACCGCGCCGCAGGAGCGTCGCGAAGTGCAACCACGCAACGCCCCGCAACCCACGCAACGACCAGCGGTGCAACCACGCCCGCCGGTGCAGGATCAGCCAGCGCCTGAAAGACAGCAGCGCAAGGCCAGGAAAGCCGAGGAATCCAACGACGACGACAACAATCAACGCAAGCGTCGCGATTGGAATTGATACCGACGAATCGACTCGCAAGCTGAGCGTGCCACAGACAACGCCGCAGTCACCTGCGGCGTTGTCGCATCCGCCCGGCGCGAATCGGCTCACCGGGTCATCTGACAGCAATGCCCAGGCTTCAGCGTGCACGGCAATGCACTAGAATGCAGTCATGAAAATCACCCTCAATGGCGACTGCCACGATGTCCCCGAAGCGTTGACGCTGGAAATGCTCCTGCAAGCCAACGGCTTCGGCGGCAAACGCGTGGCGGTGGAAATCAATCGACAGATCATTCCACGCAGCATGCATTCCGAACATGCGATCCAGGCCGGTGATCGCATCGAGATCGTGCATGCCATCGGTGGCGGATGAAGCGGTGATCGATCAACCTCGGGACGCGCTCTCATTACCACCACATCGCAGCTGTCAATCGAAAGGACTGCCGAAGAATCCAATGACCCAGACCGAAAACGACACCCTGATCATCGCTGGCCGCAGCTACCGCTCACGCCTGCTCACCGGCACCGGAAAGTTCAAGGATCATGATGAGACGCGCAAGGCAACCGAAGCCGCCGGAGCCGAGATCGTCACCGTCGCGATCCGCCGCACCAACATCGGCCAGGATCCCTCACAGCCCAGTCTTCTCGATGTGTTGCCGCCCGACCGCTACACGATCCTGCCGAACACGGCGGGTTGCTACACGGCCGATGACGCCGTGCGCACATTGCAGCTTGCGCGAGAACTGCTCGATGGCCACAAGCTGGTCAAGCTCGAGGTTCTCGGCGACCAGAGAACCCTGTTCCCCGATGTGGTGCAGACGCTCGCGGCTGCCGAGCGCCTCGTTGCCGACGGCTTCGAGGTGATGGTCTACACCAGCGATGACCCGTTGCTGGCACGCCGGCTCGAGCAGATCGGCTGTGTCGCGATCATGCCGCTGGCCGCGCCGATCGGCTCGGGGCTCGGCATCCAGAACCGTTACAACCTGCTCGAGATCGTCGAAAACGCAAAGGTACCGGTTCTGGTCGACGCCGGTGTCGGCACCGCGTCGGATGCAGCGATCGCGATGGAGCTTGGCTGCGACGGCGTGCTCATGAACACAGCCATTGCCGGAGCCCGTGATCCGGTGTTGATGGCGCATGCGATGAAACTGGCCATCCAGGCCGGTCGGGCTGCATTCCGCGCCGGAAGAATACCTCGCAAGCGCTACGCCTCGGCGTCGAGCCCGATCGACGGCACGATCGGCTGAGACGATGACCGATCCCCGCCACGCCGAGCGCAAGCCTGAGAAATCCATCGAGCCGCGTCGCGTACGCAGTTTCGTGTTGCGCCAGGGCCGCATCACGCCGGCCCAGGCACAGGCATTCGATGCGCATTGGTCGCGCTACGGTCTCGACTACTCCGATCAGCCTCTGGATCTGGATTCCCTGTTTGGCAGACGCGCAGCGGTGGTTCTCGAAATCGGCTTCGGCAACGGTGAGCAACTGCTGCACGCGACGGTCAACGAGCCAGAGCGCAATTTCATCGGCATCGAAGTCCACCGGCCTGGCGTTGGCCGCCTGATGAATGCCCTGGCCGAGGCGAATGTCGACAATATCCGGGTCAGCAACCACGATGCCGTCGAGGTGATCGAGCGCCAGCTGGCGCCGCAGTCGCTTGATGAAGTGCGCATCTATTTTCCGGATCCATGGCCGAAGAAGCGTCATCACAAGCGGCGCCTGATCCAGCCGGACTTTGTCGAACTTCTTGCCACGCGCGTTCGCCAGGGCGGCCTGCTGCATCTCGCCACCGATTGGGCCGAGTACGCCGAGCACATGCTTGAAGTCGTCGATTCCTCCAGCAAATGGCGCAACCGGGAGGGACTCGGGGCATACTCGGCTGCGCCAGCCTGGCGCATCAATACCCATTTCGAAAAACGCGGTCTGCGTCTGGGTCATGGAGTATGGGATCTGGTTCATGAGCGCGCCTGAAGACTCTTCCCGTCGGCCACCTTCCTGCGACACGGATCGATAGAACTGCACAATGGACATGAGCCTGACCCTGACCACCGACATGGCCCTCGTGCTGGGCTTGCTGGTGTTCACCGTGGTCATGCTCGTGCTCGAATGGGTGCGCGGAGACCTGGTTGCCCTGCTCGTGATCGTGGTCATCGGCGTGACCCGGCTGATGCCGGTCGAGCAGCTGTTCGACGGTTTCGCCGGCAATGCGGTGATGTCGCTGATCGCCGTGATGATCATGGGCGCCGGACTCGATCGTACCGGCGTGCTCGGCAAGGCGGCAAATTTCATCCTCAGGCTTGCCGGTGGTGTCGAGACGCGCGTCTCGCATCTGGTCAATGCGATGGTCGGCAGCATGTCGGCGATCATGCAGAGCCAGGCATTGGCAACGCTGTTCATGCCCGTGGTCAGCCGCCTCAGTTCGCGAACCGGCATTCCATTGAAACGCCTGCTGCTGCCGATGGCCTGCTGCATCCTGGCCGGCACCAATATCACGATGATCTCCAATTCACCGTTGATCCTGCTCAACGATCTGGTGGCCAGCACCAACCGCAATCTTCCTCCCGGGGCGCAGAGCATCGAACCGTTCTCGTTGTTCGCGATTGCGCCGATCGGCATTCCGCTGCTGCTGGTCGGGCTCGCCTATTTCGCCTTCCTGACCCCGCGCCTGTGGCCCAGCGAAGAGGAAAAACAGAAAGTCACGCCGGGTCGTACCGAGACCTACTTCGCCGAAATGTACGGTATCGATGGCGAGGTCATTGAATTGACTGTGACGGCAGAAAGTCCGTTGGTCGGCATGAGCATTGTCGAGGCCGAGCGCCTGCATGGCGCACCTTTGATCCTTGCCCTGAAAACCGGCAACGAAGCGCGTCTGGCGCCACCCGCCGACCTGATGATCTGGGTCGGCAGCGTGCTCGGCGTGCTTGGCAAACGCGAGGACATCAGCACATTCGCCAACAACCAGTTGTGCAGGATGCAATCACGCCTGCGCAACTTCGGCGACATGTTCAATCCCACCCGCGCCGGTATCGCCGAGGCGGTGGTCGCGCCGAATTCGCGCTGGATCAAGCAATTGGTTGGCGACCTGCGCCTGCGCAAGCGTTTTGGCATCAGCGTGCTGGCGGTGACCCGCGGCGAGCAGGTTTTCCGCGAGGATGTGCGTGAAGTCTCATTGCGTCCCGGCGACACCCTGATCATGCACGGGCTCTGGCGCGACCTGACCCTGGCCGCCGAATCGCGCGATTTCGTCGTCGTCACCGATTTTCCGCAGGAAGAGCAGCGACCGAGCAAGATCTGGCATGCGGCGATCTTCTTCGGCCTGGCCATGGGCCTGGGCCTGTTCACCAACCTCACCCTCGCCGTGGCGATGATGGTTGGTGCGGTCGGCATGCTGCTGGCCGGCGTGCTCAGCATGGATGAGGCCTACCACGCGATCAACTGGAAGACGATCTTTATTCTTGCCTGCCTGATTCCGCTTGGCGGGGCAATGGATTCGACCGGTACGGCGGCATGGATCGCCCAGGAGGCCATGGTCTACCTCGACGACCTGCCGCAATGGGTGATCCAGGCCTTTATCGCGGTTCTCGCGCTCGGTTTCTCCCAGGTCATCTCGAATGTTGGCGCGGCGGTGATGATGGTGCCGATGGCGATCAATATCGCGCTTGCCTCGGGCGGCAATCCGGCCGCATATGCGTTGATCGTCGCAATCTCGACCTCGAACACCTTTCTGCTGCCGAGCGCGAATCCGGTCCTGCTCGTCGTCGCCGGCCCGGGCGGCTACAAAACGCGGGATTTCCTGCGCGTCGGCCTGCCGCTGACCGTGCTGATCCTGGTGACCACACTGATCTCGGTCAATCTGGTCTTCGACCAGGGTTGAGCACAAACAACGGCGCGCGCCGTTCAGTTCGCGCCACTGGCAAGGTAGTCGGCCACTCTCGATTCTGGTACCAGCCGAGCGGATTTTCTCATCAGGCCAGTCCCATCGTCCGTGCGACAGACATGCGATCCAAGCAACGGCTCGCAGTAGTCCGTCGCCGCAACAGCGATGACCTCCGGGCGATCAATCTGCCCGATTGCCACCATTTTCTCGTCGCTCTTGCGGGCCTGTCCGAGCGGATGTCCCGGGCGACACACATGCGAGCCCATGGGGGTCGCGCAGGAGCCATCCTCGGCATTGCCTGGGGTACTCGAATCGCCGACAAACTCGAAATCCTGACGGAATTCCTCGTCAGCGCGCGAGGCAACGGACTGCGGATCGAACTTCCATTGGCGCAAGGCATTGCGCGCGGCGACCGCAAACGGGCTCTGCATATCCCCGCTGACCGTGCGGATATTGCGCACGCGCCCGCCGCGGTCAATCGAGAATTCAAAGGCGACCTTCGCATGTGGGCGGCCAAATCCGCTGTTCGGGTAGTCGGGCTCAACCATGTGAACGAGTTTCGGCGCATTCGCTGTGGTGCTCCGGTTCGTGCCGGCGATCATCTCGATCGGAGCCTGCTCGATTGCAAGATCTGCCGCATCAATGACCGCCATCGCGAGGGGTTCCCTCGCTCGCGCTGCGATCACCGCAGGTGGCTCGAATGATTTCGCATCGACCTGGGCAGCGCGCACCAGCTCATCCTGCACGGCTGGTTCGATTGTCTTGCTGGCATCAACCGGTGCCAGGGAGGCCGGTTCGACCGGCGCCTGGACGGCCGCGAATTCGAGCCCAAGGTTCAGATTCTGGTGTTCCAGCCTGATTGCGGGCCTGGCGCGCAAGCTGACCGCGAGCGATGCCGGCTGTTCGAATGCTTCAGCGACCGGATCCGAGCCAGTCCGTGAAATCATGACCGCGACAAGCACGGTCAGGCCACAACCCGCTGCGACCAGCCAGATTCCAAGCCGCGAACGATTGCCCCGACGCGGATTTGCCGAGCCGACAATACGGCGAACGCGATCCAGCAACATGCCGCCACTGGCGGCGACGGCAAGCTGCGGAGTCAGCTGTCGCAGGCTCTCCAGCGCCGCCAGGGTGCGTGCGTATTCACGTGGCTCGCTGTCGGTGAGGCGGAGCACGAGATTGTCGCAACAGATCTCGCGTTCATGACGTACCTCGCGCGAAATCCAGTGCACGACCGGATGATAGAAAAGCAGGGTTTCAACGGCGGCCTGGGCCAGATTGACCAGGTGGTCGTAGCGACGCAGATGGCCGAGTTCGTGGGCCAGGATCAGTTCCAGTTGCTGGCGCGGAAACCCGGCAACCACCGCAACAGGCAGCAGGATCACCGGTTTCAGCCAGCCGATCAGGGTCGGCGTCTCGATCCTTGCCGATACCAGGATGCGCACACCCGGCAGCGCTCCGAAGCGCTTGGCCACGTCCAGCAACATCTGCTCGATGTCGAGATCACGCCAGGCCAGACGGCGTGCGATCTGATCGAGTGAGCGCCATTGATACACGGCACGCCCGAACATCAGCAGGACACCGGCCAGCCACGCCACAACGAGAACTGGCAGCAGGCCTTCGAGCAAGGATCCGGCATCCGTCGCCAGCATCGGGGCGGCCAGACTTGCGTTGATGGCGATCGAGTCGCTCGCCTGCACCGCTTCCATGCCGCTGGATGGCCACAACATGGCGAGGGTCAGGACGGGCGCAACCAGGAGGGCCGACAACGAGAACAAGCCGAACGCGTAACGCAGCGAACTCTGCTCGGGCGCTACAAACCGCCGAACCACTGCAAACACGATGCCGATGATTGCGCCTTGCCAGAGAAAATGAACCAGGGCCCAGCCCAGCGCCTGCATCCAGGCGAGATCGGCAATGCTCGCGATCATGATTGCTTCCCTGATTCGATGCTGTCGAGCAAGGCGCGGATCTCGTCCAGCTCCTCCCGGCTCGCCTTGGGTTGTCCACCCAACGCCTGCAGCACAAGCCGGGATGGCGACCCGTCGAAAACGCGCTGCACCATGTCGCTGAGGAAGCGTTGTTGATTGGATTCCTTGCTGATCACGGCCCGGTACACATGCGCACGCTGCGAATCGTCGCGCTCGACCAGGCCCTTGGCATGCATGATCTGCAGCATCTTCAATGAGGTCGTATAGCCGGTGCCTTCATCCCGATGGTTCGCCTCATGCAGTTCGCGTACGGTCATCGGACCGCGCTCCCACAGCACATTGAGAATGCCGAGTTCGGCTTCCGTCGGCTTCGGGGTCTGCGGGTTTCTGCTGCGCATGGGCTTCTCGGCGAAAAATCATCGGTATTGGCCGGATTGACGGCCACGAACCGGATCGAGACTAGACATTCGCATGGACACTGTCAACGAAATCCATCGTAGATCGCCTCCCCGCGCTCAGGCCGAGAATACCTCGGCACCCTCAAGCCGGATCGGCACGCGTACCAGACCGGTGCTGCATGGCCCGGCGACCCGTTCGCCGGAATCCACCTTGAACAGCGCGCCGTGGGCGGCGCACATGATGCAGCCCTCCTTGATCAGGAACTTGCCCGGCACGTAATCCAGATGACGGCCCTGATGTGGACACTCGTTGTGGTAGCCGAAAACCGCCTCACCCTGACGCATGAGGATGATGTCGAAACCCCCGGTCGAGGACTCCACATGCACTGAAATGGCCCCGTTGTCAGGAATCTCGTCGATACGGCAAAGGGCGCGGGACTTGCTCATGCAAACCATGGACACTTGTGGGGGATGGATTCTGCCCCAAGAATACCTGTCCGCATGCGCCGACCCCAGCCTTACGCGCTCCGGGCTCAAGCCGAGGAGAGATCGATGTTCGTTTTCCAGTCCAGCCTGCGTCCACGCAATCCGCTGGTGCGCTTGATCGGTGGCGTCATCGGCCTGCTTGCCGTGCTCGGCGTGCTTGCGATCGGTTTTATTGCCTTTCTCGCGCTGATGGTTGGCGGAGCGATCTGGTATCTGATCCATCTGCTGCGCTCGAAACGCAGGCCTGCCTCGCCGCGCAGGGCGGCACCCGCTGCAAGCGACATCATCGACGGCGAGTTCAGCGTCGTACGTGACGAGGATCAGCCAGCGCGAATCAAACTCGGATCGGATCAGCGGCCACACTGAACCAATGGCAGCATGCCTTGGCTTGCCAATGGCACTGGTTGCGAATCCTGGTTGCGGTCAGATTGGAGCGACAATCCGCGACACCGTATAGCGGTCGACGTCACTCCCTCGGCGCAACAAGGCCTTTCACATGGTCTGTTCATTCATTCCTGAGACAACCCTGTGGCAGCCAATGCAATGAGCAAGCCCGATCCAGTTCGGTCTGAACATTCGTCGGCACCGGCAACCGCCCCGTCGTCCTTGTTCCGCTTGCTCGTGCCGCTGGCCCTGCTCGCGGTCTATGTGATCTGGGGCTCGACCTACTTCGCAATTCGCGTTGCCCTCGATAGCTGGCCGCCGTTCCTGCTCGGAGCGGTTCGCTTCCTGATCGCTGGCGCCGTGCTTTACGCCTTTCTGCGCCTGCGTGGCAGCGCAGCGCCGACACGGGCGCAGTGGATCAATGCCGGCGTGAGTGGAACCTTGCTGCTCGGCGTGGGCAACGGCCTGGTCTGTTTCGCCGAACAGACGGTCGCTTCCGGACTCGCCGCGATCGCGGTTGCCAGCATGCCGTTGTTTGCAGCGGTCTTCGGCGCAATCTATCGGGACTGGCCAAGCCGGCTGGAATGGCTCGGCCTCGTCATCGGCTTTGGCGGGGTCATCCTGCTCAACCTTGGCAGCGGCATGAGCGGATCACCGATCGGCGCGATCGCCCTGGGCAGCGCCGCGATCGCCTGGGCCTTTGGCTCGGTCTGGAGCCGTCGTCGCGACATGCCGCCGGCATCGATGAATACGGCCGCACAAATGCTCAGCGGCGGTGCGGCGCTCAGCATTGTTTCGCTGCTGCAGGGCGAACGCATGCATGCCGTGCCGAGCGCATCCGCCACGCTGGCCATCTTGTACCTGATCGTATTCGGCTCGCTGATCGCGTTCACCGCCTATCTGTACCTGCTCAGCAACGTGCGCGCCCTGCTTGCAACGAGCTACGCGTATGTCAATCCGCCGGTCGCGGTATTGCTCGGCGTCGCCTTTCTCGGCGAAGCCATCCACTCTGGCGACCTCGCCGCGATGGCGGTGATCCTGCTGGGTGTGGGAATGATCACGCTGGGGAAGGTGCGGAAACGGGAATAGGGAATGGGGAATGGGGTATGGGGAATGGGGAATGGGGTATGGGGAATGGGAATAGGGGAATGGGAAATGGGGAATGGGGAATACGTGCTCCTGTAGGAGCCCCTTTCAGGGGCGATGCTCTTCGCCAGATCGACTGGAAGCATCGCCCCTGAAAGGGGCTCCTACAGAGGATTGAATTCACAGGTTGGCGATGAGCTTGCGCTTATCCCTCGTTGCAGCATCGAATCCCCACTCCCAGCCCTCAAGACTCCCTTAGCGCCGTCGTCACCGGCAGCCTTGCCGCGCGCACCGCGGGCAGCAGACCACCGACGAAGCCGATGGCAAGCGCCCATTTCACGCCGGTCCAGAGCAGCGCCAGCGATACCGAAAACTGGAACACGACCTGACTGAAGTTCGCGCCCAGCGTCGAGACCGTATAGTTGTTGAACAACAACCAGGCAATGAAGGCGCCGAGCAGACCGCCGATCAAGGCCAGCAACATCGTCTCCAGCATCACCGAAACGATCACCGGCGGTGAGCGGAAACCGATCGCGCGCAGCGTGGCGATTTCGCGGGCGCGAGTTGCGACTGCCGCGTACATCGAATTGAGCGCACCGAAAATCGCGCCGATAGCCATGATCGTGGCGATGGTAATGCCGACCACGCGGATCACCTTGCTCAATCCTTCCGACTGCGCCGTGTAGTACTCGAGCGTGGTCTTCGCCTCGACCTTCAGCTGCGGATCGCTGGCCAAGGCGGCCTTGAAGGCATCCAGTGCCTCGGGCGAGGTCAGGCGCACGCTGACCGATTGATAGCCCTGCCGACGATAGGCCGCCGATACGGTATCGACATCGCCCTCAAGCTCGGACTCGTGCGCATCGCCTGATTCGAAGACGCCAACGATCGTCCACTGCTGGTTGTTGAGGTTGATCTTCGAGCCAGGATCGAGCCCTGCAAACTGCTGACGCGCGCCCTTGCCGACGATCATTTCGCGCAGGCCCGGCGTGAACTTGCGCCCTTCGATGATCTTCACGTTTGGACGCAATGCCCAGATCTGCGGGCCGACCCCGCGAATCTCGACATTGGCATCGGTACCGGTTGATTTTTTTGGCAGATTGGCGACCACGACCAGTTCCGCCGACGTGATTGGCTTGCCCTCGGCATCGCGCAAGATGCCCGCCGCTTGCGAAATCAGGGTGGCATGCTCACGCGAGATACCCGAACTCAATTCAGCCGACGCGCCACCGCGCAGGACAATCGCAGTCTCCGCGTCACCCGTGCTCTTGAGCGTCTTCTGCAAACCATCACCCATCGCCAGCATGGCAACCAGCACGCCAACCACACCGGCAATACCGACCATGATCACCGACGAGGAGCCGAGCCGCTGGCCAAGGGTCGAGACACCGACCCAGGTGACCGAGGCGGCCTGGCGACCGGTTTGGGTGAACGCCATCCACAGCAGCAACAGAATCAGCAGAGCCAGCAGAACCTGCCACGGCAACATCACCCAGAGCACGACCGAAAGCAAGATGACCAGCAGCATGCCGAGGCCTGACAAAAACGATTTCAGTTTCTTCATGTCTGTTCTCCTCAGCGTCCAGCCAGTGCATCGACGATATTCAGGCGCATGGCACGCACCGCCGGCAGCACACCCACCAGCACGCCAATGCCGATCATCATCAGCACACCGGTAATCCAGGTACCCGCGCCCACTGGCGGCAACTGCAACATGCCGCCGCTGGCCTGGCCGATCACCGGCAACAGCACGGCGACCAGGCCAAGACCCAGCGTTCCTCCGATCACGATCAACAACACCGCTTCGGCAAAGACCAGCAGCAACAAGCTGATGTCGGAGAAACCCATCGTCTTCAGCGTAGCCAGTTCGGGCACGCGTTCACGCACAGCCTGGGCCATGGTGTTGCCGGTCAGCAGCAGCAGGGTGAAGAACACCGCGCCCATGATCGCGCTGACGATCAATCCGATGTCACCCAGCTGCTTGGCGAAGGAAAGCTGGAAAGCCTGCTCGGTCTGGGTCTTGGTTTCATGATCCGAGTTGGCCGAGATTGCGTCGATGGCCTTGGCCACCTCGTCGGACTTGTTCGGGTCGGTCACCTGGACGATGATCCAGCCGACCTCGTGGCGGGCATAGCTGTTCGCCTCATCGAAGTAATCCCAGCGGAAAAACAGTTGCTGCTCGGCGCCGCGCTGCTTCTCGTCCTTGGCCGCAAACGTGCCGACAAGATCGAAGCTCCAGTTGGTGTCGCCGGTGGCCTTGTTCGGGAAAATGGCGCCGGTCACCGGGATCTTGTCACCCACCTTCCAACCCCAGCGCCTGGCCAACGACTCGCCGACCAGCGCACCGGTGCGGGTTTCCCTGAACTTCTTAAGCGCATCCGCAGAGACGGCGAATTCAGGGTAGATCTCGAAGTATTCGGGGTCGATCGCGATATTGACCATCTGGTTCTTGCGATCCTGGTAGTAGCCGCCAAACCAGTTTGCCCAGGTCAGATTCTTCACCCCCGGCGTCGCCCTGATACGCGGCAGCAGGCTTTGCGGCAGGCCCTGGATGATCGAGTACTTCGAGCTGACGATCATGCGATCGACTCCGGCTGCATCACTGCCCGAGTTGAAGGCGACGCGCACGGCATCGAGCATCCCGAAAAGCAGAAAGGCGGCGAGCACCGACAACAGGGTCAGCATCGTGCGCGTCTTGCGCCGGAACAACGCGGCCCAGATCAGGTGGAAATATTTCATGGCTCGTTCCTCCGCCTCAAGCAGTCGTGGACTCGACCAGGGTGCCCTTGTCCAGGTGCAGGGTATGCGTGGCGTACTCGGCGGCTTTCGGATCATGGGTGACCATGATGATGGTCTTGCCGTGCTCCCGATTGAGTTGCTGGAGCAGACCGAGCACCTCTTCGGCCGACTGGCGATCAAGGTCGCCGGTCGGCTCGTCGCAGACCAGAAGAGTCGGATCGGAAACGATTGCACGGGCGATGGCAACGCGCTGCTGCTGGCCGCCGGAGAGCTCGTTCGGCTTGTGGCTGGCACGATCGGAGAGACCGACCAGTTGCAGGGCGATCGAGGCATTACGCTTGCGCTCGGCGGCCGACAATCGGGTCAGCAGCAAGGGCACTTCAACATTCTTCTGTGCGGAGAGCATCGGCAGCAGGTTGTAGAACTGGAAGATGAAGCCGACATTGGCCGCACGCCACTTGGCCAGGGCACCGCCGCCGAGATTGTCGATGCGTTGACCAGCAACGCTGATCGAACCGCCCGTGGTCGAATCGAGACCTCCGATCAGGTTGAGCAGGGTGGTCTTGCCCGAACCGGATGGCCCCATCAGGGCAAGAAAGTCGCCCTTCTCGATATCCAGATCGATATGGTGCAGGACTTCAACCTTCTGCTTGCCGCGTTCGTAGGTCTTGCTGGCATCACGAATCTCTACAAGAGTTGTCATTGGTATTCCTCGCTTTTCATGTGTGCGAATTCAGGCAGGCAAACGTCATTTCCTGAGACTGATGCGTGCGCCATCCTGCATTTCCGCAGGCGGCTCGCGCACGACTTGCGTGGTGGCGGCGATGCCCTCGACCAGGCGCAGCTCGCCCATGTTCTGGCCGGGCACGACCGGTTTGCGCATGGCGCGATCGCCATCGATCACGAAGACGACGCTCTTGCCATCGCGCTGGACGATCGCCGAAGGGGGCAGCAGCACGCCCTTGGGCACCTCGGCGGCGGCCATCGTGGCGGCTTTTTCTTCCATGAACGAAACGCGCGTGCCCATGTCGGGCAGGATGCGCGGGTCTTTCTGTTCCAGTCCGACGCGCACCTTGACCGTCGCCTTGCCGCGATCGGCCGTTGGAATGATCGCAATCACCCTGGCCGGAATCGTCCAGTCCTGGTAGGCATCGAGAACGGCCTCGGCCGGCGCTCCCGGGACGACACGATTGATATAGGACTCGTTGACATCGACCTCGATCTCGAGCGAATCCATGTCGACGATAGTGCCGACGCCGGTGCGCGTGAAGCCGCCACCGGCCGACAGCGGTGAGACGATCTCGCCGACCTGGGCAGCCTTGGCGATGATCACGCCGGCGAACGGCGCGCGCACGGTGGTGTAATCGAGCTGCACCTGGGCGCTGCGCGCCTGCGCCGTGGCCAGATCGACACTGCGTTGCTGCGCGGTCAACTGGGCGCTCAATGCATCCACCTCGGTCTGCGCGGTCTCGACCGCCTGTTTCGATACCAGTTTGCGTCCGACCAGATCCTGCTGGCGAACCAGATCACGCCGAGCCTGGTCAAGCCTGGCCTTGAACTGACCGGCCTGCGCCTGCGCCTGGGCAATCTGCGCCCTGGCCTGGGCAAGATTCGCCTGCTGTGCCGTATCGTCGAGCCGCGCCAGCACCTGGCCTTCCGCCACATGCTCGCCTTCCTCGATCAGCACCTCGGACATGGTTCCGGTGATCTGCGCGGAAACCGTGGCCTGGCGTCGTGCGGTGACATAACCGGTCGCCTGCAGCACCGCCGTCGACCCGTTTCCGCCTGCGCTTGGCGCCATCGCCGTCACTGGCGACACTTCGTAGCGTTGTTGCGAGGACGTCCACCACCACGCCGCCGCGGCAACGAGCAGAACGAGCACGACCAGCAACACGATCCAGGGCCTGCGTGAAGGCGGCTCGACCCTGTTCCGGTCGATACGCAACTGATTGAGCAACTCGCCCTTGTTTTCCATCCATCCTTTCCTGATCGCCCGTGGGGGCGCAGAGTCTGCCACAGCTTGCCGAGGCGACCGAACATGAACAACCCACCATCATCACCGGCTGGTGATGACGCCTGTCACCTCGGATGCTTGCCGCCAACCGCCGCAAGCGCGCGGCATGTGCCCGCCGATACTCGACATCAATGCGCGCAAACGCACAGAATCAGGCCGAACCATGCCACCCGAGGATCCTGCTCCATGACCTTTGCCATCGCGCCCCATGCCATGCCGGCCATCCCGGTCGCCGGAACCGACATGCGCTTTCCGGTCCATCGCATCTACTGCATCGGCCGCAACTATGCCGATCACGCCAGGGAGATGGGTACCGAGGTCGATCGCGCGCAGCCGATTTTCTTCAACAAGCCGGCCGATGCGATCGTGATTGGTGATGGCGACGTGCCCTATCCTTCGGCAACAAAGGATCTGCATCACGAGGTCGAGATGGTCGTTGCCCTCGCCACCGGTGGCCGCAACATCGCCGTCGAGAATGCGCTGGAGCATGTCTATGCCTACGGCGTCGGCCTCGACCTGACCCGACGCGATCTGCAGGCGGCGGCGAAAAGCAAGGGCAATCCCTGGGATGTCGCCAAGGGCTTTGATTGCTCGGCCCCGGTCTCGGATCTTCACCGGGCCAGCGAAATCGGCCATCCGCAGCATCTGCAACTCAGTCTCAGCGTGAACGGCGGGCGCCGCCAGCAAACCGATATCGGCGAGATGATCTTCAGCGTTGCCGAGATCATCCATGAGCTGTCGAAACTCTACGAAATGCAATCCGGCGACCTGATCTTCACCGGCACCCCGGCGGGAGTCGCTGCCCTGGTGCGTGGTGACCGCTTCCGCGCCGAACTCGAAGGCGTGGCCGTGCTGGAGGGGCGGATTGTTTGATGGATGACCATTCGACAACCCCTGCGCTCGCGCTGATGCTTTTCGTAGGAGGCGCCTTCAGCCGCGATGCCCTTTCTCGGATTCCGCAAAAGCATCGCGCCTGAAGGCGCTTCCTACAACAGCCGCGTCGCGATGAAGTTTTTCGTAGGAGATGGCTTCAGCCGCGATGCCCTTTCTCGGATTCCGCAAAAGCATCGCGCCTGAAGGCGCTTCCTACAACAGCCACGTCGCGATGAAGTTTTTCGTAGGAGGCGGCTTCAGCCACGATGCCCATTCTCCGATTCCGCAAAAGCATCGCGCCTGAAGGCGCCTCCTACAACAGCCACGTCGCGATGCGGATTTTCGTAGGAGATGGCTTCAGCCGCGATGCCCATTCTCCGATTCCGCAACAGCATCGCGCCTGAAGGCGCCTCCTACAACAGCCACGTCGCGATGCAGATTTTCGTAGGAGGCGGCTTCAGCCTGAGGTTTCCCCACAAATACGTCTTGATAATCATATAGTTGCC
>CAYMHF010000023.1:44104-49218 GCA_964390215.1 uncultured Dokdonella sp. | reverse complement strand
ACCTTTGACCACTTCGATGCACGAAAGTTCATACTATTTATGGGCCGTATCTATAAGAGCGCGTCTTCAGCAGCGATGGATTCGCAGGTTGGTGGCGAGCGCATGCGAACTCCAACGTCGAGGTTTCAAATTGCCGCTCGTTGGAGCAAAGGCCGTTGGGGTGCGCTGGCGCTTACCCCAACCTACAGCTATTTTCGCAACCGTGACGAAAAGCATCGGGCCTGAAGGCCTCTCCTACGAAGAGTGCGTGCGGCTACAGGTGCAGGGTGCAAGGTTCGTTGACACCCCATTAGGTGCAAAATCCTCGGGAAAATGCTTCAGCGCGCTGAGTACCGGTAGCGGCGTCAATCCGCCCAGCGCGCACAGCGAACCGTGCAGCATCGTGTCACACAGGCTCCTGAGCAGAACCTTGTTCGCATCGGCATCGACGCCACCGCGAATGTGATCGATGACCTCGACGCCGCGGGTCGAACCAATCCGGCAAGGTGTGCACTTGCCGCAGGATTCAATCGCGCAGAACTCCATGGCGAAGCGCGCCTGTTCGGCCATGTCGACGGTGTCGTCGAAGACGACGATGCCACCGTGACCGAGCATTGCATCGATGGCGATGAAGGCTTCGTAATCGATCGGCGTATCGAATTGCGATTCGGGCAGATAGGCACCGAGCGGACCACCAACCTGCACCGCGCGGATCGGACGGCCACTGGCCGAGCCGCCACCGTAGTCTTCGAGCAGTTCGCGCAAGCTCACGCCGAAGGCCAGTTCGATCAGGCCGCCGCGCTTGATGTTGCCGGTCAACTGGATCGGCAGCGTGCCCCGCGAGCGGCCCATGCCCATGTCGCGATACCAGTGGGCGCCATGGATCAGGATGTCGGGCACCGAGGCCAGGGTGATGACGTTGTTGATGACCGTCGGTTTTCCGAACAAGCCGTTGATTGCCGGCAACGGCGGCTTGAAACGCACCTGGCCGCGACGACCTTCCAGACTTTCAAGCAGCGAGGTTTCCTCGCCGCAGACATAGGCTCCCGCACCGAGGCGCAGATCAATGTCGAACGCGCGTCCGGATCCCTGCACGTCCGCGCCCAGCAAACCTGCTGCGCGCGCACGCTCGATGGCTTCGGCAAACACGCGCTGCGCCAGCGGATACTCGCTACGCAGATAGACATAGCCCTTGCTCGCACCAACGGCGATGCCTGCGATCAACATGCCTTCAATCAGGCGGTATGGATCGCCTTCGATAACCATGCGATCGGAGAACGTGCCGGAATCGCCTTCGTCGGCATTGCAGACGATGTATTTCTGCCCAACCGCCTGATCGAGCACGGTCTTCCATTTGATGCCACACGGAAACGCCGCGCCACCGCGCCCACGCAAGCCGGACTCGGTGACGCTGCGCACGATTTCCTCAGGCGCCATGCGCAAGGCACTCTCAAGACCACGCCAGCCACCCAACGCGCGATAGTCGTCGAGGCAGAGCGGATCGCTGATGCCGTTGCGCGAAAAGCACTGCCGATTCTGGTTTTTCAGCCAGTCGATTTCTTCGACCAGCCCCAAAGCCTTCGGATGGTCGCTATTCCGCGCGAATCCACACTCGAAAAGGCTTGCGACATCGCCCACATCGACCGGACCGAAGCCATGGCGGCCCTCACCGATGTCGACTTCGACCAACGGCTCAAGCCAACAAAGACCGCGAGACCCATTGCGCACCACAACAACGTCAACGCCTCGCTCCCCGGCTTCGCACCTGATCCTCTCGGCCACGGCATCCGCCCCACAGGCAATCGCGCTGGTATCCCGAGGCACAAAGATACGCAGGCTCATGCCGGTTCCTCGCAACCATCGATCAGGCGATCAACGGCTTCGACGGAAAGCCGGCCATGTACCTGGTCATCGAGCATCAGCGAGGGTGCGCACGCGCAGTTGCCGAGGCAGTAGACCGGCTCCAGGGTCACTGCGCCATCTCGGCTGGTTTCATTGAAACCGATGCCCAGCCGGCTGCGGACATGCGCTTCGATCGCGCGCGCTCCCATTGCCTGGCAAGCCTCGGCGCGGCATAACCTGAGCACATGTCGAGCCGGCGCCGCGCTGCGAAAGTGATGGTAAAAACTGATCACGCCATGCACTTCGGCGCGGCTGAGATTGAGTGCCTCGGCAATCAATGGCACCGCCGCTGCTGGCACGAATCCGATAGCGTCCTGGATACCATGCAGAATCGGCAGCAGATACTCCTGACGCGCAGCGAAGGATCCGATCACATTCCCGATCACGGCCAGCGCGGCCGGATCGGCGTCAGATCCGGCATGGGATGCACCCTGGCTGGTCGCATGCTTGGTCATGAAATCCTCGCCGATCGCCGATCCGGTGCGAATACACCATTATTCCCACTGCCCTTTCGCGGCCGGAAACCCTGTTCGGCTACTTCGCCGCTGGCGCTCCGGGTTTTCCATGGCTCGTCAGCACAACCAGATCGTAGTTCTTTTCTGCCGTTTCGCCTGGCTTGGACGGGAACGCAAGGCTGAGTGGTTCGCCGAGGACGGTGGTGACCGAATGTTCGGCGCGCTGAACCCATTTGTCTTCGGACTTGTCGAAGAAACTCAGGTCGATCTTGACCGACTCCTTGTTGCCGACCGTGCCCTCGACCGGACTCGCGGTCACGAGGATGCGAAATGCATCGTCGGGTTTGCCCGCGCCATCAACGCTGACCTCCGCCTGGGCACCCGCTTCGACCACCATCGCCGGCTTGCCAATCAGTTCGCCATCACGCGAAATGACCAGATCGAGCCGGTACAACGCGGCCGATGTTTCGGCGGCTTGGGCAAGACCGGAAAGGGACAGCAGCATCACGCCGGCAGTCAGAATGCTTCGCATATTCATCAGGAGATACTCTTCTTGTAAAGGGTTGAATGTTCGATTCTCCTCCGCCAGCATCGTTCGCGAACGCGTGAATGGTGTCGGATTTCTCAACTACAGACCCGCTTGCTGCCGACTCGTTCCCGGTGGCGAATTCAGCCGTGTGCATGCCGAACCCGGCTGTCTTGCGGGCTGGCTAACGCCTCGGCCTGCTCGGCGGCGTCCAGCGCGCCAGGGCTTCGCGGGTGCGCTCGCGTCCCCATTCAATCACGCTTTCCGCACGATGGAAATCATAGAACGTACAGACATTGCGCGGAATTGTGATCAAAAGATCGGGTGGTTGCGCGGCAAGCTTGAGCCGCGTGATGGTTTCCTGCACGGTGTCGAGTGTCCGCGAAAACAATTCCAGAATGCTCGGCTCGGGTATTTCCTCGCCCGGCTTTTCGCTTTTCCACCATGAGCTGAGAGCACGACCAATCGCATTGCCGGATCTGGCTTCAGGATCACTGTCGGCATCTGTTTCGGCCAGGCCGCCGTGCGCATCGACATCCGATCCGAGCCGCCCCGCGTAACTGCCATCCAGCGGTTCCTGGGCTCCATTTACATCGACCGCGATCGTTGCCGCCGTGAAATCGCGCAACGTGGGCGAAACCGGCAGTGGATTGAGCAGGCCGCCATCCACCAACAGACGCCCCTGATAGCGATGCGGTCGGAAAATCGTCGGGATCGCAATCGATGCGCGGATTGCCTCGAACAACGAGCCCTTCGAGAACCAGACCTCCCGGTGCGCATCAAGATCGACCGCAACCGCGGTGTAACTGATTGGCAGATCCTCGATATCGATGTCGCCAACCTGCTCGCGCACAGCATTGATAATGCGGTTGCCCTTGATGAAACCACCACCGCTGATCGTGATATCGAGCAGCTTGAGGACATCGAAACGCGCCATCGGCAAGACCCAGTCACGATAGGTATCGAGCTTTCCGGCCGCATAGACCCCGCCAACCAGGGCACCCATCGAACTACCGGCAATCGAACGGATTTCAAAGCCCTGCGCGATCAGTTCCTCGATCACCCCGATATGCGCATAGCCGCGCGCACCGCCGGAACCGAGCACGAGCGAGATGGGGATCTTCGGTCTGGCTAAGCCGCCGGCAACCGGCGTTGATTCGATGGTCATGGGGTTTGGCCCTGGTAGCTGCCAATCGCGAGCTGCAACAGGATGCGCATTTCTTCGCGCAATGAAACCGGCGAGACGATCTCGGCATCCGGGCCGTACTTGAGCACATCCATCAGCAGTTCACGAGAATTGCTGTAGGGCACTTTCAACTCATAGCGGCCATCGGGCAGCCAGCGGCCTTCCTGCTGCGAATGCCAGTGCTCGTCGGCGACCCAGCGTGCGGCGTGTTCGGAAAAACGGATTACGGCGGTGGCCTTCGGCGCGCCCGAGAAGATGCCGTAACTCGAGGCCAGATGCGCGTCGAGTTCGTCAAGGTCGCAATCCAGCGATTCATGCTCGCCGACCCTGGCATTGCGCATGCGATCAAGGGCGAAACTGCGCAGCGCCTCGCGGCCATGATCCCACGCATCCAGATACCAGTTGTCGCGATAGTGGGCCAGGCGTTGCGGCGAGACTTCGCGCGTGGTCGGCGCGTTCGTCGTACGTGCGCGGTACTCGAAGCTTATTCGCTTGCGATTGAGCAAGGCACTCGACACGGTACGGAACACGATCTGATCGAGCTTGCGCGCACCGCTGGCGATGACGCGGATGCGCTCGACCGGCAATGCACGTCCGCTGGCATGATCCGATAACAGGGTCTCGATGCGCGCACGAAAAGGCGCCAGCGCGCCGGCCAGCACACCGGGATCCGAGCGATCAAGCAATTCGTTAAGGGCGAGCAGCGCGGCCAGCTCTTCGCTCGACAGCCACAGGCCGGGCAACTCGAAGCGATCTGCCTCGTCCCTGGCGTAATGGATGGTTCCGTTTTCGGAATCGCTTTCAATCGGCGCGCCGAGCGCATCGCGCAGAAACGCGATATCGCGGTACATGGTCGCACGCGAGCACTGCAATTCATCCTGGACGCGTTTTAGCGTAACCGGATAACGCGAAGACTTGAGCATCCGGTGCAGGAGCAAGGTGCGTTCGTAGCGATCCATGGGCGCGCAGTGCCGGCGGGTCAGACGGATGGTGAGTTTCGCATATGTGGGTTGACGCTGTGAGTCGGGATTGGGGGTTCGACGACGTGCCAGCGTTGCCGCTTCGT
>CAYMHF010000023.1:0-44004 GCA_964390215.1 uncultured Dokdonella sp. | reverse complement strand
TGTAGGAAGCGGCTTTGGCCGCGATGCTCGTCGATGACGCGACACCGAGCATCGGGCACGCATGCCCTTCCTGCGGAGAGCGGGCGAGCTGTGGCGCGGGATTCGTTGATGCTGGATGCGTTGCCGCTTCGTTGTAGGAAGCGGCTTTGGCCGCGATGCTCGTCGATGACGCGACACCGAGCATCGGCATGCATGTCCGTCCTACGAAGGGCGGGCAAGCCGGGGCGCAAATTCGAGTTGCAACAAGGACTTGCGGCAACCAAATCTCGTCAGTGCATGGGCGGCACCCCTGCAAACGGAATTAACCATTACCATCGGAGGTTCCTGAACAACGCATCGTCGGGTTATGTCGCACGCCTCATTTGCGCTGAATACGCCCCCCGCGGACGTGGTCAAGACGACCACGTCTGCCATGTGTGCCTGCCGCTGCGGCATTCGCGTCCATCGCAAGGATTGTCGCGTGTGTTGCATCGACGGCAATCCGAAGCATTCGGTCAACTGCGCTGTGATCTGCACCAAGGGCTCGGCCGGAATCAAGCCGCACCATTCGCCGGCACGCCTGACCAGGCCGCTGTTGCGCATCGGCGAACGCGGCGCCGGCGAATTCCGCGAAATGGAATGGGAAGAGGCGCTGGCTCTGGCCGCGCCGTGGCTGGGCGATATCCGCCAGCGCAACCCCGATGAGCTTGCCTTGTTCACCGGACGCGGCCAGTCGCAGGCCCTGACCGACTGGTGTGCGCAGCAATTCGGCACGTTTCACCACGCGGCGCACGGCGGGCTCTGCTCGGTCAACATGGCCACAGCCGCAGGCGTGGCGCGAACATCTGCCGCAGACGATGGGCAGGCCAACGACTACGCGCTTTCCGCCATCGCCCAGCAGCCAATGTTCATGTATCACCGCTGGGGTTCGCAGAATGCCTGGCTGCGCCAGATCACGGCACGCAACTACCTGTATCGGCATCCGCAAACCGCCGAAGCAAATCGGGTCAGCGGCGGTAACTGGATCTGGCTGGTTTGCCCACTCGCTCGCATTCGGGTGCAGTCGAAATTCCACTCGACCGCCGCGCCGGGAACCGAGTGGACGTGGAACGCGATCGGCAAACACGAGGGCGCATGGAGGCTCGGTGCCGATGCGCCCGAGAATCGCGATGGCTTCCTGCTCAACCATCTGAACTACGAGCTATTGCCCTCGAATCGAGATTCGCAGACCTGCACAAATGCCGATCCGATCCCCAGTCAGGCCGCCTGGTTCGAACTGCGCGTGCGCATCGATCGCGATCCATGCCCGCAATTGAAGGGCCACAAAATCGAAATGCATGCGCCGAGGATCGTTCAATGACCACGCCGCAATGGATGACCTTGATCCTCGTGGTCGGCGCAGTCACGCTGTTCGCCAGCGAGAAGGTGCGCATCGACCTGGTCGCGCTGATCGTCCTCGTCTTGCTGGTTGTCCTGCAACTGGTCTCGCCGGCCGAGGCGCTCGCCGGTTTCAGCAACGAGGCAACGATTACCGTTGCGGCGATGTTCGCGCTCAGTCTCGGTATTGAGCGATCCGGTGCACTGGATCCCCTCGGTCGAATGCTCTCGCGCATTCGCAAGCCCTGGCTGCTGACCCTTGCCCTGATGCTCGCGATTGCACCGATGGGTGCCTTCGTCAAGAACATCGCCCTGGTCGCGACCTTTCTGCCGCTGGCCTTGCGCGTTTGCGCAAACACCGGAACTTCACCGGCACGCGTGTTGCTGCCGATGGCCTATGCGGCGCAGATGGGTGGCGTCTGCACCCTGATCGGCACCTCGTCGAACTTGCTCGCTGACAGTCTTGCCCAGCAACACGGCATTGCCGGGTTCGGCGTGTTCGAGTTCACCCGCCTGGGCGCCCTGCTGGCGGTGGTCGGCATCACCTATCTGATGCTGGTCGGTCGCTGGTTGTTGCCGAAGGAGATTTCACTGGTTGCGGCCGCCGAAACCGACATCGGAAAGTATGTCACCGAGCTTAAGGTCACAGCCGATTCACCCCTGCTCGGACAGACCATTGCCGATGCCAGGCTTGGCGAAAAATACGGCATCTACCCGCTCGAACTTCTGCGCGGCGACCGCCATCTTTGGTCGCCACGATCACAGCGGCTTGAGGTCAATGATGTACTGCTGGTTCGTGGTGACTGGGACAAGATCGAGGAGTTTCGCAAACGCGCCGTGCTCGAGATCGACCCGGAAAACCGGTTCGGTCATGACAAGAAGAGCGCCCGCATCCTTGTTGAGGTCATGGTCAAGCCGGCTACGGCGATCGAAGGCAGCTCGCTGGAGGAACTTGATTTCCAGCGCAACCACGATGCCATCGCCCTGGCCATCCATCAGCGTGGTCGCATCCTGCGTGACAAGCTCAAGGATGTGCGCATGACCGCAGGCGACGTTCTGCTGCTGCTGGTCAACGATGAGGCCGCCAGCGCGCTGCGCAGCGACGAACGCTTTGTCGTCCTGAGCGAACGCGAGGACACGCGCCGCACCTCCAAACGCGCGATCGCCGCTGTCCTGATCATGATCTCGGTGGTCGTCATCTCGGGCCTGCACTGGTTGCCGATTCCGGTCGCGGCGATTGCCGGAGCCGTGGCGATGGCGATGGCCGGATGCTACGGACGCAAGGATCTCTACGAAGGCATCGACTGGAAAATCATCGTCCTGCTCGCGGCGATTCTTCCGCTGGGTACGGCGATCGAGAACAGCGGGCTTTCGCACACCCTGGTTCAGGGCGGCATGGGCTTCGTTGGCGAACATGGCCCGCTGGCGGCCTTGCTGATGGTCTACCTGCTGACCGCCCTGCTCACCGAATTGATGGGACACAATCCATCGGTCGTGCTGATGGTCGGTATCGCCATCTCGGTCGCACATACCGTCGGTGCCGACCCTCGCCCCTTCGTCATCGCCGTGGCGTTCGCGGCGGCGACGTCGTTCGCCACGCCGGTCGGCTATCCAACCAACACGATGGTCTACTACGCTGGCGGCTATCGCTTCATGGATTTCATGAAGGTCGGCATTCCGCTGATCGCGATCTTCTGCGCAATCTCGATGTACCTGATTCCGCTGTTCTGGCCGCTGCAACCGTGACCAGCCTGCCGGCGGCGACCAGGCGCAAGCTCGACCTCGTCATCGATCTCGACACCTGCGTCGGCTGCCGCGCCCGCGCCGCCGCGTGCAAGGAATGGAACGATGGCGGTACGTTCGGGGCGTCGGCGACTGACTATTGCTCCGCCAACATCTACTCATCCCTCAAGCCGATTCATGGATGAAACAATCGAGTCGTCGTGCCGACGTATCTTGTGCTGGCGATACATGGCGCATTGCTCGTGCTGTGGTTGCTCAATACCCTGCCAACTGCGTGGAAGATCGGAGAACTGCGCGAGGCCCGCTGGCGGCTCGTGATCGGCTTGGGTGTGCTTCGTTTTTTTTCCACGCTGGGCGCCGCGCTCAAGTTGATTTGCTGGAAGCAAATCGATCGCAAGCAAACGACTACAACGGCCAACGCCATCGGTCTCGCCTGACTGGGAGGCGTGCGCTTGTTCGAGCAGCCGCATACGGAGGAAAACCATCTGACCCACGAAGTCGGGTTCCGCCTTGCGCGCAGGCACTCGCAGAAATTGCGCATGATCTGCCTGATCGCGGGCTTCGCCATTCCGGCAATCCTGGCTGCGCTGAGCTTGCTGATGCCGAAACCGGGCATGGCTGCCGCGTGGATTTCCCTGTTCAGCGGCCTGCTCGACATTCTTGTCGAAGGCTGGTTGTTCTTCGCCGAAGCCAGGCATGGCGTGATGCTCTACTACGGCGCGAATCGGGACTGATCGGCTCATGTAAAGTTCTGTTTCATCGGCAAAAGATCGGCCGATCATTCACTTTGCATTCAATCCGGGTCGATAGGATCGCAACGCCTGCGCCGCCCCCAGGCGGGGTTTGCGCATCCGATTTCCTCCACTCCCCGATGAAGGTACACCCGATGAAGAATGCTCTCCTGGCGGGCGCCGTCCTGCTTGCTGTTCCCCTGTTTGCCCAAGCCGATGACGGCGAATGGTCGGGCAGCGGTGAGGCCGGCCTGGCCCTGACCTCCGGCAACACCAGATCGCAGAATCTCAACGTCAAGCTCGCCTTCAAGAAGGAAGACGTGCAGTGGAAGCACAATTTCTACGTCAATGCCCTGCGCAGCAAGGGCGAAGCCAACGGTCAATATGATCTGACCGCAAACCGCTTCGATCTCGGTGCATCGTCTGGCTACAAGTTTGACGAACGCAGCTATCTGGTCGGCGCGGCACGCTATGAGAACGATGATTTCTCACCTTACTCGTATCAGTGGGTCGTCTCGCTCGGCTATGGCTACACTTTTATCAAGAACGCGCAAACCGAATTCTCGGCCGAAGTAGGCCCCGGCTACCGTCGCCTCGATCCGCGCGCCTACGCGGTCACCAGCGGCACTCCGCCGGTAACGACCATCATCGACCCGCAAGTCGAAGGCAACGTGGTCGGACGTGGCCTGGTCAGCTTCAAGCACAAGTTCAATGAATCGACATCGTTCGAGAACACGACCCTGATCGAAGCCGGTTCCAACAACACTTTCCTGCAGAACAATGCCGGTCTTTCGGTCAGCATGAGCGAAAAGCTCGCGCTCAAGCTAGGCTACGAAATTCGCAACAACTCCGATGTGAATCCGGGCAAGAAGAAGACCGATCAGCTGGTCACGACCAATCTGGTATTCAAGTTCTGAGACATCATCGAAAGAAAACTCGCCACCGAAAACGGACCCGATCGGGTCCGTTTTCATTCGTGGATCAAGCACCCGTCTCAGTGCTTGCCGAGAATCTCCGCGGCGCCACGCTCGAGCAGCAGGGACGCCACCTGCTCACCGAGATCAATCCCCCGATCGTGGCCGGCGATTTCGACTTCGGCGCGGACAAGCCGCCCGATTCCGGCATCACCGACCAGTCCATAGAGGGCGAGGCCGCTTTCGGTCTCGACGCAATAACCGGCAATCGGTACATTGCAACTGCCATGCAGACGCCGATTCATCGCCCGCTCGCATTCGACGCAGCGACGCGTGTTGGCGTCATCAAGCGCGGCCACCAGCGCGCCGACCCGCTCATCGCCGATGCGCTGCTCGATCGCGATGGCTCCCTGGGCGACGGCCGGCAACCAGTCTGGTGCGATCAGGCGTGAACGGATGCGATCACCCAGTCCGAGTCGCTCAAGGCCCGCGCAGGCGAGGATGATCGCGTCGTAGCTGCCGGCATCGAGCTTGGCCAGTCGGGTATTGACGTTGCCACGCAGATCGAGCAATTCGAGATCCGGCCGCAACGCGCGCAACTGTGCCTGTCGGCGCAACGACGAGGTACCGACACGCGCACCGTCTGGCAATTCGTCGAGGCGTGCGTATGCGTTGCTGATGAAGGCGTCGGCCGCGTCGGCGCGCTCAAGCACGGCACCGATCGAAAATCCAGGCTCAAGATCCATCGGCACATCCTTGAGCGAATGCACGGCGATGTCGGCACGATCCTCCAGCATGGCCACCTCAAGCTCCTTGAGGAACAGGCCCTTGCCGCCAATTTCGGAAAGTGGCCGATCAAGCACCTGGTCGCCACGGGTTGTCATCGGCACGAGTTCGATGTCGATGCCGGGATGGGCCGCGCGCAGGCGTACAGCCACATGCTCGGCTTGCCACAATGCCAGCGCGCTTTGCCGGGTCGCGATGCGAAGTCGTTTCATAGGGTTCTTACCAGTTTGCGCAGGGCTGGCAGATTGCGCCGACTGACTTCGAGTTCGGCACCCACCCGTTCAAGCTTGGCCAGCACACGGCCGTCAGTTGTTCGGCTAAGCCCGGCCAGCTTGTCGAGCGCGACCAGACAGTTGCGGTGAATGCGCACGAAGCGGTCGCCGAACTCGACCTCGAGCGCCTTCAGCGGCTCCTCGATCAGGACTTCATTGCCGGCATGATGGACAACCACGTATTTGTCCTCGGCAAGCAGATAGTCGATATCGGCGATCGGCACGAGGACGAGATTGCCGCGCACGCGTGCGCACAAATGGCTGCGCTCGCGTGAGATGGAATCGCTTTTCTCGATTTCGCGCAGGACATCGCGACTGAAGCGGCCGGCCCGTTCGAGTGCCGAGCGCAGCCGTTCCAGGCGAATCGGCTTGAGCAGGTAGTCGACCGCATTGGCGTCGAACGCCGCCAGCGCGTGCTCATCGTAGGCGGTGCAGAAGATGATGGCCGGCGCATGCTCGAAGGATCCAAGGTGACGTGCGGCTTCGAGTCCATCCATGCGTGGCATGCGGATATCAAGCAGAAGCAGGTCGGGGCGAAGTTTCTCCACCATCTCGATCGCTTCACGGCCATCGGCGGCTTCGCCGACCACCTCGACCAAGCCGATCTGGCCGAGCAAGTCGATCAGACGTTCGCGCGCCAGCGCCTCGTCGTCGGCGACCACCGCCCTCATCGTTGAATCGCCTCTGGAAGCCTTACCGTCACCGTGAATTCTCCGCGCCCAGGCTGCACGATCAGGGCCGCCTTGTCGCCGAAATGGTACTCGATGCGCGCACGCACGTTGCTCAACGCATGCGCATTGCGCGGATGTGCCGCTTCGTCAGGCAATGGATTGTGCACGACGATCTCGATCATGCCGTTGTTGCGCGATCCATACATGCTCAGGGTGCCGCCCGCCGGCATGCGCTGGATGCCGTGATAGACGGCGTTTTCGACCAGCGGCTGCAGCAGCAGTGGCGGCATCGGAAGATCGCGCGGCAAGGCATCGAGATCAAGCTCGAGCTTGAGCCGGTCACCCAGGCGCAAGGCCTCGATACGCAGGTAGTGACCGATCAAGTCGAGTTCCTCACCGAGTGTGCCGAGCATTTCGCGCGTGCCGAGCGCGGCGCGGAACAGATCGGAAAGGTCCTCGACCGCACGTTCGGCATCGACCGGGCGCTTTCGAATCAGGCTGGCAATCGTGTTCATGCTGTTGAACAGAAAATGTGGCCGGATACGTGCCTGCAATGCGTCCACCTGGGCCTTTGCCGCTGCCTTGACACGCTCCTGCCAGAGCTCGCGAACGTACAGATAGCGCAACAAGGCGGCCGCGATCAACGCACAAATGGCCGCATTGCCAAGCGAGAAGCGCCAAAGCGCACCGGCTGGCGCAGTCAATCCAAAACCAAGCGCATGATCCATCGAATAGACCACGGCGCTGCCCAGAGCCGTGGTCACGACCGCCAGCAACCAGGCAAGAAAGAACCCGAGCCTCGCCGGCAGGCGCTCGAGTGCTTCGCGTGAAGAGCAAAGAACCACCGCATTGAGCAGGGCAATCCATTGCACGAACACGCTGGCGATGCCGAGTTCGCCCACCCATGAGCGCGCCGCGCGATCAGGCGCCATGGCAATGACCAGGGCAACGATCTCGGCAACCACCATCAAGGCAAACAACGTCGGCAGACTGCAAAACTGCGGCATCCAGCGGGGCTTGTCAGATTCACTCATGGCGATTCCAGCCGCAGATGACGGTACGCATGTGCATCAATCCGCGGCGATTGCGGCGATCCGTTCGCCAATCCAGCGGCGCAGATCGGCGATCTCCTCGGCGCATACCTGGTGGGCCATCGGGTAGCCGTGCCACTCGACGCTGTAACCGAGGCCGCGCAGAAAATCGCGAGCGAGCATGCCCAGCACCTGTGGCACGACCGGATCGACGCTGCCGTGGGCAATGAACAATGGAACCGCGGAGTTCGCCGCCGAGCGCTCTACGGCCAGCTTCTTCTCAAGCGGAAGATAGCCCGACAAGGCGATGATCCCGGCCAGTCCCTGCGCGTGCCGCAAACCGGTCGAGAGAACCATTGCCGCGCCCTGGGAGAATCCGGCCAGGAAGATCCGTGAAGCCGGGATGCCGCGCGCAACCTCACGCGCGATCAGGGCCTCGATTTCCACGATCGACGCGCGAATACCGGCCTCATCCTGTTTCTGGGCGATTTCCATGCCGGTGATGTCGTACCAGGCGCGCATGCTCATGCCGCCATTGACCGTGACCGGCCGCCGTGGCGCATGCGGAAAAACGAAGCGGATGGCTGGCCAGTCTCGCGCAACCAGCTCGGGCACGATCGGCCCGAAATCGTTGCCATCGGCGCCGAGGCCGTGCAGCCAGATCACTGCGAAGCGTGGATCGGCACCGGTTTCGGTCTGTACGCAATCAAGCATGGCAAATCCTGTTTCAAGGCTGTGCCGCAGGCTGCCCGATATTCCGGCGCCTGCCAAGACTTTCGACGCATGGCAGCGGACGACCCAGCAGTTATTCTTGACGATCGCCTTTCGCTGGAGACCGACCCCGATGACCCGACTTGCCATCGCCACCCTGTGCGCGCTGCTGCCACTGTTCACCGCACCCGCCCAGGCGATTACCCTCGACCAGGCCATGGCCAACCCGGACTGGATCGGCCCGGCTGTCGAGGCGCCGTACTGGAGTGTCGATGGCAAGGCCATCTACTACTCGCTCAAGCGCAACGGTTCCAGTCTGCGCGACCTGCACCGGATCGACCCGGCAACCGGCAAGGACATGATTGTCGATCCGGCAATGATGGCGGATGCCGATGGGCCGAATGCCGTCTTCAGTGCCGACCGCCAGCGAGCGGCCTTCATCCGCAATGACGATGTATTTGTCCGCGAGCTGGCCAGCGGCACGTTGCATCAAATCACGCGCTCGCAGGCGGCCGAAGCCTCCGTGCAATTCTCGGCGGATGACAAGGCCCTGCAGTTTCGTGTCGGCAACGACTGGTTCAGCCACGATTTTGCCAGCGGGATCACCGCCCCGGCGGCGATCTTGCTGGCCGAAGAGGATCCGGCCGACAAGAAATCCGATGACCTCGGCGATCTGCAATTGCGCCTGTTTTCGACCTTGCGCGAGATCAAGGCCGAGCGTGAGGCGAAGAAAGCGAATGACGAAGCGTTCCGCAAGGGCGATCCGACGCGCTCTCCCGCGCCGTTCTACCTCGGTGCCGAGATCAAGATTGAAGGCAGCGCCTTGTCTCCCGATGCGCGCCACCTGCTTGTCGTCACCCGCGACAAAGGTTATGACGAGGGCAAGATCGCCAAACTCCAGCATTACGTGACCGAATCGGGCTACGAAGAACAGGAGGACGAGCGCATCCGCGTTGGTCGCAACCTGCCCGCGCCGAACACCTTGTGGCTGCTCGACTTGACCGGCCACACCCAGCAGAAACTCGCGCTGGCCGACCTGCCCGGCATCGAGGACGATCCGCTGGCGAAGATCCGCGAGGAGAATCGAAAGGCCGGCTTGGTCAAGGACGACGCGAAAAAAATCGGAAGCAAGGCCGAAGCCGACAAGCAGCGAGACGTCACCGTGCCAGAGCTGGTCTGGACCCGTGACGGCAAGCAGGTCGCCGTGCAATTGCGCGCGATCGACAACAAGGATCGCTGGATCGCGACCGTCGATTTCAGCCGGAATCGGCTGGTCAACCAGCATCGCCTCAGTGATCCGGCATGGATCAACTGGTCGTTCAACGATTTTGGCTGGACCCGCGACAGTCGCAGCCTGTGGTATCTGTCCGAGGAATCCGGTTACTCGCAACTTTTCACCAAGCTCCCCGGCGGCAAGGCCAAGGCCCTGACCTCGGGCAAGTTCGAGATCGCCGATCCGCAACTGACCCTCGATGGGCGCTGGTTCTACGTGCGCGGCAATGTCGAAGCGCCGTATTCGTATGACGTCTATCGCGTGGCCAGCGATGGCGGCAAGCTCGAGCGGATCAGCTCGATCAAGGGCATGGATGGATTTGCCATTTCCCCGGACGCGACTCGGGTTGCGCTTCAGCAATCCTCGTCCTATGTGCCGGCCCAACTCGGCGTGATTGCAGCCGCTGGTGGCGAATCCAGGCAACTCACTGACACGCGCACGGCCGAATACAAGGCGCTGGAATGGCCAGCGCTCGACATTGTCCGCCTGCCTTCCACACACGTGAAGGAGCCGATCTACGCCAAGCTCTACAAGCCCGTCGATTTCGATGCGTCGAAGAAATATCCGGCCGTGCTGTTCGTGCATGGAGCGGGTTATCTGCAGAACACCGAGTTCGGTTATCCGAATTATTTCCGCGAGCAGATGTTCCACAACTTGCTGGCCGCGAAAGGCTATGTTGTGCTCGACATGGATTACCGCGCGTCCGCCGGCTACGGCCGCGACTGGCGCACGGCGATCTATCGGCAGATGGGGCATCCGGAGCTTGAGGATCTGATTGACGGGATCAACTGGCTGGTCGACACGCAATCGGTCGACGCCAAACATGTCGGCGTCTACGGCGGCTCCTACGGCGGCTTCATGGCGCTGATGGCGATGTTCCGCGCGCCGGATGTGTTTGCCGCCGGTGCCGCGCTGCGGCCGGTCACCGACTGGACCTCGTACAACCACGAATACACGGCGAACATCCTCAATACACCGCAGGATGACCCGCTAGCCTATCAACGCTCATCCCCGATCGAATTTGCCGACGGCCTCAAGGGCGGCTTGCTGATCGCCCACGGCATGATCGACGACAACGTGCTGTTCCAGGATTCGGTGCGCCTCTATCAGCGTCTGATCGAACTGCGCAAAGAGGATTTCGAATTGTCCGGCTATCCGCTGGAGCGCCACGGTTTCGTTCATTCCGATTCCTGGTACGACGAATACCGGCGCATCCTCAAGCTGTTCGAGACCCATCTCAAATAGTTCAGGGCGAAGGTTGCGAAATCGAGCACAATTTCAGGACACAAAAAACCCCGCCGAAGCGGGGTTTTTCTTCAAACAGAATCGCGATCAATCAGTTCATGCGACGGCGACGCAGTCCGGCGAAGCCGAACATTGCAAGCAAGGCGCCGAGGCCGATCATCGCGCTGGTGCCCAGCGAAGGCAGGTCGATCGCTGCTGGTGGGCCACCCGGCGCCCCAGCGGTGGTCAAGTCAACGTCGTCAATGAAGAAGTTCGTGGTGCTCGATCCCTGGGTAATGCTGTGGAACGCCAGCGTATGACTGCCACCATCCACAAAAGCCGAGACATCAACGGAAATCTGGGCGTACGGACTCGTGGTTCCACATATTGCATTTGTTGCATCCGCTCGCCACACCTGGTTTCCATCCATGGTGGCCTCGACAAAGTCTGCAGCATCTCCGCTGCAAACCGGAGCGAGGAAATAGAATGTCAGTGTTCCTGTAGCGGCGGCTGGAATCACAATGCTCTGGCTGACGCTACCCTCTTCAACCACACTGGCGATACCACCGAACCAGGTCCAGAACGCACCGGAATTGGAGCCGTTTGTGCTTCCGCCCAGACCACAACCACCAATATCGCAAATTGGCGTGCCAAAGTTGGATGACGCTTCAGTCCAACCCGTACTCGGTGTTCCCGATTCGAAGCTGCAGTCCTGGACGATGGAGTTTGAACAGCCAGCAACGCCGCCCGGTGTTGCACCCGGCGTCGGTGCAGCGAGCTTTGCATCACTCCCTGCCGCTATCGCACCCTGAGCCAGGCAGAAGGCGGCACTTGCAATGGCCAATGTGAGTTTGTTCATAACCTGATTACCCCTATTTGTTGGTCTTGGTTCTATGCGTTGATCTGGATCATTGGCCATCCGTGAACCGGTTCGTCCGTGCATCGGATACCCGGTTCGGCGCAAACCTTGCATCAACTGTCTTGTCCCAACCTCGGAAATTAGCAAGCCCGGAGCCTTGCTGCAAGCTGAACGAATCGCGTGTCTTTGGCTGTTCGCCATGAAAAAAGCGCCTTGAGTACTCTTTATTGTCGGATCAAGCGAAGAAACTGTGACCGTGTTCAGGATTGATTGTTGCGATGCACGCGAGAATGTTAAACCGTCGTTATTCCAGCAGGGTGAAAACTTTGCTAGGATCGACTTGAGGTTCACTGGATAACCTCTTGCTGGTATTCATAAATGTCTAATCAAATGATCTGGATTACGCTGCTTTCCCTGGTCACCCTGGCAGGGATATGCATACGCCGCATTCCCGAGGGACAGGTCTACTCCCTGCGTCGCGTCGGCGGGAATACACGATTTGTCGGCGCCGGCATGCATTTCGTGCTGCCCTTGATCGAACGTGTCTCGCACAAGATGAGTCTGGTCGGCAGCCGGATTGATGTCAGTGCCGCACTCGGATCGGGTGAAGGTTGCCAGGCCTCGGTGTATTTCCAGGTACTCGACCCGCAGCGCGCGGATCATGTCATCGAATCAGTCGACACCCTGTTGCGCGAGCGCGCTGCCGACCTGCTCGCCAGCGATGCGATCCCTGCCGACCCGCTCGAACGCCGCCTCTGGCTCAAGCAGAGCCTGAATACCGAAATCCGTGATCGCGGCCTGCTGGTCACCCGCATCGACCTGCGCAGCGCCGCCTGAAACCAGATCTGGCTGGATTTTGCCGGCGCACGCCGCGATACTGGCGCCCCTTTCGATTCCGAGCGACTCATGGCCAGCCGCGAACCGCTGAGGCAGCGGCTTCGTGCAGGGCTGACGACGCTGAAGCTTGATCTGGATAAATCAACCATCGAACGACTGCTCGACTATGTCGATCTCTTGCTGCGCTGGAACGCCGCCTACAACCTGACCGCCGTCCGTGATGCGGGCGAAATGGTCACCCGCCACCTGCTCGACTCATTGGCGGTCTTGCCCCATGTGACAGGCAACACGCTGGCGGATCTCGGCACCGGAGCCGGGCTCCCCGGAATTCCTCTGGCACTGGCCAAACCCGAACTCGAGGTTCATCTGATCGACTCGAACGGCAAGAAGGCGCGCTTTCTGCGCGAGGCGGTGCGCCATCTCCAGCTGAGCCGTACGCATGTCGACGAATGCCGGGTCGAAGCGGTCACTGGCGAATTCGATTGCATCACGGCGCGCGCATTCGCGACACTGGCCGACATGCTGGCCTGGGGCGGTCATCTACTCGCACCAGCGGGCAGATGGCTGGCGCTGAAGGGGCGATTCCCGCAGGATGAGCTTGACAAGCTACCGGCCGGTTTCGTGATCGAATCGGTGCATCGACTCGATGTGCCGGGTCTCGATGCCGAGCGGCATCTGGTCATCATTCGACGCAGCGAACGCGTCGACGCACGACGGGTGGGTTCATGACACGCATCATTGCCGTTGCAAACCAGAAAGGCGGAGTCGGCAAGACGACCACCGCCGTCAATCTCGCTGCGGCGCTGGCCGAGACGCGTCGCCGCGTGCTGCTGGTCGATCTCGATCCGCAGGGCAATGCGACGATGGCGGCCGGCATCGACAAGCGCGAGGCGAAGCCGAACGGCTGCGACGTGCTGCTTGAGGAAGCGGCGATTGAGGATGCCATCGTCAAGACCGAAGGTGGATTCGACCTGTTGCCGGGCAGCGGTGATCTGACTGCGGCCGAACTCAAGCTGATGGACGCGCTGGCGCGTGAGCATCGCCTCAAGGAACAACTCGACAAACTCGGTGATCGCTACCACACGATCCTGATCGACTGCCCGCCATCCCTGCACCTGCTGACCCTGAATGCCCTGACCGCCGCGCATGGCGTATTGATCCCGATGCAGTGCGAGTATTTCGCGCTGGAAGGACTTTCGAGCCTGGTCGATACGATCAAAGCCGTACGCAAACGGCTCAATCCCGGGCTCGAAATCGAGGGCCTGCTGCGCACGATGTATGACGTGCGCAACAACCTCAGCAATGATGTTTCGGCGCAGTTGCACAAGCATTTCGGCGACAAGCTGCTGCGCTCGATCATCCCGCGCAATATCCGCCTGGCCGAGGCGCCGAGCCATGGCAAACCGATCAACCTCTACGATCGCGAATCGCGCGGCGCAATCGCCTACCTCGGCCTTGCCGGCGAGATGCTGCGACGTGAACGCACGCCACCCGCTGCGGCGACAGCCAGCTAGCCCGGATTATTCGTGAATACGCGCGATGATCGCGCAGGACATTGGATTCACACGGATTTTTGCGATTGAGGCCATAGCAGGGACTATTGCCAGATGAGCGAAAAGACGTGTGGAATCAATGGACAAGCGAGGGCGTGCGAAATTCATGAAGAATCCGGGCTAGATACGCGGGTGCAGGCATGCCCTTCTCCCCCCGGAAATCCGGTGAATCCAGGTCTCTGCGCTATCATCGCGCGCCTTCATGACTAATTCGGGCTAGGAACCAACGCAATGGCAGCAAAGAAACGCGGACTTGGCCTCGGACGCGGGCTCGATGCGCTGCTCGGCGGCAATGACGATGCCGGTGAATCGGCAGCGACCGGATCGGAAACACAGGGCGAATTGCGCGCTCTGGCGATCGGCTCGATCAGCGCCGGCAAATACCAGCCGCGTCGGCGCTTCGATGAAGATCTGCTGCAGGAACTCGCCGAGTCGATCAAGTCACAAGGCGTCATCGAACCTATCATCGTGCGCAGCATCGCCGCCGGTCGCTTCGAGCTGATTGCCGGCGAGCGTCGCTGGCGGGCCAGCAAGCTGGCCGGCTTGAGCGAGATCCCGGCCCTGGTTCGCGACATCGATGATCGTGCCGCAATCGCCATCGCGTTGATCGAAAACATCCAGCGTGAGGATCTTTCGCCGCTTGAGGAGGCGCAATCGCTGGCCCGCCTGATCGCCGAATTCAAGTTGACCCACCAGCAGGCCGCCGATGCCGTCGGTCGCTCGCGCGCCGCGGTATCAAACCTGCTGCGCCTGCTCGAACTTCCCGATCAGATTCGCGAACTGCTCGATCAGGGCAAGCTCGACATGGGCCATGCACGCGCCTTGCTGACCTTGCCCGAGGCACGTGCCCTCGCGCTGGCGCGCAAGGCGGTTGACAACGAATGGACCGTGCGCGAGCTTGAAGATGCGGTGCGCAATGCGACCGAGCTGCCCAAGGGCAAACCGGCGAAGGCAAAGCGCGATGCCAATATCGTGTCGCTGGAATCCGAGCTTGCCGAAAAGCTTGGCGCGCGGGTCGCCATCAATCACGGGCGTGGCGGACGCGGCAAGCTGGTCATCAGCTATCACAGCCTTGATGAGCTCGACGGCATCCTCGGCAGAATCCGCTGAAATTTCGGCGGCTCTTGCAGGCGAGCGTTTTGGTGGAAATTTCCGAACGCTACGCGACTGTAGCGACACCTCATCTGTTTGATTTGGGCTGAACGAAGAGTTCGGCGATAATTGCGCGCTTGATCGGCAATCGCATTGATTGTCGACCCGCTCATTAGAGGATCCGGGCCATGACCCAGCTTTCCGTCGTCGTGCCGGTGTTCAATGAGCGCGACAATGTCGTGCCGCTGATCAACGAGATCACGACCGCCCTGCGTGGCCGGATCGATTTCGAGATCATCTACGTCGACGACAACAGCAAGGACGACACGCTTGCCGTTCTCAGCGCAGCCAAGGCCGACAATCCCGAACTGCGCGTGCTCCACCATGTATTGCAAAGCGGCCAGAGCACGGCCGTACGCAACGGCATCAAGGTCGCACGCGGCGTCTGGATCGCGACACTCGATGGCGATGGCCAGAATGATCCGGCCGATCTCCCCAAGCTGCTCGCGATGCGCGATGAATCGCCCGCGCAGATCAAGCTGTTCGCCGGCTGGCGCGTCGAGCGCAAGGATACCGGCAGCAAGCGCCTCGCCTCGCGCCTGGCCAATGCTATTCGCAGCCGCCTGCTGCGTGATCAGACGCCCGATACCGGCTGCGGCATCAAATTGTTCGAGCGTGAGGCCTTTCTCGACCTGCCCTATTTCGACCACATGCACCGCTATCTGCCAGCCCTGATGCAACGGGCCGGCTGGCAGGTCAAGAGCGTAGCGGTCAACCACCGCGCCCGCGGCACCGGCGTTTCCAAGTACAACAACCTGAACCGGGCCCTGGTCGGCATTGCCGATCTGCGCGGTGTGGCCTGGCTGATCCGTCGCTCGAAGCGCACCGCGGTCGAGGAAATCTGAAGGCAAGTTTGCCCTCAGGCTTGCCAGAACACTCCGAATCGGCTATAAAACGCGGCTCGCTTCGGCCTTCATGCCCGGTTCTCCGGGATGGCAGATTCCGGTACACGACCTCCTGTCGTTCGCCGAAGCACCTCCAGCATCGTGTGGCGCAATGTCGTCGCTGGGCCGACTCCGTTCTGGCCAAGAGCGGTAACCGACAATGACGAGGTTCGCATGTCCAGGATATGCCAAGTTACCGGAAAGAGCTTTCAATCCGGCAACAACGTTTCACACGCCAACAACAAGACCCGCCGCCGCTGGCTGCCGAACCTTCACGAACGCCGTTTCTGGGTCGCGGGCGAGAATCGCTGGATCAAGCTCAAGGTATCGAGCCATGGTCTGCGCACGATCGACAAGAAGGGTATCGAAGTTGTCATTGCCGAGCTGCGTGCGCGCGGCGAGAAGATCTGAGGAGTATTGAATCATGGCATCCAAGCGCGACAAGATCCGCCTCGTGTCCTCCGCCGGCACCGGTCATTTCTACACGACCGACAAGAACAAGAAGACCACGCCCGACAAGATGGAGATCAAGAAATATGATCCCGTCGTGCGCAAGCACGTGGCCTACAAGGAAGCCAAGATCAAGTGAAGCATCGGCGAGAGCCGGACTGCGAAGGCGGGATGCCGAAGCGAACATTCGCGTAGCGAATGGCCCGAAGGGTGAGCCGCAGGAGCGGCACGTAGTTCAACTTCTGATCTTGTTTCACTTGAACGAAAAGCCCGCCACCCGGCGGGTTTTTTGTTGCCTGGGAATCACTCGTATTCCGCAGTAATCGAGGCTGCATGCGAACACTCAACTCATCGATGTTGGGGTTCGCTGGCGCTCACCTCCAACCTACCAATTCGCGTCCTTGTTGGCGTCCCTTCGTTTCCGAGGCATCTCTTCGTCCGCATCCCGGTAGGTTGGGGTAAGCGCCAGCGCACCCCAACAGCTATTGTTCCGGCAAGCCACAAATCGAGCCTGCATGCGAACGCTCAACTCATCGATGTTGGGGTTCGCATGCGCTCACTTCCAACCTACCAATTCGCGTCCTTGTTGGCGTCCCTTCGTTTCCGTGGCATCTCTTCGTCCGCATCCCGGTAGGTTGGGGTAAGCGCCAGCGCACCCCAACAGCTATTGTTCCGGCAAGCCACAAATCGAGCCTGCATGCGAACACTCAACTCATCGGTGTTGGGGTTCGCATGCGCTCACTTCCAACCTACACTCGCTCGCCGTGAGGCGAACGAAAATCCGAGGCCCAGGTCCGAACGAGGCGTCTGGAGAGCGACAGGAAACGGACTGGCCCTTGCCCTTCTTCTCCATAGGAAGAACAATCGCCGCGGCATGAATCAATCCACCCCTGAACTAGTCATCGATCACGTCAGCCGAAGTCTTTCCGGGCGCGCGATCATCGAAGACCTGAGCCTGACTCTCGATCGTGGCGAGGTGCTTGGCCTGCTTGGCGTCAATGGCGCCGGCAAGTCGACCACGTTGCGGATGATCTCGGGCATGCTCGCACCCAGTTCGGGCAGCGTGAAGCTTGCCGGGTTCGACCTCTATGAACATCCTGAGCGCGCCCGCCGGGATATCGGCTACCTGCCCGAGGAGCCGCCGCTGTATGGCGAACTCAATGTTGAGGAATACCTGCGCTTCTGCGCGCGTCTGCATCGCCTTGCCGGGCCGGCGATCAACGCTGCGGTCGAGCGGGTGATCGAACGCTGCGAACTCGGCGAGATGCGCCGCCGCCTGACCAGCCTGTTGTCCAAGGGCTTCCGCCAGCGGGTTGGCCTGGCCCAGGCGATCATCCATGAACCGGCCCTGATCGTGCTTGACGAACCGGCTTCGGGTCTGGATCCGATCCAGGCGCTGCGTCTGCGCGCCTTGATCCGCACGCTTGGCCAGGATCATGCCGTCGTGCTTTCGACCCATGTGCTCTCGGATGTGCTTGTCTGTTGTGATCGCGTGGCGATCCTGCACCGCGGACGCTTGCGCCATTCGGCCGTGCTCACCGAGATCGACGCGGGTGGCGCGCTGCGTGTGCAGATCGAACGCGATATCGACAAGGATGCATGGATGCGCATGACGATGGTGGCCGATGCTCAAGTCATCGACAGCGGACGCTGGCGCATCGCGCTGAAACCGGATTCCAGCGCGGGCGAACTGGCCAAGGCCATCAACGACAGCGGCTTCGGCTTGCGCGAACTGCGTGCCGAAAGCAACGCACTTGAAGAGATCTTCGTGCGCATTGCCGGCCAGGACGACACGATCGAGAAAGTCGCGTGAACGCTGTCCGCCTTGTTGCCGCCAACGACATCAGACGCCAGTTTGCGCAGCCGTTCGCCTGGATCCTGCTAGCCCTGACCTGTGCCCTGCTGGCCTGGCAGTTCCTGATTGCACTCGACGCGTACCTGCGCATTGCGCCAAAGCTCGATGCCCTGCCGAACTCGCAAGGCGCGACGGATCTGATCGCGATTCCCCTGCTGCGCAGCCTTTCCGGCCTGCTCCTGCTGATTGTGCCGCTGGCCACCATGCAAAGCCTCGCTGGCGAACGGCGCGCGCACACCCTGCCACTGCTGCTGGCGGCCGGCATCGGCAACCTGCGCATCGTGCTCGGCAAGTTTCTCGCGACACTCGGTCTTGTCGCGCTGATTCTTGTGCTCGCGGTCTGCATGCCGTTGATGCTGGAATTCGGCACCGCGCTCGATCTTGGACGCATCGCCGTGGCCACGTTCGGACTGCTGCTGTTCGCGGCGAGCCTGACGGCGATTGGCATTGCCTGCTCGGCATGGACGGCTCATCCCGCACTGGCTGCCGCTGCCGCGCTGATCTTCGGCAGCCTGCTGGCAATGATCGACATGGGCGCGCGCTTCCAGGGCATCGACAATGCGCTGATCAACTGGCTATCGCTGTCAACCCATCTCGAACCGTTCTTCTTCGGTCTCGTTGGCAGCGTCGATATCGTCTATTTCCTGCTCATCGCGCTGCTCGCACTGCTGATGGCCGCGCGTCGTCTCGACAGTCTGCGCACGCGAGGCTGAGCAATGAACGAACGCCTGAACAATTTCATCCATGTGCTCCTGCTGATCGCGGCCGCATTGCTGATCGGCTTTCTGAGCACACGCTTTGGTTTCGTCCACGACTTCAGCCGTACCCAGCGTGCGAGCCTGAGCGTGCCATCGACGAAGTTGCTCGAATCGATGCACGGTCCGATCGAGATCGTGTCTTATGCCCGCCCGCAGGGCAACCTGCGCAAGACGATCGAAGACTTCATTGAGCGCTATAAGCGGATCAAATCCGATCTGAGCCTGCGTTTCATCGATCCCGATGCCGATCCCGACGCCATGCGCAATGCCGGCGTGCAGATCGATGGCGAGATCGAGCTGCGCTACAACGGCCGCAGCGAGCGCCTGAAAACCTTGAGCGAAACGGAAATCAGCAGTGCCCTGCTGCGCCTGTCGCGCGCCCACGAACGGCTGGTTGCCTTTCTTGAAGGCGAGGGTGAACGTAAACCGGATGGAGTGGCCAACGCCGATTTTGGCCAGTTCGGCGCAACCCTCAAGCAACGTGGCATACGCATTGTCAATCTCGCTCTTGGCTCGACCGGAAAGGTGCCGGACAACGTCGATTTGCTTGTCATCGCCAATCCGCGTGTGGCACTGGCCGGGCCATCAGCCATGGCCATCCTTGACTACGTCGAACGCGGCGGCAACCTGCTCTGGCTGCTCGAAGCGGATGAGGACAACGGCCTCGATGCGTTGGCCGAAGCCCTGTCGATCCGCGTCCTGCCAGGCGTGATCGTTGATGGCGCGAGCCAGGCCTACGGCATCCAGGATCCGAGTTTCGTCGCCGTCAATCGCTACCCGATCCACGCCATCGACAAGGATTTCGATCTTGGCACCCTGTTTCCGCAACCGGTCGCGTTGGCCCAGCTCGCGCCGCCGCAGTGGAATTTCAAGTCGATCCTGCGGAGCTCGGCGCAATCCTGGAACGAAAACGGGCATATTCCGAAAGCCGGCGAAGCGGCCGGTGACGTGCGCTACGACGGCACCGATGGCGAGATTTCCGGCCCGCTCGATTTTGGTTTCGCGATGACGCGACTGTCACCGCGACCCGGCGCGCGCGAGCAACGCGTCGTCGTCATCGGCGATGGTGATTTCCTGTCCAACAGCTATATCGGCAATGGCGGCAATCGTGATTTCGGCACACGTGTGTTCGACTGGCTGCTGGCCGATGATGCCCTGATCGAGGTTGCCGAGGCAGCTGCGGAAGATCGCACGATCAAGCTCTCCGACACCGCCCTGGCGATCATCAGTTTCGGCTTTCTACTCGGCCTCCCGATCCTCCTCGCCGGCAGCGGGCTGTGGATCTGGCATCGACGTCGGCGGCATTGATGAAACGCGCAACGCGCACCAACCTTGTCCTGATCGGCGTTGTCGCCGCGCTCGGCGTCACTGCCTATTGGCAGGTCAACCGGGAAGTCGCACAATTCGAGCCACCGCTAAGCGCGCTTGATCCTGCGACCGTCCAACATGTGCGCGTCGGTTGCCTGCAATGCATACCGCGCCGTTTCGAACGCAGCGACGGCCACTGGATGATGCGCGAGCCGTACAACCTGCCAGCAGACGATGCGCAGGTCGCACGATTGCTTTCGATCGCGACTTCACCCGTGCGCAGCCGGCGACCGTTCGCCAGCCTGAATGCGAAAAAGATCGGTCTCGATCCTGCACTGATGAGCCTTGACCTCGATTCCGTGCATTTCGATATCGGCACCAACGATGCATTCAATGGCGACCGCTACCTGCGCGTCGGCGACACGATCGCAATGGTTCCGGATCGTTTCAGCCCTTTCCTGATCGCCGCACCGGCAAGCGAGCTCGATCGTCACTTCGTTGCACGCGGATCGGTGTTGATCAGCCTCAAGATCGACGGCCTTGACCACCCGGAGCTGATCGAAACCTGGAATCGCACATTGGCCGACCGGATCAGCGTCCGCCGCGACACGCCGCCAAGCGCCGACAATTCCTCAGTCGAGCTGCAGCTTGCTGATGGCGCACAGGTCATCTTTCGATTCGTTCGCGACGGCGATACCGTCATTGCCCGCCGCGATGAGCCGGCGCTGGACTACATATTGTCACCGGAGCAGGCAACCGCCTTGCTCGGCGAGCCCGCAGCCAGCGCGCAGTGAGTCGATCACGCCGTGCCCGAACTTCCCGAAGTTGAAACCACGCGTCTTGGTATTGCGCCACATCTGCTCGGCCGGTGCATCTCGAAGCTGGTCATTCGCCAGGCCCGGTTGCGCTGGCCGATTCCCGAACCGCTGATCGCCACCCTGCCCGGCCAACATATCGAGTCGATCGAGCGCCGCGCCAAATATCTGCTCGTGCACACGCAGGCCGGTAGCGCCCTGCTCCATCTCGGCATGTCAGGCAGCCTGCGCGTGCTCGATCCCGACACGGCAGCCGGCAAGCACGATCACTATGACTGGCTGCTCGATTCGGGCCGCCTGTTGCGCTTCACCGATCCGCGCCGCTTCGGCAGCCTGCTCTGGCAACCGGTCGGCCACAAGCACGAATTGCTCGCGCATCTCGGCCCCGAGCCACTCGACGACGACTTCGATGGCGACCATCTGTGGCAGCGTTCGCGCCGACGGTCGGCGCCAATCAAGACCTTCATCATGGATCAGGCCATCGTGGTCGGCGTCGGCAACATCTATGCGGCCGAAGCATTGTTTGCGGCGGGCATCGATCCCCGGCGCAAGGCCGGAGCGGTTTCGCGCGAGCGCTACGCGAAACTCGCCGAGACGATCAAGCGCATCCTCGGCCACGCCATCCAGCGCGGCGGCACCACCTTGCGTGATTTCATCTCGCCCGATGGCGTGCCCGGCTATTTCGAGCAGGAGTTGTACGTCTACGGTCGTGCCGGCGAAGCCTGCCGAAACTGCGGATCACCGATCCGCTCGATCACCCTGGGGCAACGCTCGACCTTCTATTGCCCTCAATGCCAGCATTGAGGGCCGGGATTCGGGATTCGGGATTTGTAAGAGCGGGCCTGAGGCGCAATTGCGGGACTGAATCGGTGTACTGGAATTTCGGCTTCCGTCGAATCCCGAATCCCGAATTTCAAATCCCGGCTGTTAAAGCGGCAAGATTGGCTGCTGCAACTCGATACGTCCTTCACCAGCGACGATTTTCTTGAACTCGGCGCGGCTCACTGACACGTAGCGATCATTGCCGCCGATTTCGACCTGCGGCCCGTCGGTCACGGCGCGACCATGCTCATCGACACGCACGACCATGGTTGCCTTGCGGCCGCTGTGACAGATTGTCTTGATCTCTTCGAGCTTGTCGGCCCAGGCCAGCAGGTACTGGCTGCCCTCGAACAATTCGCCGCGAAAATCGGTGCGCAGGCCGTAGGCCAGTACTGGAATGCCGCGCTTGTCGGCCACATCGGTCAGTTGCCATACCTGGGCCTTGCTCAGGAACTGGGCTTCATCGACGAGCACGCAATCGAGCTTGCCGTGGGTGGCAATATCGGCATCGATCAGCGCAAGCAGATCATCCTCACGATCGAAACGCAGACCCTCGGCCTTGAGCCCGATCCGCGAAGCGACCACGCCCTCACCCGCGCGATTGTCGAGCTTCGGCGTCAGGATGCGTGTACGCATGCCACGCTCGTGATAGTTGTACGCGCTCTGCAACAGCGTCGTCGTCTTGCCGGCATTCATGGCCGAGTAATAGAAATAGAGTTTGGACATGGAAGGCCGGGATTCGAAATTCGGGATTCGGGATTCGTAAGAGCTGATTCTTGCACACGTTGGGATCCGCGCAATTCCTGTGCGCCCGAAGCAAATCGAGCATGACAATATCGAATCACGAGGAACGGCTACTCTCGTGAAAACAGATGAATCCGCATTGGTTTCGTTTCGCTTCGTCCGCCGATGCGTCAAAATCGGGGAGCGAGGCGAGATGCCCCGTGCTACCGCGCCAGCTTCTACGAATCCCGAATCCCGAATCCCCGCTCCAACATGCTCAACCCCCAACAACGTGCCGCCATTGATTACTGCGATGGCCCGCTGCTCGTGCTTGCCGGCGCGGGTTCGGGCAAGACGCGGGTGATTACCGAGAAGATCGCGCATCTGGTCAAGCGCAAACACCTGCCGGCCTCGAAAATTGCCGCGATCACGTTCACCAACAAGGCGGCGCGCGAAATGCGCGAGCGTGTCGGCAAGCTGATCCAGGGGCCGGCGGCGGAAGGCCTGACCGTGTGCACGTTCCACGCCCTCGGGCTCAAGTTCCTGCAGATCGAGCATGCACGGGCCAACCTGCGACGCGGATTTTCGGTGTTCGATGCCGATGACAGCCAGGGTCTGATCAAGGAACTCGCGCCGAAGGGCATCAAGAGCGATGCGTTGTGGGCGCTGCAATCACTGGTTTCACGGGCCAAGAACGAGGGTCTCACGCCCGCACAGGCCGAAGCGGCCGCGAATGGTGTGCGCGAGCGCGAGGCGGCGGCAATCTATGCGGCCTACCAGAAGCGCCTCGCGGCCTTCAATGCGGTCGATTTCGACGACCTGATCCGTCTGCCGTTGCAGATCCTTGAAAGCGATGACGAGGCACGTGCGGCGTGGCAGGAGCGCATCCGCTATCTGCTGCTGGATGAGTATCAGGACACCAACATCGCGCAATACCGCCTGGTCAAATTGCTCGCCGGCGAGCGCGGCATGTTCACTGCGGTCGGTGACGACGACCAGAGCATCTACGCCTGGCGCGGTGCCAATCCGGAAAACCTCGGCGAGCTTTCGCGTGACTATCCGAAACTCAAGGTGATCAAACTCGAGCAGAACTACCGCTGCGGGCGACGTATCCTGCGCGTCGCCAACGCCTTGATCGCCAACAACGATCACCTGTTCGAGAAGAAGCTGTGGAGTGAAGGTGCGGAAGGCTCGCCGATCCGCGTCCTCGAATGTCGCGATGACGAGCACGAGGCCGAACGTGTCGCCGCCGAAATCGCGCATCTGGCCGAAAAGCACAAGGCACGCTGGAACGAGTTCGCCATTCTCTATCGCGGCAACCATCAATCGCGCGCACTGGAAAAGGCCTTGCGCATCGCCCGCGTGCCCTACCACCTGAGCGGCGGCACGGCGTTTCTCGAACGCGCCGAGGTCAAGGATCTGCTCGCCTACCTGCGCCTGATCAACAACCCCGACGACGACGCGGCGTTCCTGCGCATCGTCAATATTCCGCGCCGCGACATCGGCGCGACGTCACTGGAGAAACTCGGCCAGGCGGCCGGCATGCGGCATGTCTCGATGTTGCGTGCCGCACAGAATGACACGGTGCTGGCCGGATTGGCCGCACGTCCGGCCTCGGCTCTGGTTGGTTTCGTCAACCTGATGCGCGAACTCGCGCGCAGCGCAGAGCGCACCGCTGCGGCCGATCTGGTCGATCAACTGATCGAACGCGTCGGCTACGCCGATCACATCGCGGCACAGATCAAGGAGCCGGGCCTGCGCGCGCGTCGGCTCGAAAATCTCAAGGAACTCAAGGAATGGTTCCGCGCCATGCAGAAGGAAGGTGCAGCCGGTGATCTCGCCGCCCAGCTCGCCCTGCTCACCCACGGCGACCGCGACGATCCCGGCAACGCCGTGCGCCTGATGACCCTGCACTCGGCCAAGGGGCTGGAATTTCGTTTCGTCTTCATCATCGGCGTCGAGGAAGGCTCGTTTCCGCACGAGGCCAGCATCGATGAAGGCCGCCTCGATGAGGAGCGTCGCCTGATGTATGTCGGCATCACCCGCGCCAAGGAACAACTCGCACTCAGTTTTACCCGGCGCAAGCGCCGCTTCGGCGAGATCATCGCCAATGATCCGAGTCGCTTTCTTGGCGAACTGCCCGAATCCGATCTGCATTGGTCCGGACGCGATGCCGAGCAGGATGAGGCCCAGCGCAAGGAAGTGGCCAGTTCGAGTATCGCCAAGCTGGCCGCACTGTTCGACGATTGAAAACGGCTGTAAGCCGATGCATAGCGCACCGTAAAAAAGCCGCCGATGTTGCCATCGGCGGCTCAAGTTGACACGTTGGAGATCAAGCTTGCCGCCAGCCGAAGCTGGCGGCTTGTTGCAACTCGTCAGAAATCGTAACGAGCGGTGATGCGGAACGAACGTGGCGGGTTGTAGCTCAACTCTTGGCCATAGTACTCACTGGGTTCGAACCGGCTGCGTGCATACCGCGAGTTGTAAGAACCCGGAATCTGGCGGTTGAGCAGATTCAGCACATCAAGCTGCAAGGTCAGCTTCTGGTCAGCCCAGTTCGGCACATAGGACACATTCAGGTTGATCGCATAGGTCCAAGGCGCAGTGCCATGCGAGCCACGCGGTGAATACGCGTAGTCGGAGGACGGCGGAACGTACCCAGGAGCGCTCGGGTCGGCTTGGGTACCAGTTCCCGCAATACCGCAGTAGTAGTAGTACGCACCGTTGTACAAGCCCGCATCAGCACTCGGATAGTAGCTGGTGCAGTTCTTCGGACGACCGGAGGAAATGATCGAGCTGCCACCGAACAGCCATTCGTCATTGAGCTTGTAGTAGCCAAACAACTTCAGCTGATGGGCACGATGATTCGGCAACAGGCCGTTGGCACCGACCATCAACTGCGGCAGATCCCAATCCTGGGTTTGCGAAACATCGGCCTGACCACCACTGCCGGTATCCAGTTCGGAAGCGAGCTGACCTTCGGTGTTGCCGTAGTTGCGGGACCAGATATAAGTGGCCTTTCCGTACCAGTTGGTGGTGAACTGATGCTCAATGAAGAACTCAAGGCCAATGTACTTGCGCTTGAGCTTGGGCAGACCCAGTTGTGCCGCCGTGTAGTGAACGGGCACCAGCGTGCCATCGCCCTGATCCTGGTAGAACGTGTTGTCCTCACCCGGATTGAACAGGAAGCAACCTCCGCCGAGAGCCGGAGTACAGGTATCGTCGATCGCGCTACGTAACGTGCGATAGGTGGCCTTGGCTCCCCAACTGTAATCCTCGTTGAGTGCCTGCTCCATGCCAACGATGAACTCGTCCTGGTAATGCGATTTGATGTCTTTTGCCGCGACCGTACGCGGATCAGGCGCATTGCCACACTCAAGGTTCGCCGACACCAGATACTGGCTGCCCGGACACAGCGTACCGAAACTGGGATCGACCGGGATATGGGTCAGGCCCGTTGGAGCACCCGTGACCGGATCCACACCGCTGTAGGTGAAGTATTCGCGCGTGAAGGTCGACGCCGAAGCGCCGCGCAAAGCGACGTTGCTCGGCAGAACCAGATGGTAACGACCGCCATTGCCGTAGACCTTGAGCGATGAGTCACCGTTCACATCCCAGACCGCGCCGACGCGCGGAGCGAGCTGATGGCGCTGGCTGATGTACGCCTCACCGCCACCGGTGTAGTTGGTGAACTGCTCATTGCGCAGGCCGAGTGACAACAGGAAGTTGTCGGTCATCTGCCAGCGATCCTCGATGAACTGGGCTGCCTGCGAGGTCTTGATGTTGCCGACCTGGGTGAAGTACTGGCGGCGAACATAGTAGCCCTGGTCGCCGAAGCCGCCATTGCCCGCTGGTGCACCAACGCCGTTGGAGGCATCGATCGGGTTGGCCGGATTGGTCGCACGCGAGTACACCCAGACGAAACCGCCGGCGTAGGAGGTTCCTGCCACCGATCGTGCATCATTGCGATCGTAGCCCGCACGCAACTCATGGTCGCCCAGACGATAAGTGACATCGAGACGACCGCCCTTGGTCTGGTCATTGGCACCCGGAAGCGGTGCATTTGCTGCAGTCTGACAACCCGTGTAATTGAACTGGGGCAGACGCGCACTGGCACCGGCTGAGATTCGCGGGCAGTTCGGATCGTAACCAAACGGATTGGTCGAATGGTTGATCTTCTGCTGGCCGTAGAGAACCGAAACAGTCAGGTCGTCCGTCAGATAGCCGGTGTAGCGGCCAACGTACAAACGCGAATCGTCCTTGTCATCGAGACCATAGTTCTTGACGGTGCCATGCGAACCATCGGCGTAGCTGTAGGTGTAGCCATCACTGTTGAATTTGCGCACATCCGAAACTGCGGTGAACTCTAGGATGTGGTTGTTGGTGATGTTCCAGTCAACCTTGGCCGACCAGCGCGGCTGGTCGCGCGTGTAGTTGGTAAAGCCTCCGGGCGTGGCCGGATTGGAAAGCCGATAGATTCGAATGCTGTCGCCCTTGTCTCGCTCCAGCTCGGCATCGAGGCGGATGAACAAACGGTCTGGAACGATTGCGCCACCGACATAGGCACCCAGCGTGTTGTTCCAAAACTGGTTGCCGTTCCGATACTGATCCAACGTGCCGTCGGTTTGCTCATCGGGATTCGGATTGTTCGGGCCATAGAACCCGGTATTCGGGTAGTAGCGATTGCGCGGGTTGGCACGCAGTTGCTCCGGCGACCAGATGTCGTAGGCGCCAAACTTCCACTCGTTGGTACCACGCTTGGTAACGATATTGAGCACGCCACCGGTTGAACGGCCGAATTCCGCACCGTAGCCGCCGGTCAGGATCTGTTCCTGGTCAATGGCGTCGAACGGCAGGGTCGAGAAGCCGAGTGCCGTCAACGGATTGGTGACCGGGTAGCCGTTGATGTAATACGCGTTCTCGGACGAAGCCGAACCACCGAAGCTTGGAATCGTGGTGCCATTGGCATCTGTGTAGCTGTCATTCTTGACGACGCTCGGTGCGAGCAAGGCGACACTGGCGAGATTGCGCGGGATCGCGATCCTGGCCATCGTCTCCGAGGTGAACACGGTGCGTGTATCAACCTGGGAAACGTCGATCTGCGGAATCGCGTTAGCGGTGACCTGAACACCTTCGAGGGTCTGCACATTGCTGTCGACGAACGAAACATCGGTACCGCTGGCGATATTGACCATGATGCCTTCGCGGCTGGTCACATCAACGCCGTCCTTCTGCAGGGTCACCTTGTAGCGACCGCTCGGCAGCGAGGTCGCGCGATAGCGGCCCTGTGAATCCGTCTTGAAACTCAGGCGTTGTCCTGTATCCATGTTTTCGACAACGACCGAAGTGCCTTCAGCGACCGGCGCGGTGCCATAGATGGTGCCGGTAACGTTCGACTGGCTATATGCCGCCGAAGCGAAGCACATGCCGATCGCAATACTGAGTGCCGCCAGACGCAACGGCTTCTTTTGCTTGTTCATATCATCCCCAAACTGATTGGAAGTGAATTAGTGGCATCTAGATACAGCTGCAACTAACCCCGCTGGAGTCCGCCTCGACCGTTCGGGCGAGTCTGGATCCTGAGGAGAAACAGCGACTTCGATGATTGTCAGGCCCCCTGACCAGCCGACATTAACACGTAGTTAACGCGGAATAAACCCTGTTTACACGATTTCTGCGGCGAGGCAGCGAAAAGACTCCGCGCCTGCAACGGCGGTCTGCCACGCATTTGGTGCAAGATCAATTGCCATCTTGTTGCCGCCAACTAGCCCGGCCTATTCATGAATACACGCGTCCTCGCTTGGCCCTTGAATCCACACGAATTTTCGTTCACTCGCCCATAGTCCCCGCTATGCGTTCGATCACCAAAATCCGTGTGAATCCAATGTCCTGCGCGATCATCACGCGCATTCATGAATAGTCCGGGCTAGTGTGGTGTCCCGCAAATAGCTGGGTGGAATCGCGCCGCGGATTCGGTTCCGAGACAAGGCGCGAGGAAGAGGCATAGTGGGGCTATGGTGACGACGAGCAACGCAGGATCGGGGCCGAAGACCAAGCGAGTTTGCCGAGTTATTTGTGGGGCACCACACTAGCAGCCTGCCGGGCGCTTGCGGCCTGCGACAATTTATCAGTCGATAAACAGAGGAGGGATCAAACCAGGCCAGCGCCTTCAAGCTCACGTTTCATGTAGGCGAAATAGATCGGCGCGGCGATCACGCCGGCGAGGCCGAATGCGGCTTCCATGACCAGCATGGCAGTCAGCAGTTGCCAGGCGCGCGCGCGGATCTGACCGCCGATGATGCGCGCATTGAGGAAGTACTCGAGCTTGTGGATTAGGACGAGAAAGGTCAGTGCGGCGACGGCAACCCAGAGCGAGACCGACAGGCCGATGACGAAGATCAGGGTGTTGGAGATCAGATTGCCGACAACCGGCAGCAGGCCGCAGACAAAGGTCGCCACGACCAGGGTCTTTGCCAACGGCAGGTTGACCCCAAACAGCGGCAGCACGATGAGCAGGAAGATCGCGGTGAACAGTGTATTCAGCGCCGAAATCTTGACCTGGGCAAAGACGATATCGTGGAAAGCCGTGGCCAGATTGATGCTGCGCAGCTTCAACTGCTGGGTCAGCGGCCCGCCGGGCGGCCGATCCAGCGCATTCTGCAGCGCAAGCATGGCGCCGAGCACCATGCCGATCAGCAGATGCACGATCACCCGCGCGGCATTGGCACCGGCAAGCTGGAGTTGGGCGGCATGCTCGCGCAGCCAACCCATGACGGCGACACGGATCTGTTCGGAATTGTCCGGCAGGTGATCGACCACGATTGCCGGCAGTTGTGCCCTGGCACGCTCGATGACTGGTGCCAGACGCTCGAACAGGAGCGATGGATTGCCATGTTCCGAGCCGAGGAACGCGATGCTGCCGACAATCGCGAAGCTGAGCAAACCAACCACAATCGCCGCAAGCAGGGCAACGACCAGCCAATGTGCCCGGGCTCCGGGCAGATGACGCTGCAGGGATGGTGCCAGCGCATTGACCAAGGCATACACAAGCAACCCGGCAAGCAATACTGGCAGCAACCGCAATTGCAGAACCAGCAGCAGGGTCATCGCGGCGAGCACATAACTGGCCTGGGCAAGTCGCAGGGAGGTGAACTTGGCGGCAAACGGCATGACAGTTGAATTCCTGGGCGTCGCGCAGTCTGTCAGTCGCCGGGGCGCTTTGCCAGTCCGAGCACTCACGCCGCTGAAGTAGACTTCAGCAATACTTCCTCCCATTGCCCATTCAAGATCCGCGGAGTCCCAGCATGTCCAGATTTGCAGCCTGCATCGTCGTCGCGATGTTCCTGACCAGCGCCTGCCATCCCGTAACGCAACGTCCGGATACCGAGGCACACCCAGCGGCAACCCCCAGTGCGCCGAACGCCGCAGACAGGGATGTCACGCCCGATGACAATTTGAATGCGGTGGCATGGATCCAGACCGCCGTCGAAAGGGATCTGATCTATCGGCAGGCCTATCGCATGGCAAGCGATGAACTCCAGCAAGCGCTGGCGGATCCGACCTGGGAAGCACTGCCGCAGGGCGAGCGAAAATCACCGCTGACCGATCCGCGCAGAACCGCCGTGATTCTCGATATCGATGAAACCGTGCTCGACAACTCGCCGTATCAGGCGCGCCTGGTCGTCAAGGGGGAAAGCTACGACAAGGCCACCTGGGCCGCGTGGTGCCTCGAAGAAAAGGCCAAGGCGATTCCAGGCGCTCTCGCCTTCACCCAACTCGCAGCGAGCAAGGGGGTCAAGGTCTTCTATTTGTCCAATCGGGCCAGCGAGCTTGGCGCTTCGACGCTCGACAACCTGCGCAAGCTCGGTTTTCCGGTCGCCAGCGACGAAGACGTTTTTCTTGGTCTCGGCACGATAGTCTCCGGCTGCACGCCCCAAGGCAGCGACAAGGGCTGCCGGCGCGAGCTGATATCGCGAAAATACCGTGTGCTCATGCAAGTGGGCGACCAGTTGGGCGACTTCGTCGATGTGACAGCCAATACCACGCAAGGCCGCGAGCAAGCCGTTGCTCCCTATCTCAACTGGATTGGCCAGCGCTGGTTCGTGCTGCCGAATCCGGCCTATGGCCACTGGGAACCGGCCTTGTTCAACAATGACTGGAGCCAGCCCGCCGCCGAGCGCCGACGTCAAAAGAAAGCTGCATTACGCATCGATTGAATACGAAACTTCTTGTCAATCAATTGGTTGCATTAGACAACTTAAAGTGTTGCATTAGATTTAACATCTTACTATCATGTGTCTCGTGAGTTCCTCGGTGCGCCCCACCGGATCGCAGCTCCACACCGCAAAGAACGACGCATCAGTTCCCCCTCCGGCCTTGCCGGATTCAACCCGGACAGCTTCGCTGCCCGGGTTTTCTTTTGTCCGGCAAATACACCTGTGTCCGGCTGACCCGGGCGGCCCGGACTGATAGAGTGCCCGCCTTTACCGATCCCGGAATACCCATGTTCACGATGCTTGCCCGAACCGCCTTGCTGGCGACCCTTGCGATCACCACCGCTGCCTGCAACCACGATTCCGCCAGCGATGCCGCGACCGGCCCGCAGCAGGCACTGCAGAAATCCATCCACTTGACCCGCGAAGGCGACATCGGCGGCTTGATCGAGAACATGCTTCCTCCCCAGGAGTTCAAGCGAATCAAGGCCGAATGGGTCGATCAGAAAGATCAGCCGCCGATCGATGATGCCGCCCGCGCGCGCTTTGCCGAAACCATGGCAAAGCTGACCGCGCCGGATGCCGCAGACGCGCTGTTCAAGGAGTTTGAACCCGATATCCGCCAGTTCGATGCGCAATACCAGCAACAGATTCCGACCATGGTCGCCATGGGCCGCAGCTATCTGAAGGGCCTCGTGCAACAAAGCCAGGAGCTTTCGAGCAGCGAGAAGGAACAGGCCACCAACATCATCGAGGCCATTGCCAAGTGGGTCGAGAAGACCCGCTTCACCGATCCCGATCTGGTCAGGAAGGCATTGGGAATCTTCACCGAATCTGCGCGGCAGCTGGATGTGAAGACCCTCGATGAAGCCCGCAACCTCAGCTTCGAGCAGTCGGCACCGAAACTGAAGATTGCCTTCAACAGCATGAAGAAGGTGCTTGCGCTGTACGGTTTTTCGATCGACCAGACCCTCGATTCGGCAACGACCGAACTGGTTTCCAGCAGCGCCGACCGTGCGGTCGTCAAGCTGAGTTACACCCTGCTGGAAACGCCATTGCAATCGACCGTCGAGATGGTGCGCATCGAAGACCGCTGGTACAACAAGGACACCATCGACAAGCTCAAGGCCCGCGAGGCCGAAAGAGCGACGGCAAGCGCAGCGCCGGATGCGGCCAAGGGCTGATCTTCGTGCGGCCTGATCGGCGGCGGGGCGTAGACAAGATGCAGCAGAACCTTCCTCTTCATCGGTCGCCGGATCCGGCCGCACGCGCGCCATTCTGGCTCAAACTGTTCAGTGCGCTGCTACGCCCCTGGATCCGCATTCGCCGTGAGCCGCGCGAACCCCGCGAACTGTTGCCCGACGACGGCACTGCAACCGTCTATGTGGTCGAGCGGTACGGACTCTCCGATACCCTGATCCTCGAACAGGCCTGTCTGGAAGCCAATTTGCCCTCGCCCTACGAGGCGGCCACGCGACTGCCGATCAAACGCAAGCGGGCGATCATCGCGCTGACCCCGCGACCCAGTCTGTTTCGCAACCGGTCGCATCCATCGCGCTCGGAAACCCTGAGCCAGCTCGTGACCCTGATCCGTGCCGGGCGCCAGGACGACATCCGACTGGTGCCCGTCTCGATCTTTGTCGGTCGCGCGCCGGATCGGCAATCCGGCTGGTTCCGCGTGCTGTTCGCGGAAAACTGGGTCGTTGTCGGACGCTTTCGGCGTCTACTCGCGATCCTGCTCAATGGCCGCGACACGATCGTCCAGTTTTCCGCGCCGGTATCGCTCAAGCAGACTCTCGGCGAACAGGAAGGACTTGCCCTCGAACGCGTCGTGCGCAAGCTCTCGCGCGTTCTGCGTGTGCACTTCCGTCTGACCCGCACGACGATCATCGGTGCCGACCTGTCACACAAACGCACCGTGGTCGATGCGGTGGTCAATGCCGATTCCGTGCGGCAGACGATCGATACCGTGGCCGCGAAGGAAAACGCCAAGGTCGAACAGATTCGGCGTCGCGCACGCGGCTATGCCCTGGAAATCGCGGCGGACTACTCGCATACCGTGGTTCGCTCGATCTCGTTCATGCTGATCGCGCTGTGGAACAAGTTGTATGACGGCGTTGTCATGCATCACTTCGACAAGTTGCGCGCCGTCGCACCGGGCCATGAGGTGATCTATGTGCCGTGCCACCGCAGCCATGTCGATTATCTGCTGCTCAGCTACACGCTCTATCAGAACGGCCTGGTGCCGCCGCATATTGCCGCCGGCGTAAACCTCAACCTGCCGGGTATCGGCGCGATCCTGCGCCGCGGTGGCGCATTCTTCCTGCGTCGCAGCTTCAAATCGAACGCCCTGTATTCGGCGGTGTTCACCGAGTATGTCAGCCAGTTGTTCGCACGTGGCGTGGCCCTCGAATATTTCATCGAAGGGGGCCGCTCGCGCACGGGACGCTTGTTGAGTCCGCGCAGTGGCATGCTCGCGATGACCTTGCGCAGCTTCCTGCGTGAATCGCGTCGGCCGGTGTTGTTCCAGCCGGTCTATTTCGGCTATGAAAAGCTCATGGAGGGCAGTTCGTATATCGGCGAGCTATCGGGCAAGCCGAAGGAAAAGGAGTCTCTGCTCGGCCTGCTCCGTTCATTCCGCGTGCTGCGTCAGCGCTACGGCAAGGTGACCATCAATTTCGGGGAGCCGATCGATCTCGGCAAGCTGCTCGACGAGATCGCGCCGACATGGCGGGCGTCGATTGAAACACCGGATGCGAAACCGGAATGGCTTGCTGCTGCGGTCGATACCCTGGCCAATCGCATCCAGTCGAATATCAATCGTGCCGTCGACCTCAATCCGATCAACCTGCTCGCACTGGCCCTGCTGGCCATGCCAAAGCACGCGATGGCCGAAGCCGATCTGCTCGCTCAGCTTGAGCTGTACAAGGATCTGCTTGCCGCCTTGCCGTTCGGTGATCGCGTCACCATCACCGAAAAATCTCCGGCCGAGATCATCGCCTACGGCGAATCGATGCAGTGGATCAGCCGGGTCAGCCATCCGCTTGGCGATGTCTTGATGACGGAAGGCGACAACGCCGTGCTGCTCTCGTACTTCCGGAACAATGTTCAACATGTATTTGTTTCCGGCGCGTGGATAGCGTGCTGCTTCCTCAACAACCGACGCATGAGCCGATCCAGCGTGTTGCGCCTCGGTCGGATTGTCTATCCGTTCATCCAGGCCGAATGGTTCCTGCCGTGGAACGAGGACGAGTTCAGTGAACGCCTGCGTGCATCGCTCGATTTCTTCGTCGCGCGCGGCCTGCTCGAAAGCGATGCCGATGGCCGCGTGCTCGAACGCGCTCCGGGCCAGAGCGACAGCGCGTTCCGCCTGCGTGCCATGTCGCACAGCCTGCTGCAGGCGGTCGAACGCTACTACATCACGATCGCCCTGCTGGTCAGCAATGGTCGCAACACGCTGTCCGCCGCCGAACTGGAAAACCTGTGCACCCTGACCGCGCAGCGCTTGTCGCTGCTGCATGAGCTGAATGCTCCGGAGTTCTTCGACAAATCGCTGTTCCGCGGCTTCATCCAGAAACTGCGCGAGCGCCGCGTGATCTGGGCCGATGCAGACAACAAGCTCGATTTCGATGCCGGCCTTGAGGAACTGGTCGGCGAAGCCAGGGTCATCCTGAGTCGCGATATCCGCCACGGCATCCTCAAGCTGGCCGCCGGAAAATCAGATCCGGGCGTCGCGGAAAATGCCGAAAAGGCCGACGAGGCGGCCTGACAATCGATGATCAGGCATCCAGATCGGGAATCAGGCGGCTTTCGAGCATCGCGATAGTGTCTTTCAGATACAACTTGCGTTTTTTCAATCGCTTGAGTTCGAGCTCGTCATTGCCCGGATCGATCACGAGCCTCGCAATCATCGCATCGAGGTCGCGATGCTCGGTCTTGAGCATGCTCAATTGGCGCACCGTGGTGGCGGGATCTTCAGGGTTCATGCGCATCCTTCGGCCTCGGCGGAGTTTAGCGCGGCCGAGTGCCAGCGCATATTCCGCCAGCAGGAAACAAACCAGGAAGATCAATGACTGCATCAACAATCGGTGCTTCGGGCACCAATGCCGACCAGCTGGCCCGCCAGCTGCGCCGGCAGGTCGGCCAGGCGATCGCCGATTACCGCATGATCGAAGATGGCGACCGGATCATGGTCTGCCTCTCGGGCGGCAAGGATTCCTGGGTCATGCTCGACATGTTGCGCGAGCTGCAGGCACGCGCACCTGTCGATTTCGAGCTGCTGGCCGTGCATCTCGACCAGAAGCAACCCGGCTACGATGCGACGATCCTGCCCGGCGCCCTGCGCAGTCGCGGCATTCCATTCCATATCATCGAACAGGATACCTTCAGCGTCGTCGAGCGCATCATCCCGGCCGGAGGCACGATGTGCAGCCTGTGTTCGCGCCTGCGCCGGGGCGCGCTATACGAATTCGCCGCTGGAAATGGCTATAACCGGATCGCCCTCGGACACCATCGCGACGACATCGTCGAAACCCTGTTTCTCAATCTGTTCCATCAGGCCCGGCTCAAGGCCATGCCGCCGAAACTTCGCGCCGATGACGGACGCAATATCGTGATCCGCCCACTGGCCTATTGTGCGGAGAGCGATCTTGCCGAGCTTGCCCGGCTGCGTGCCTATCCGATCATTCCGTGCGATCTGTGCGGCTCCCAGGAAACCCTGCAACGCAAGGCGGTCAAACGCATGTTGCAGGACTGGGAAGCCGCCACACCCGGGCGCATCGAGAACATCTTTCGCGCGCTGACCCGGGTCGATCCGTCGCAACTGGCTGATCCCGCCCTGTTCGACTTCGGCGCACTCGGCTTGAGCGCCCACGACAGGTATCCTGAGCCGCCGGCTCGGCCCTTCGACGTATGAAGGCAGCTGCCGAGCCGATCTTTCTCACGATCTGATCCTGAATCGCGCCAGGATCACAGCCTCGCTTTTCTCACCCAAGGAATTTCGACACCCTCATGTTCTTCCGCAACCTGACCCTGTTCCGCTTCCCGAAAAGCACATCAAAAAGCCTTGCCGAACTCGATGGCCTGCTCGACGATCACCGCCTGCGCCCCTGCGGCCCAATCGAACTGGCCACGCGCGGATTCGTTTCACCGTATGGCCGCGATTCCGATGAGTTGACCCACCGGACTGGCAAATTCACCCTGTTGACGGTTGGCAGCGAAGACAAACTTCTTCCATCATCGGTGATCGGGGAGGCATTGGCGGTTAAAATCGCCGAAATAACCGATAAGGAAAGTCGCCGCATCGGGGCTCGCGAGCGCAAGCGTCTGAAAGAAGAGGTCATGACCGACCTGCTGCCGCGCGCGTTTGTGCGCCCCTCGCGCGTTTTCGCCTATCTGGACGAGGCGCAAGGCTGGATGGTGGTCGATACTGCCAGCCGCAAGCTGGCCGAGGAGACAGTCACCCAGGTGCGCGAGGCGCTGGGTCGCTTCCCGGCAACGCCGATGGCCCCTTCCGAATCTCCGCGCATGCTGATGACGGACTGGCTGGTTGGTGGCAAGCTTCCGCCAGGGTTGAGCTGGGGCGATGAATGCGAATTGCGCGATCCCGCCGAAGCGGGTGCCGTGGTGCGTTGCCGTCGCCAGGACCTTGAATCGGACGAAGTGCGCGAGCATCTGAAATCCGGCAAGCAGGTATTCCAGCTTGGCCTTGAACTTGATGGGCGCATGGCCTTCGTGCTCGGCGAGGATCTGACCATCCGCAAGTTCCGCTTTCTCGATATTGTCCTTGACGAGATCGGTGAGGATGCTTCGGAATCAGCCCGTGCCGAACTCGATGCACGCTTCGCCTTGATGACCCTCGAATGCAGACGTCTGCTCGAGAAGCTGGATGAATGGTTCGGTCTGCCGCGACCGGACGATCGTGAGCAGGGATGATGGAATCTGATGGCTTGAGCGATGAACCTGGAAACCGAAAACCAGTATCTCGAATTGCCGACGCCGACCGGTGAGGTAATCCGTGTCTTGCGCCGCAGCCATCCGCAGGCGCGCCATCTGCGCCTGACGGTGACCTCGGGCGGCGCCCGGGTGACCTGTCCGAAGGGCACGCATCCGGGCCAGGTGTTTGCCTTCCTGCGCAAGCACGGCGAATGGCTGGAGCGCAAACTCGACGAGCTTCATCTTGGCGCCCAGCCGCCCGCATTGGAGCCAGGCACAACGACGCTGATTCCGTTGCGCGGCGAAACCACCCAACTGTGCTGGCGCGCAGGCCCCTATCCGCGCATCGAATTGATTGGCGAGCGTCTGCAGTTGACCCTGCCGCAGCCGCATCGTCGCTCACTCGAAACCGCTCGCGGCCTGCTTCAGTCCTATCTCGATGCACAGTTGCGCAAGGACGCGTCGCGCTGGCTCGCCCGCTATTGTCCGCGCCTCGGCATGGCGCCGACGGTCTTGCGCGTGCGCCCACTCAAGAGCCTCTGGGGCAGCCTCGATACGCGCGACAGGGTCACTCTCGACCTCGCCCTCGCCCTCGCCCCTCCGGCAGCACTCAAATACGTGCTTGTGCACGAACTCTGTCATTTGCGCATCCGCAGTCATTCGCCGCGTTTCTGGGCCCTGGTTGCATCGATCCTGCCGAACTGGAAGGAGCAGCGCGACTGGCTGCGCATCAACGGCCAGGCACTCAAGGTCGAACTCAACCGGCTTGTGCAGGCGACTTGATCCGCATCGATCAAGCAACGGGGTGACGGGCGAGGAAATCACGAATTGCAGCAGCCACAGGTTCGGGATTCTCCAGATGCAGATGATGCGTGCCGGGCATGCGCATGACCTCGATATCGGCCAGCAAGGCAATGCGCGCATCAACCATGGCGGCCTGCAGGTAGGGCGCATGCGGTTCGGCCAGCACGAGCAGGGTCGGCGCCTTGATCGCCGGCAATATCGCTGCAAGTTGATCCTCGGTCAGGCGTGTCGGACTCGGAATCGTCAGCTGCGCATCGGATGACCAACTGAGGCCAGGCGAGGCTTGAACTTTTTCGAGGCCGGAATCCATGTCCCGGCTCTTGCTTCCGCTCGCACCGGAGCAAGCCACTTCAGCGCTTCCAGGCTCGGCGGTCAGCCCCTGCGAACCCTGCAAGACCGGATCCCCAACCCGCTTCACGCCGCGCGCCACGATGCAGCGTGCAGCTTGCGCTGAAAGATGTCCGGAGCGACAGCGCGCGTCGATCGCTTCGTCCAGGTTCGCGAATACGCGCAGTCGGCCAGCCTTGAAAGACGCCCGCGTCGAGTACGACCGGCGCAATTGCTCGAGCGTTTTCCCGGCGCCCTGGGTCAACGGCCCGAGCCCCTCGATCAGCAGCAGGCGACGAACCTTGTCGGGGCAGATCGCGGCGAATGTGCTGGTCAGCGCCGCACCGAGCGAATGCCCCAGCAGATCGACCGACGGCCATCCGAACCAGTCGATCACCTGACCGATCTCATCGAGGAAATCCGCGTACGGATACCAGCTCGCAGGCGGACGATGCCCGGATCGACCGTGACCGGCCAGATCGAGCGCAACCAGATAGTGCCCTGGCAGCAAGGGCGCGAGACGATCGAACGTGCCGGCATTGTCGAGCCAGCCATGCACGGCCAGCAGCGGAGCATCGGATGGTTCTCCCCAGGCCTTCGCGGCCAGCATCAGATGACGCAGCGGAATGCGCAACTCACTGGCGCGAGCATCACTCACGAAGATGACTCGCGGTGATTCCGGGTTGCGCCCAACCCTGGCAATGACGCAAGACCAGCTCGCACATCGCCGCGATCTGGTCATCACCGGCATTCAGACAAGGAATGTAGCCGAAGCGCTCGCCACCGGCGTGGAGAAAGGTCTCGCGTCCCTCGATCGCGATTTCCTCGAGTGTTTCAAGGCAATCCACGGCAAATCCGGGGCACATCACATCGACACTGCGCACGCCCTGCGAAGGCAGCGCAGCCAGGGTGCGATCGGTGTAGGGCTCAAGCCACGGTTCGCGGCCAAGGCGCGACTGGAAACTCAGCAGCAGCTCAACCTCGCTCATGGCGAGGCGCTGACGGAGTCGCATGGCAGTTGCCTCGCATTGCTGGCGATACGGGTCGCCGTTGCGCACATAACGCTCGGGAATTCCGTGAAACGAGAGCAGCAACCGATCGCTGCGCCCGCTTGCCTGCCAGTGTTTCTCGACACTTCTTGCCAGCGCCTCGACATGCGCGCGTTCATGGCAATAGTCATTGACCAGACGCAATTCAGGCGGGTATCGCCAACGGCGAAACTGCAGCGAAAGTGCATCGAAGACCGAAGCCGTCGTGGTCGCCGAAAATTGCGGGAACAATGGCACGACGAGCAGGCGCCGCATGCCCGATCGCGCCAGGTCAGCCAGGGTTTCGCTCAACGCTGGCCTACCGTAGCGCATCGCGTGGCGGACAATCACGCCGCTGCCGAGCGTTGGCTCCAGCGCGGCCTGAAGGCGTTCCGCCAGCGCTGTCGTCTCGACCTGCAATGGCGATCCAGCCGGCGTCCACACCTTGGCATAGGCCCGCGCAGAACGCGCCGGACGCACGCGCAGGATGACGCCATTGAGGATCAGCCACCAGAGCCAGCGCGGCTGCTCGACAATGCGTGGATCGGCAAGAAATTCAGCGAGATAGCGCCTGACCGAAGCCGCATCCGGCGCATCCGGCGTACCCAGGTTGACGAGCAGGATGGCCAGTCGGCGTGGTTGCGCTGGCTCGGAAAACGAGAGGAATCGCGACATGCGAAGGCTCAGCTCCGTGGGCAGGGGAGAAAATGCGGGAGTTGCTCCAAGGCCTTGTCGGCACAGAGAAAACTGCTAGACTCAAGACAGCCTCACGGAAACGTAGAGGCAAACGATTGCCAATAACATAACAAAAGAACGCCCCTATGCGCATGCGTGCCTGCCTCATCGCAGCTGTGCTTTCGATTGCTCCGATTTCGCCGGCCAAGGCGGATCCGGTCGGCTATGGCGTGGCTTTTGACCAGCTCTATCGTGTTGAAACCTCGCCGCCGCGGGCAACTTATATTGGCGACGCAGGGAATTTCGGCGGACAACCATTTGGCCTGTTGAAGGGGCTCACATTCGGTCCGGGCAATACGCTGTACGCGGTGTCCGACAGCCTCAGCCAGAAGCCGGTGGTGACACTGAACACGGCAACCGGCGCGGCAACCTACCTGTCGGCCTTGAACTTGAGTGGCGGAACCGGCCAGTTCAATTCCCTGGATTTTGCCTCGGCATTCACTTGCGATGGGCAGATGTGGCTGTCTTCGGCAACGACCAGAAACCTTTGGCGGGTCAACCCAGCCAATGGCGCGACAACGCTGGTTGGCGCACTGGGTCAGACGATCACGGGCCTGGCCGCAAGGGGCAACGAACTTTTTGGTGCCGGGGGCCGCGGAAACAACAGCCTGTACAAGATCAATACCGAAACGGGCGTGGCTGCCCTGGTCGGCGGATTCGGCGCGGCCAACAGTGGCTGGATCAGCACGATTTCGATCAGTTTCGATGCCAATGGCACGCTCTGGTCGGTTCTGAATTATTTGCCACCGGCACCGGGAGGCAGCACGCTAACCGACTGGAGCGATCTCGCCAGAATCGATCCCGCCACCGGAATCGCCACCGTGATTGGTCCGATTACCGGCCCCGAAAGCCTGCGTGGCATCGGCATGACCGGGTTTACCGTGGGGCAGACGCCCTGCGCGACAGCGCCACCGGGTGGAGGCGGCGGTTCTTCACCGGCCACCCTGCCATCGGCATCCGCATCGAGCCTGCTCGCACTGCTTCTCGCGCTGTTGATGGCCGCAGGCTGGCGATTGCGGGAACTTCGCGCAGCACGATGATTGCCGGTTGTAGCGCAATCCCCGGCCAGCCCCTCTTTGCGGACGCCCTCCCGGGTCAGCAGGATGCGGGGGTCTCCTGATCAAGCTCTGCCTGCTCCATCGGGCTCAAGCCAACGCTCAGCGAACTTCATTCCTGTTTGAACTTCAACTCCAGCCGGCCTGCTTCATCGCAGACTCAGGTTGAACTGCTAACTTGCTCCGGCTAGCCCCTTCGGAGTCGACCATGCCCATCCTGTTGCGCCTGATAACCGGGTTGCTTGCCCTGACCGTGATCGCCGCCCAGGCCGCCGAACCCGAACTCAAGCGGGCCGAAAACGCGGTGCGTGTGCTCAACGAAGTCATGCAGGCACCGGACAAGGCGATACCACGCGAACTTCTGCGAAGTGCCCATGCCATCGTCGTTGTCCCGGACGTACTCAAGGCCGGCTTTGTGATCGGTGGGCGCCGTGGCGAAGGCCTGATTGCGGTCAAGTCCCGGGATGGAACCTGGTCGAATCCGGCCTTTGTCAACCTGACCGGTGGCAGTGTCGGCTTCCAGGTCGGCGTCTCTTCAACCGATGTCATCCTGGTCTTCCGCACCGAGCGAGGCGTCGATTCGATCGTACACGGGAAGTTCACGATCGGTGCCGACGCGTCGGCCGCCGCCGGTCCGGTAGGGCGCACGGCGCAGGCCTCGACCGATGCCCAGCTCAAGGCCGAAATCTTCTCGTATTCTCGTGCCCGCGGCCTGTTCGCCGGGGTAGCCTTCGACGGCTCGGTGCTGTCGATAGACCACGGCAGCAACCAGTTGATCTACGGTGATGGTGTGACGCCCCGACGCATCTTCGAAGGCGGGGTCAGTGACGTTCCCGCTGCCCTGGTTGATTTCCGCGACCGCCTTGAGGAGTACACTGCGCAGTAGTCCGGCGCGAATCACATTCCCGCCATCGACGAAACAGCAATACGCAGCGTCTGTTTGAATCCTGCGTAACGAATCTCAACTTCCCCATCGTCGGCCCAGGGTCGGCGAAAATGTCCGCGGAGTAATCAAGATGGGCGGTTTCAGCATCTGGCATTGGCTTATTGTCCTGGTCATCGTGGCCCTGGTTTTCGGCACCAAGAAATTGCGCAATATCGGCGAAGACATGGGCTCGGCGATCAAGAGTTTCCGCAAGGGCATGCAGGAAGGCGATGAACCATCCAAGCCATCCGAACTCAAGGCGGATCCGCCGGCCGCTGACCAGTCGACCACGGATTCCGACAAGGATCGCAGCGAACGTTAGGCGGCCATCATGTTTGATCTCAGTTTCGGCGAACTGGCCCTGATCGCCGTTGTCGCCTTGCTGGTGCTCGGCCCCGAGCGACTGCCCGGCGCAGCGCGTACCGCAGGGGCGCTGCTGCGCCGCTTGCGCAACGGCTGGCAAGGGGTGCGCTCGGAGATTGAGCGTGAGCTTGCCGCCGAAGACATCAAGCGCGGCATTCACGAAACGGCAAGGCAGGTCGATGTGCGCGAGGATGTCCGTGCCGCCACCGAGCAGCTGCAAAAGGCCGTGAGCGGCGAACCCGGAACGCCTCCCTCCAATGAGCAACACTGAACAAGCTGGCGAGAAGGAGCAATCCTTCCTTTCGCACCTGGTCGAATTGCGTTCCCGCCTGCTCCGCGCGGTGGCAGCCGTGTTGTTGGTGCTGATCGTGCTGATACCGTTCGCCAACAAGTTGTATGCATGGTTGGCCAAGCCATTGATCGACCATCTTCCGGTCGGTGGCGCGATGATCGCGACCGATATCGCATCACCCTTCTTTGCACCGCTCAAACTGGCCTTTTTCGTCGCCATCTTCGTGGCGATGCCCTTCATCCTGTATCAATTCTGGGCTTTCGTTTCGCCGGGTCTCTATCGGCACGAACGGCGCCTGGCAATCCCCCTGCTAGCCTCATCCGTGCTGCTTTTCTATATCGGCTGTGCATTCGCCTACTTTCTCGTGCTGCCGGCGATCTTCAGCTTCATGACCAGCATTGCTCCCGAAGGTGTCGCGGTGATGCCGGATATCGCCCGCTTCCTCGATTTTGTACTTGTGCTGTTCCTCGCCTTCGGATTCTGCTTCGAGGTGCCCGTGGCCCTTGTGATCCTAGTTGCGATCGGCGTTGCCACGCCCGAACAACTGGTCAAGAGCCGCCCCTACACGATTGTCGGCGCCTTCGTCATTGCCGCCATCCTGACCCCTCCGGACGTCATCTCGCAATTGTTGCTGGCGATTCCGATGTGCCTGCTCTACGAGCTGGGCATCTTCGCATCGAGGATGCTGGCCCGGCGCGTACCCAACGAAAAAGGCGCTTCGTCGGTCTGAGCGTTGATCCTGCCCGCAGCTTTTCACGCCCCGGGCGGTCAATCGAACGCCCAGCCGGACAATATTTTTACAAATCATTACCCACCCCAACCTGTGGCATATTTTCTTCCTGCCTCGAATGAGGCTACACTTGTAACGCTGGCGAAAAAGGATATCGTCGCAGAAGACTCTTTATCACTATCCCTAAGGGGGGAAACATGGCTACGAAGAAGAAAGCAGCAGCAGTTGATGATGATGCACGCGATGCCAGCCTGCGCGTTTCCAAGCGCATGCGCGACAGCCTCAAGGCAACGGCCGCCGTCATGGGCCGTCCGCTGTACGATGTGACCAACGAGGCAATCAACAGCTACCTGTCGACAGTAAAGCTCGGCGACCCGTTGAAGGCGATCCGCAACAACGCGTCACGCGGCCGCAAGTAAGCACTATCGTTGTTCGGTAATGCCGCCCGGGTTGATCGGGCGGCTCACCAATCTGGACGCCATCCGCCTGCCGGATGGCGTTTTTGTTTCCGCCTTCGGTAAATGCCAGGCTGCTGGCCAGGATTGTTCATGAGCATGCGTGTTGATCGCACGTGTATTTCATGAGTGATCCTGGCTAGTGTGGTGTCCCGCAAAGAGCTGGCTGGAATCGCGCCTTGGATTTGGTTGGAGACAAGGCGTGAGGAAGAGACATGGTGGGGCTATGGTGACGACGAGCAACGCAGGATCGGAGCCGAAGACCAAGCGAGTTCGCCGAATTTTTTGTGGGCGCCACACTAGCAGCTTGTCGGACTTTACTCGGCCGGGCTGCGAATCCGTCTGTGCGGTTCATATTTCCGCCGCTTTTTGACCCATAGCCCCACTATGGGCCTGCAAATCGTCGAAAATCTGC
>CAYMHF010000022.1:0-50259 GCA_964390215.1 uncultured Dokdonella sp. | reverse complement strand
CGCCGCTTTTTGACCCATAGCCCCACTATGGGCCTGCAAATCGTCGAAAATCTGCCCTCGCACAGCCGAATTCTCGCCTCAACCGGCAAAGTCCGACAGGCTGCTAGCCCGGACCATTCATGAATGCGCGTGAAGATCGCGCAGGACATTGGATTCACACCGCTTTTCGCGATTGAGGTGATAGCGGGCGTTATCGCCGAATGAGCGAAATGTCGTGTGGATTCAAGGGCCAAGCGAGGGCGCGTGGCATTCATGAATAGTCCGGGCTAGTCGGTCGGCGGCAGCACGTTCATGACCTCGCGCAAGGTGGTCACGCCGCGGGCAACCTGGGCTGCCGCTGACACGCGCAACGGGCGCATGCCTTCGGCGAGCGCCGTCGCGCTGACCTTGGCCAATTCCATGTTGGCCTGGATCAGCGCACGCAGTGGCGCGGATATGCGCATCATTTCATAAATGCCGGTGCGTCCCTGGAAACCGGTCTTGCGGCATTCCAGGCAACCCTTGGGGCCGAAGTTGCGTTCGGGCGGGGCCAGTTTCCAGTGTCCGGTCATGGCCAGCCAGCCGTTCTCGTCAAATGGCACTTCGACCTTGCAGTGCGCGCACAAGGTGCGCACGAGTCGCTGCGCAACCACGCCGGTCAGGGTCGACTGGATCAGATAGTTCGGCACGCCGAGATCGAGCAGGCGCGTCAATGCGCTCGGCGCGTCGTTGGTGTGCAGGGTGGACAGCACCAGATGGCCAGTCAGCGAGGCCTGCACGGCCATCTGCGCGGTCTCCAGATCGCGGATTTCGCCGACCATGATGATGTCGGGATCCTGGCGCATGAGGGTGCGCACGCCGGCCGCGAAATCGAGATCGATCGCGTTGTGCACCTGCATCTGGTTGAACTCGGGACTGACCATTTCGATCGGATCTTCGACCGTGCAGACATTGATGTCCGGCGTCGCCAGCACCTTCAGCGTCGAATACAGCGTGGTGGTCTTGCCCGAACCGGTCGGGCCGGTGACGAGAACGATCCCGTGCGGGCGTTCGACCATGCCGCGCCAGATCGCCTCTTCCTCATTGGTGAAGCCGAGCTGACGGAATTCCTTGACCACGATATCCGGATCGAAAATGCGCATGACGATCTTTTCGCCAAACGCTGTCGGCATGCTCGACAGGCGCAACTCGACCTCGCGCCCTCCTGGCGAACGCGTCTTGATGCGGCCATCCTGCGGGCGACGCTTTTCGGCCACGTCCATGCGCCCGAGGATCTTGATGCGCGAAGTGACCGCTGTCATTACCGCCGTCGGCAGCTCGAACACCTTGTGCATGACGCCATCGATGCGGAAGCGGATCAGGCTGGTGTCGCGGCGCGGTTCCAGATGGATATCCGAGGCACGTTGCTCGAACGCATACTGCAGCAACCAGTCGACGATGTGCACGACATGCCGGTCATCGACGCCAAGATCGCCCGTCTTGCCGAGCTCGACGAGTTGCTCGAAATTGAGCAAGGCGGAGCTGTCGCCCGATTCGGCCTTGGCATCCTTGGCGCGCTGGATCGAACGCTGCACGCCCCACCACTCGGTCAGAAAGCGGCTGACATCGATCGGACTGGCAACCATGCGCTGGATGTCGCGACGCAGGATATGACCCAGATCGGCCATCCAGCGTGTATCAAACGGCTCGGAGGTGGCAAACACCACCTGCATTTCGCTTACCGCCACAGGCAGGATGCGATAGCGCAGGGCGTAGGCGTGACTGACCACCTGGGTGACGGTGGCCACGTCGATCTTCATCGGGTCGATCTTCAGGTATGGCAGTTTCGCCTTGCCGGCCAGCCAATGGGTCAGCACCTCCAGGCTCAGCGGCTTGGCCGGATCGCGGACGTCGGCGAGCTTCAGGTTGGCGACCAGGATCAACGGGTGCAGTTCGAGCTTGCCACGCGCGGTGCGTACATCGGCGCGTACGCGCCGTGCATCGGCCTCGGAAATGACGCCGTCGGCAAGCAATGCGCCGAGGGTTTCGTCGAGATCAATGCGATGGTGCAGGCCCAACGGTGTCGTTGGTTTCGCCGCGCCGGTCGCAGCTCGTTCGATGGCGTCGGGTCGCACCGGTCGTGTGGCCATACCGCGTCTATCCTCGAATAGGTTGAGCGCCCGTTATACTAGCGCGCTTTGCCACAGCTTCCGTGATCGAGAACATGTCAGGACTCAGTTTCCAGGATGTCATCCAGACCCTGAACCGCTATTGGGCGGATCGCGGCTGCGTATTGATCCAACCGCTCGACACCGAGGTCGGCGCGGGCACGTTTCATCCGGCCACATTTCTGCGCGCGCTTGGGCCCGAGCCGTGGTCGGCAGCCTATGTACAACCCTCGCGGCGACCGACCGATGGCCGCTACGGCGACAACCCAAACCGTCTGCAGCACTACTACCAGTATCAGGTCGTGCTCAAGCCGAATCCGGACGACATCCTCGATCTGTACATCGGCTCGCTGAAGGCGCTCGGCATCGATTCACTCGTCCATGATCTGCGCTTTGTCGAGGATAACTGGGAGTCGCCGACGCTCGGCGCCTGGGGCCTAGGCTGGGAAGTCTGGCTGAACGGCATGGAAGTCACCCAGTTCACCTATTTCCAGCAAGCCGGAGGCCTCGAATGCCGACCCGTCACTGGTGAGATCACCTACGGCCTCGAACGCCTGACCATGTACCTGCAAAACGTCGACAACGTCTATGACCTGGTCTGGACCGACGGCCCACGCGGCGTGGTGACCTACGGCGACGTGTTCCACCAGAACGAGGTCGAGCAGAGCACCTACAACTTCGAGCATGCCAACGTGCCGATACTTTTGGAATGGTTCGACACCTGCGAAGGCGAGGCGAAGAAGCTGGTCGAAGCCGGCCTGCCGCTGCCCGCCTACGAGCAGGTGACCAAGGCCAGCCATACCTTCAACCTGCTCGATGCACGTCGCGCGATCAGCGTGACCGAGCGCCAGCGTTACATCCTGCGTGTACGCACGCTGGCTCGCGCAGTCGCTGAAGCCTATTTCGCCCAGCGCGAGAAGCTCGGCTTCCCGGGGCTGCGCAGGCGCAAGGAAGCCGCATGAGCACACATGACAAGCCTGCTTCGCTGCTGATCGAAATCGGTACCGAAGAACTGCCACCGAAAGCGCTCGACACGCTCGCCGAAGCATTTTCCCAAGGCATCATCGAAGGGCTCGAGAAACACGGGATCACGCTCGATGCGAAGAACGCAAAGACATACTGCTCGCCACGTCGCCTTGCCGTCCTGGTGCCTGCGGTTGCCCATCAGCAACCCGACCAGGCGATCGAGCGTCGCGGCCCTGCCCTCGCTGCCGGCCTGGATGCGGACGGCCAACCGACACGCGCCCTGAGCGGATTCGCGGCAAGTTGCGGCGTGGAAGTCGCCACACTCGAACAACTCGAAACCGACAAGGGCGCCTGGTTTGTCCATCGTGCAATCCAGCCCGGACAGCCGACAGCGGCCCTGTTGCCGGGTATCCTTGCCGAAGCGGTCAGAGCCCTGCCGATCCCGAAACCGATGCGTTGGGGGGATCATGATTTCGCCTTTGTGCGCCCGGCTCATTGGCTGCTCGTGTTGCACGCTGCCGAAGTCATTCCGGCAAGCTTGTTCGAGCTCGATTCGGGTCGGCAATCGCGCGGGCATCGCTTCCACCATACCGGGCCGGTGCACGTCGCCGATGCCGAGTCATGGCTCGATGCCCTGCGAAGCGCAAGGGTACTCGCCGATCCCGACGAACGCCGTCGGCGTATCGTCGATGAGGTTGCGCGCGTCAGCGAGGAAATCGGCGGCAAGCCGCAACTTTCCCGGGATCTGCTCGAGGAGATCGCCAATCTGACCGAATGGCCGGTCGCGATTGCCTGCACATTCGATCGCGGGTTTCTCGACGTCCCGCCGGAAGCCTTGGTGATGACGATGGAAACCAACCAGAAGTTCATCCCGGTCTTCGATGCCGCCGGCAAGCTCAGTGAGCACTTCATCGGCATCGCCAATATCGAATCAAAGGATCCGGCCGAGATTCGCAAGGGTTACGAGCGAGTCATCCGGCCGCGCTTTGCCGATGCCAAGTTCTTCTACGACGAAGATCGCAAGCAGGGTCTTGCATCGTTCCAGGAATCGCTGAAATCGGTGACCTACCAGCAATCGCTTGGCAGCGTCTGGGACAAGTGCATACGTGTCGCCGAGCAGGCCCGCGTGATCGCCAACCGCGTCGGCGTCGATGCCGCGCTGGCAACACGTGCGGCCGCATTGAGCAAATGCGATCTGATGTCGCGCATGGTCGGCGAGTTTCCCGAGCTGCAGGGCATCATGGGTCGCTATTACGCGAGCCAAGGCGACAAGCCGGAACCTGTCGAAGTCGCCAATGCGCTTGATCAATTCTACCGGCCACGCAATGCCGCTGACGGGATTGCGAAAGGCCGCCTCGGACAAGTGCTGGCCATCGCCGAGCGGATCGACACGCTATGCGCAATCTTTGCGGTCGGCATGAAGCCAGGCGGAAACAAGGATCCGTTTGCTCTGCGCCGCGCCGCGCTCGGACTTGCGCGCACCCTGATCGAGGGCGGCCTCGATCTGGATCTCAAGGCTCAACTCGCCGAAGCCTTGGCCAGTCTGCCGCAAGCAGCCCTCGCTGCCGGGCTCGGCAAGGGCAAGGATGGCAAGCCAGCAGAGTTCAATCCGGGCAGTCGACGTGGCGAGCTGGCCGAGGAGATCTTCGACTTCATCATCGACCGTCTGCGCAGCTATTACGCCGACCAGGGCATCGGCAGCGAAGCCTTCGAAGCGGTGCGCGCGTTGTCGCCATCCTCGCTGCTTGATTTCGATCGGCGCCTGCGCGCGGTAGTCGAATTCAGCAGGCTCCCGCAAGCGCAGGCGTTGGCGGCGGCGAACAAGCGTATTGGCAACATCCTGCGCCAGGCCGGCGAGCGGGTGACGGGTGACATCGAAAACGATCTGCTCGAATCGGATGCCGAACGCGAGCTTGTCGCGGCGGTTGCCCGGATCGAGTCTGACAGCGCTGCGTTGATTGCCGCTTCGGACTACGTCGGCCTGCTGCAAGGAATCGCAAGCTTGCGCGATCCGGTTGATCGCTACTTCGACAATGTCATGGTTATGGCCGAAGACGAGGCGGTAAGGCGCAATCGTCTGAATCTTCTCGGCCGCCTGCGTGGTCTGTTCCTGCGCGTGGCGGATATTTCCCTGCTGCCCTCAGCGCCTGGCCCAGCCTGAATGCCCTTGTGCGCAACCAGCGGGGGTGATCGCGTAGACTTCCGCATGGTTCGCATCGGCTGGCGGCAACCCGCCTTGGCAGCATGACTCGAAGCAGCAACGACGCCAGCACGACCCAACGTCGCACGATGTACCCGCATCGGCGTGTCGATGCCGGCGAGGTGCCAGCCTGTCTGGTGGTGTTGCAGGGCCAGCGTCTCGGTCAGCGCATCAATCTCGGCGATAAACCGTTGATCATCGGTCGCGCACCCGAGGCGGAGTTCCAGATCATCGAGCGCAGCGTGTCGCGCGAACACTGCAGGATCACGCGCGAGCCCGCCGGCTATCGGATCAAGGATCTCGACTCGACCAACAAGACCTTCCTCAACGATCAACCAATCATCGAGGCTGAACTCAAGGACGGCGACCATATCTCGGTCGGTAGTTGCGTCCTCAAGTTCATGGATCGCTCTTCGGTCGAAGCGCGTTATCACGAAGAGCTTTACCAGCTTGCGACGGCCGATCCGTTGACCGACCTGTACAACCGTCGCCAGTTCCTCGAATTGTTTGATCGCGAGATTGCGCGTGCGGCAAACTACAAACGCCCACTGACCCTGCTAATCATCGACCTTGATCATTTCAAGCTGATCAATGACCAGTTCGGCCACCCCAACGGCGACCTGGTGCTGAAAAAAGTCGCCCTCGCGCTGCGCGATCATTCGCGCGAGGAGTTCATCATCGCGCGGATCGGCGGTGAAGAGTTCGCCATAGTCCTGCCGGAGAATGGGCTTTCCGAGGCGACACGATTCGCCGACCGCCTGCGTCAAGGCATGGCCGAGCTTGATTTCGTGCTCAACGGCGAGTCGAGGAAGATCACGGTCAGTATCGGCGCAGCCACGTGGCTGTCGAGCATGGCGTCGACGAGCGACCTGATGCGGGCCGCCGACGTGCAGCTGTATCGGGCCAAGCAAGCCGGACGCAATCGGGTCTGCTCGGCATTGTCGGAATAGTCATGCTGGCAATGATTCGCTCCGTGGCCCCGGGCGAACTCGCCAACAAGCCAGTTTCCGGGCCCAGGCCAGCGATACCGTCAGCTGAATCACGCTTCGCGTTCAGATGGCTGAATACACTCGGCATGACTTGCGGCGATTGATTCCCCAGCCGTGGCGCATTATTGTGCTCGGCCCGCGGGATCCGACCAAGGGTCTTGTTGTCCTGAAACCCCACGCGCGCCCATAGCCCGTTCACACATTGAGCGCTATGCTCGCCGAGCAAACTACGATTCATTTCGTTTATCGTTTTTCGAGGATCCTGCCATGATGAAACTTGTCGCCACTGCGTTGACCGCGCTGGCTGTTCTCGGAGGTTGCAACTCCTCCAATCAAAACACCGCCACGACCACGGCCAACGACAATGGCACTGCCGAAGGCACGCATGCGCAGGCGCAAGCGCCGACTCCGAACCAGATCAGCGGCAGCATCAGCTTGCGCGAACCCGCCGCAATCAATCCCGGATCGAAACTGAGCATCAAGCTGGTCGATGTGGCCCAGCAGGATCTGGTTCTCGCCGAAACTTCCGAAGACGTCACCAGCCAACCTCCGTACTCGTTCACCTTGCCCGTGGATCCGTCGCTGATCGATCACACACGCGTGTATGTGGTCAACGTCACCCTGATCGATGGCGAGCGCCATTATGTGCAGGCGCTGCAATCGCCGGTCTTGACCGGTGGCGCGGGGACGAAGATCAATGTCGTCCTGAATGGAGAAGCGACTCCGGGCGAGGAGCTCAAGGAAGCGTTCAACAAACTGAAGGCTCATATCGGTGGCATGAAGCGAATCCAGGATGCGTTTCTCGATGGCGATCTTTCGGTGGCATGGGACGGTTTCGTCGAAGCCGGCAACAAGCTCCGTTTCATGCGTGTCAACTCCGAGCTCGGTGATGGCGACAGCGCCGTGCGCTCGAATCTTGAATATGCCTTCCTCAATGGCAAGCCGATGGCGATTCTCAAGAAGGGCCCGGTCACGATCCGGGTCGGCTGGGACGAGAACGGCCAGGTCATTCTCAACGAGAAGAGCGGCGATGGGGCCGTCAGTGACGAGGAAGCCAAGGAGTTCTATGACGCCGCAGTCAAGGCGTTTGCCATGGGCGAGAAGAAGCTGCCGAAGAAGAAATAGTCAGCCGATGCGTGGATCGCAATCGAAAGGCCGGCATTGCCGGCCTTTTGCGTTTTCCAGATTCCATGCAGCCGTTTGGATCAGCGCCGCGCCTTGGCAAAGGCATCGGCAAACGCATTGCCTGGCGCCGGTTGGCTGACCTGCGCCGGCCGGGCTTCGCGCGCTTGCCGATCCACCCTGGCGGGCTTCGATCCCCCATTGCGGCTATCGCCCGGCTCGTCTTCGAGGCGCATGCTCAAGCCGATGCGCTTGCGCCCGACATCGACTTCGATGACCTTGACCTTGACGACGTCGCCCGCCTTGACCACCTCGCGCGGATCCTTGACGAACTTGTTCGACAACGCGGAAACATGCACGAGACCATCCTGATGCACGCCAAGATCGACAAAGGCGCCGAACGCCGCCACATTGCTGATCACGCCTTCGAGGATCATGCCGGGCTTGAGGTCACGGATGTCCTCGACCCCTTCGGCGAAGGTTGCGGTCTTGAATTCGGGACGCGGATCGCGGCCGGGTTTTTCGAGCTCGCGGAGAATGTCGCGCACGGTCGGCACGCCGAAGGTCGCGTCGATGAAGTTCTGCGGATCCAGCGAACGCAAGAACGTGCTGTCGCCAATCAGTGACTTCACCTCGCGTCCGCATTGCTCGATGATCCGCTGCACGACCGGATACGCCTCCGGATGCACGGCCGAGGCATCGAGCGGATCGTCACCCGTGGCAATACGCAGGAATCCCGCACATTGCTCGAAGGCCTTGTCGCCGAGACGCGGAACCTTGAGCAGGGCCTTGCGCGTGCGGAATGCCCCATTCTCATCGCGGTGACGAACGATGTTTTCGGCTACGGCCGCACTCAATCCGGCGACTCGGGCCAGCAACGGCGCCGAGGCGGTGTTGACATCGACACCGACCGCATTGACGCAATCCTCCACGCGCGCAACCAGCGCATGCGCGAGCTTGACCTGATTGACATCATGCTGGTACTGGCCAACGCCGATCGATTTCGGATCAATCTTGACCAGTTCGGCCAACGGATCCTGCAGTCGGCGTGCGATCGACACCGCGCCGCGCAATGAGACATCGAGATCGGGAAACTCCTTCGCCGCAACTTCCGACGCCGAATACACCGAAGCCCCGGCTTCGCTGACAACGATCTTCGACAACTTGAGATCGGCATGCCTGCGCATCAGCTCGGCGGCGAGGCGATCGGTCTCGCGTGATGCCGTGCCGTTGCCGATTGCGATCAGGTTGACGCCGTGCTTGCGACTCAAAGTGGCGAGTTCGGCGATCGACTGATCCCACAGCTTCCTCGGTTCATGCGGATAGATCACCGAAGCCGCCAGCAACTTCCCGGTGCCATCGACAATCGCAAGCTTGACCCCGGTGCGGATACCTGGATCCAGGCCCATCACGGTTTTCGGGCCGGCCGGTGCGGCCATCATCAGATCCTTCAGGTTGTCGCCGAATACCCGGATTGCCTCGGCCTCGGCGACTTCGCGGGCGCGCCCAAACAGATCAAGCCCGAGGTGCAGGTGCAGTTTTACGCGCCAGGTCTGACGCGCCGTATCGAGCAACCAGCGATCACCCGGGCGGCCGCGATCGACGATGTCGAAATGACGGGCGACGCGGCCTTCGGCTTCGACATGTCCAGCCGCCGCCATCTCATCGAGCGCAATCGCGGGATCCGTTTCGCTCGACGAAGGCTTGATCGCGCTGGTTGGGCGTGGCGCAAGTTCGAGATCGAGCACGCCTTCATTGCGTGCCCGGAACAGGGCGAGCAGGCGGTGCGAGGGAATCGTGCCGATCGCTTCACAATGCTGGAAGTAATCGCGGTATTTGGCGCCCGCCTCCTCCTTGCCGGCGACCACCCTGGCCCGAATGACTGCCTTGGCGCTCAGCCAGTCGCGCAATGCGCCGACCAGGGCCGGATCTTCCGAGAACGATTCGAGCAGGATCGCCCTGGCGCCGTCGAGCGCCGCCTTGATGTCGGCGACGCCCTTGTCGGCATCGACAAACGCCATCGCCTGATTCTCCGGCGCCTGCGTCGTATCTTGGCGCAGGGCAAGCGCCAGCGGTTCAAGCCCCGCCTCGCGTGCAATCTGCGCCCTGGTTCGGCGCTTCGGCTTGTACGGCAGATAGAGATCCTCCAGGCGCGCCTTGTTGTCGGCCGCGAGGATGTCCGCGCGCAGGCTGTCGCTGAGCTTGCCCTGCTCATCGATGCTCGCGATGACTGCCGCACGCCGATCCTCGAGCTCGCGCAGATAGCCGAGTCGTTCTTCGAGCAGACGCAGCTGGGTGTCATCCAGGCCGCCCGTCACCTCCTTTCGATAGCGTGCAATGAACGGCACAGTCGCACCGCTGTCGATCAGCTCGATTGCCGCGCGCACCTGCTCAGGGCGTGCGGAAACCTCTTCGGCAATTCTCTTTTCGATGCTCGACATTCTTTCTCGATATTCCTGGTTGCATGGATGGAAACACGACGAGCCGCCGACGCGGCTCGTCGCCGTGGTGTGGGAATGTCAGGCGACGCGCGGGTGGCGCTTGAGATGGACGAGCAGCAGCGAGATCGCCGCCGGAGTCACGCCACTGATGCGCTGGGCCTGGCCGATCGTGGCCGGCATTGCGGCCTTGAGCTTGATCAGGACCTCGGCGGACAGACCGCGCACGCCGTCATAGTCAAAGCCTTGTGGAATGTCGCTGTCCTCGTATCGGCGACTGCGTTCGATCTCATCGCGTTGGCGGTCGAGATAGCCGGCGTACTTGATCGAAATCTCGACCTGTTCGGCAACCAGGGCATCACCAACCGCCGGGCCAATGCCGGCAATCGAAGTCAACCTGGCATAGTCGAGTTCGGGTCGACGCAACAGGTCGAGCGCGCTGGCATCACGCGTGACGGCCACGCCAAGCCCACGATCAAGCGCGCATCCAAGCGCATTGGCCGGTGTCACCCACAGCGCGTGCAAACGTGCCTTTTCGCTTTCGACCGCCTCGTGCTTGCGCAGCACCCGCTCATGGCGCGCAGCGGAAACACAGCCCAGCGCATGGCCGGTTCCGCTCAGGCGCAGATCGGCATTGTCTTCACGCAGATGCAACCGGTATTCGGCGCGCGAGGTGAACATGCGGTACGGCTCGATCGTGCCGTTGGTGGTCAGATCATCGATCAGCACGCCGATATAGGCCTCGTCGCGTCGTGGTGTCCACGCGCTGAGCCCGCGCGCGGCGCGTGACGCATTCAAGCCGGCGATCAACCCTTGCGCGGCGGCCTCCTCGTAGCCGGTCGTGCCATTGATCTGGCCGGCGAAATAGAGGCCTTCGATGGCCCTGGTTTCGAGCGAGGGCTTGAGTCCGCGCGGATCGAAATAATCGTACTCGATCGCATAGCCGGGGCGAGTGATATGCGCATGCTCGAATCCACGGATCGAACGCACGAGCTCAAGCTGCACGTCGAACGGCAGCGATGTCGAAATACCGTTTGGATAAATCTCGTAGGTATCGAGACCTTCCGGTTCGATGAAGATCTGATGCGAGGACTTGTCGGCGAAACGCACAACCTTGTCCTCGATCGACGGGCAATAGCGCGGGCCGGTGCCTTCGATCTGGCCGCTGTAGAGCGGCGAACGATCGAGTCCTCCGCGGATGATCTCATGCGTGCGCTCGCTCGTATGCGTGATCCAGCAACTCACCTGGGCTGGATGCTCATCACGCGATCCCATGTACGAGAACACCGGCGCCGGATTGTCGCCCGGCTGTTCTTCGAGTCCCGCGTAGTCGATCGTGCGGCCATCGATGCGCGGAGGGGTGCCGGTCTTGAGTCGATCAACCGCGATCGGCAGCTCGCGCATGCGCTCGGCCAGGCGTTGCGCCGGCGCATCACCGGCGCGTCCGCCGGCATGGTTGCTCATGCCGATATGAATCTTCCCGGCAAGAAAAGTGCCTGCGGTCAGCACGATCGCGCGCGCCAGGAAGCGCAGATCCGTTTGCGTCACGACACCCGTCACGCGTCCGCCTTCGATCAACAGGTCGTCGACAGCCTGCTGGAACAAGCACAGATTCGGCTGCGCTTCCACGAGCGATCGGATTGCGGCCTTGTACAACACACGGTCGGCCTGGCAGCGCGTCGCGCGCACGGCGGGCCCCTTCGACGCGTTCAGCGTTCGCCACTGGATGCCGGCGCGGTCAGCCGCATGCGCCATGACACCACCGAGCGCATCGATCTCGCGCACGAGGTGGCCCTTGCCGATGCCACCGATGGCCGGATTGCAGCTCATCTGACCAATTGTCTCGATGCTGTGGGTCAGCAGCAGGGTGCGTGCGCCGCTGCGCGCAGCCGCCAGCGCCGCCTCGGTGCCGGCGTGACCGCCGCCGACAACGATGACATCGAATTGCTGGAATGGAGTCGACGACATGGATGCCAAGTATTCGAATCAGAGGCGGGATTTTAGCCCGCATTGTCCGTTGCGGCGCGCGCCACTCGCGAGCAACTCGATGAAACGCCGCTCGGGCGCCTCAAGCAACGCGGAGGCTTGGCACGGAATCTGCTGTATCCATCACGCACTCCCACCGGCGCTAGGCGTATGCGAGCACGCCGAAGGTCGGAATTCAGGGGCTGGCCCCGTGCCGGTGGGAGCATGCACCTGCGCAAGCAGACAGTTGTTCCAATGATTGCAGGATGCGGCAGCGAAAAGGCTGGCACCCGGCGGTCATAGGAACAGGGGGGATCCAAGAGGACCATATGCCGGGTGCCAGTTTGACTGGTCACAGGCCCGATCCAGCGATGCCACGTCTGCAAAGGCGTGGCATTCGTGTTTTCGGGCGGTACAGAACCTTATCGGTAACAGCGATTGGCAGACTGTGACCTAAATCGCGGAAATCCGGCAGGCCACGTTGACCCCATCCATTGCCGGTCATTTTACGACACGAATCGTCAACTCGATCGCAGTGAAATACAAAATTCAGGGAAATTTCAGGATTCGAGTGGCTTGGCACGGCTCTTGCTCCCTATCAAACATCCACCCCATGCCCAAGGAGTTCACTGCCATGCTCACCGCCGCCACCATGAGTCTGAACCCACTCTTCCTCCGCCACGATCTGATGATCGAACTCGGCCGTCTCGAAATGGCCATGCAGGACATGCGCGGTACCGACACGTTCGAACAAGCCCCCGTCCAGTTGCAGCAGCTGGAAAGCCGTCGCGCACGCATCAATGAAGCGTTGAGCCGTCTGCCAGCCTGAAACACGTTCACCTGGCGGCATGCCGGGAGGATCGAAAAAAACCGCGCATTGCGCGGTTTTTTTTCGCCCGCATCATTGTCTTTGCGGAATGGGTGCGGAATGCCTCGGCGCTGGTGGGTTGGCGGGCCGACTCGGCGCAGGCTGTGAACGCATCATCGGCGCCTGACGAACAGGTGCAACCGCCCGTGCGGCCGCCGGTTGTCGACCCGAAGAGGATCGAATGGTTCGCGCATCCACATTCCGGCGCACGCCGCCGGAATGACCGGCAGATTCGTACGGGTCATGCAACCACTTTGTCGAATTCGGGGCCTGCACGGTGTCGCGCCGGGTCAGCGCACTGCGCGCAGCACGATCCCCCTCAACGCGCCGGTCACGAAAAGTGCCTGGATCCTGATACATCGGTGTAGGAATCCATTGCGGAGCCATCGGAATCCAGAAATTCACTCCGTACCCGTAGACGCCGCACGAGTAAGGATAGCAACGGGATCCATAGCTGAAACCGATGCCGTAGCCGCCCAATGCAAAGGGATAGCGGGATTGGTTGATGACCACATCGGCCGTGCCCTCGCCATAGTAGTAATCGCCACTACCCTGGTAACTGTAGTGGTTGCTGCGAGTCGTCGCGCAACCCGCCATCAGCAGCACCGATAGCAAGAGCAATGCGTGTCGTTTCATGATTCCTCCTGACGCCTGCGCGCATGCATGCAGTGACACCATGCGCCCGGAAACCTGTTGATTCAAGTTTTCTGGGTAGCAGCGAGTATCGGTCAGACGGATTCGCAACCCGACCGAGTCAAGGCCGACAGGCGGCCAGGCTGCGGGCAAGAATGTCGGCAACGTCGGCGGACATCGGCGAAACACCTTGTATGCGCTGCATTTCCTTGCACATCTGTTCAGCCAACCGGGGCGGGTAGCGACGCCAGGCGGAGAAGGCGGCGGTCAATTTCGCCGCCACCTGGGGCGTGATCCGGTCGAGCCGGAGGATTGCATCCGCGACAAACCGGTAACCGGCACCGTCCTCGCGATGGAAGCCGGTCGGATTGCGCAATGCAAAGCCGAGCAGCAGGGCATAGACCTTGTTTGGATTGTCCCAGCGAAACAAGGCATGCCGGCTCAAGGCCTGGATCCTTTCAAGCGCATCGGCATCGGCAATGGTCGCCTGAACCGAAAACCAGCGATCCATGACCGTGCTGGCGCTGGAATACTGCGCAGCGAAAAGATCAAGGACCTGTTTCGCCTCGACATCACCGGCGTGTACCAGGCAAGTCAGCGCTACCAGCTTGTCGCTGAGGCAGACGGCATCGCGATAGTGCCGATGCGCCAGCGCGTGATGCCGCTTGTCGGCGCGGCAAAGCAAGGCCAGGCAGCCATTGCGCAAACGCCGCTGTGCCTGTGCAACTGGCCCGGTTCCGGCCGCCGATGCCGCAGCGTGGTATTCATATCGGGCCTGCAATTCCGGCTCGAGTGCGCGCGCAATGGCCTGCTCGACGCGCTGGCGGGCGCGATGGACTGCGGCCGGATCGATTACATCCAGCGACTCGCCAAGGGTGGCTTCATCCGGCACGGTCAGCATCTCGGCCAGCGTCGCCGGATCCAGATCCGCATCTTCGAATGCCAGGCGCAATCCCGCCATCCAGGCATCAAACGCACCATCGCCCGTCAGGTCGCCCTGCAATGCCGCCCTGAACAAGTGGCGGGCAAGACCGTCGGCGGCTTGCCAGCGATTGAATCCGTCATCCTCGTACGTGGCGAGCATGACCAGGGCTCTCCAATCGGCAGGCTGAACGATGCGCACCGGCGCCGAATATCCGCGCAACAGCGACGCGATTGGCATGCAATCGAGGTTGTTGAATCTCACGCTCTCGATTGCATGATCAAGCAACACGACCGTTTCGCTGACGCCACCCTGATCGCCTTCGCGGTCAATCGTCAGCCGGTTTCCGCTGGCATCGAAAAGCGCCAGCGCGAGCGGGATCGGCAGGGCTTGCCTGGAAACCGATAGCGATACCGGTGCCGCAGTCGCTGCGACGCTCTGGCAGACCCTGAGCTCGAGGCTGCGTGCTGCTGGGTCGTAACTTCCATTGATCTCAAGCAGCGGCGTGCCGGCTTGCGTGTACCAGGCGAGCCAGCCGCGCAGATCACGATCATTCGCGTCGCCAAGCGCAGCCAGAAAATCCTCGACAGTCACCGCTTCGCCGTCGTGGCGCTCGAAGTACAGATCCATGCCGCGACGGAAGCCGTCTGTTCCCAGCAAAGTCGCCAGCATACGCACGATTTCGGCGCCTTTCTCATACACGGTCGCGGTATAGAAGTTGTTGATCTCGCTGTATTGCGAGGGCCGTACCGGATGCGCCAACGGACCCGAATCCTCGATGAACTGGGTGCGCCAGAGGACACGCACATCCTCGATGCGCCGCAACGTGCGCGAGGTCTGGTCGGAGACGAACTCCTGTTCGCGATAGACCGTCAGGCCCTCCTTCAGGCACAACTGGAACCAATCACGACAGGTCACCCGATTGCCGGTCCAGTTGTGGAAATACTCGTGGGCAACCACAGCCAGCACATGCCGATAGTCGTCATCGGTCGCATGCAACGGATCGGCCAGCAGGTATTTCGAATTGAAGATATTGAGGCCGGTGTTCTCCATTGCGCCCATCGTGAAATCATCGGTGGCGACCACATGGAAGACATCGAGCCGGTAGTTGCGACCAAATCGTTGCTCGTCCCAGATCATCGCCGCCTTCAGGCACTCCAGGGCATACCGGCAGCGCTCGATAACCGGCGCGGGGGCCCAGATCTTCAAACGCACGCACCGGCCCTCGGCAGTCACATGGTTGTCCTCGATGACGGCGAGCTGGCCGGCAACGATTGCGAACAGATAGCTCGGTTTCGGCTGCGGATCGACAAAGCGTGCCCAATGGCGCCCACCTTCCAGTTCGCCGGCTCCGTCCGGATTTCCGCCCGCGAGCAGAACCGGAAAGCGCACACGATCGGCGCGCACGGTCACCGTGTAGCAAGCCAGCACATCGGGCCGGTCGATCGACCAGGTGATGTGGCGGAAGCCCTCGGCCTCGCACTGGCTGAGCAGGAATCCGCACTCGCGACCACCGCTCAGGTACAGACCCTGCATTGCGCTGTTGTCGGCCGGCCGGATTCGCGAGCGCGTTTCGATGATTGCCTCGTCGCGCACGCCATCGACGATCAGCAACGCACCATCGATCCGATACTCGCGGCGGGTCAGGACACGACCATTGACGCGAATTTCAAGCAGCTCGATATTCTCGCCGTCGAGCCGCAGTTCGACGCCCTCCTGCGCAGGATCCTGGGTCACGAGCAGCCGCGCGCTGACCAGGGTTTCCTCGACGTCAAGGTCGAACGCGATATCGACCGTCTGCATGCGCCAGGCGGGCGGCTGATAATCTTCGAGGCGAACGATGGGTTTGCTCATGGATTGGTGACAGTCTGCGATGTGTGTTTGGAGGTTTGCCATCAGAGCATGTGCATCACGGGCTGGGAAGCACTACACCAGACCAAGGCCTGCCCTGTATTGTTGGCAATCTCCTCGAACGCCCTCCAACCATGACCGCAAATGACCTGCCCGACCTCGTCGATATTGCCGCCATCAAGGAGGCGGCCAATCGCATCGCAACCCATGCGAAGGTAACACCTATGCTGCAGTCCCGATCGATCAATTCCCTGGTCGGAGCCGAACTGCAGTTCAAGTGCGAGAACCTGCAACGCGTCGGTGCGTTCAAGTTTCGCGGTGCCTGCAATGCGGTGTGGTCGCTATCCGATACGCAAGCCAGCAAAGGCGTGGTCACGCATTCCTCGGGCAATCACGGCGCCGCACTTGCACTGGCCGCGCGCACCCGCGGCATCCCGGCCCATGTGATCGTGCCCGAAGGCGCGGTGCGCTCGAAAGTCGCGGCGATCGAAACCTACGCAGCCGCCGTGCATCGTTGTGCGGCGAGCATCAGCGCGCGTGAGGAAGCTTGCGAGCGTGTGCGCCAGCAAACCGGGGCGAGCCTCGTGCATCCGTATGCCGATCCACACGTGATTGCCGGGCAAGGCACGGCGGCAATGGAGATGATCGCCCAGACCGGCCCGCTCGATGTGCTGGTTGTGCCGGTCGGTGGGGGCGGCCTGGTCAGCGGCAGCGCGATTGCCGCCGCGGCGCTGGCGCCGGATTGCAAGGTGATCGCGGCCGAGCCGAGCGGCGCAGCCGATACCTTTGAATCGCTGCGGCGCGGCGAACGTGTCGGTGCCTTCGTACCCGATACGATCTGCGATGGCCTGCGCACCCTGGTCGGCGAAATCAACTTGCGGATTATTCGTGAGCACGGGGTCGAGGTGCTGACAGTCGGGGATGAACAGACGATTGCGGCGATGCGCCTGATCTGGCAGCGCATGAAGATCATCGTCGAACCGTCCTCGGCGATTGTGCTGGCCGCCGTTATCAGGCATCGCCAGCGCTTTGCCGGCAAGCGCATCGGCCTGATCCTCAGTGGCGGCAACGTCGATCTGGATGCCCTGCCTTGGCTGGTGCAACGGCCATCGATCCCTGACCGAACCCGAGCATGACGGACGCGACGTCGAAATCAATCAAGGCTGCCGCCGCACGGCTCAAGGTCAATCCGCCTGACGACGGCAGGACGCGCTGTGCATGGGCGGGCGGCCCGTCGGTCGATCCGGTCTATCGTCGCTATCACGATGAGGAATGGGGGGTGCCGGTACACGATGATCGGCGCCTGTTCGAGTTCATCGTGCTCGAAGGTGCCCAGGCCGGCCTGAGCTGGCGCACCGTGCTTGCCAGGCGTGCGGCCTATCGGCGCGCATTCCATGATTTCGACCCAGCCACAGTCGCCGCGATGTCGGATGCCCGGCTCGAAAAGCTGCTGCTCGATCCCGGCCTGATCCGCAACCGACTCAAGATTTTCTCGGCGCGCAACAATGCCCGCGCGGCGCTTCGGGTCATCGATGAATTCGGCAGCCTGGATGCCTGGCTGTGGTCACACGTCGATGACAAGCCGCTGCTCAATCATTGGTCGTCGCATTCGCAGGTGCCGGCAACCAGCGGCCTGTCGGATGCCTTGAGCAAGGCGCTGCGCCAGCGCGGATTCCGCTTTGTCGGCTCGACGATCATGTACGCCTTCATGCAGGCCACCGGCATGATCAATGATCACCTGACCACGTGTTTTTGCCATCCACGCAACCAGAAGGAAGATCCACACACATGATCGTCACCGAGCCGCAGGCATTCCTCGATGCCGTCCATTCGCTGGCATTGAAACCCGATCTGCCGGCTGTCGCCAGCGCAGCCTTCCTGGTCAGCCCGAACGATTTCAGCCTGGCCGCGGAGTCGGCCAGCGACAACCACTACATGGATCTTGCCTGCAAGCCTGATCCGTTGCGCGCGCTGGCCGAACATGCGGAATTGGCGCGTCGGCTCAGCGAGGATGTTCCGGTAGTCACCTTTCCTGGTGATCCCGAGGCGATGGACGGCGTGTTCCCCAACAACGTGTTCGCGACAGCTGCCGGACGCCTGATCATCGGCCGCATGCGCCATCCGGTACGCCAGCGCGAAGCGCTGCGCACGGACATCCGTCATTGGCTGGGCTCGATGCAGGGCCGCCAGATCATCGATCTGTCGAGGCGGGAACTGGTCGCCGAGCTGACTGGCGCCCTGGTCATCGACCGCGCGCGCGGGATCGGCTACTGCGGTCTGTCCGAGCGCTGCGACATGGCCGGTGCGCAAGCAATGCACGAGGCGTTCGGCCTGCGGCTGAGCTTCTGCTTCGAGCTCGCTGCCGGCGAATACCATACCAATGTCGTGCTGGCCATCCTCGCCGGTCGTGCGGCGATCATTGCCGAATCCGGATTTCGCGACCATGCCGTCGCGAAGGCAATCGCGGTAATCCATGCCGGACACACGGTGTCGATCAGCGACAGCCAGAAACAGGCGTTTGCGGCCAATGCCATCAGCCTCTCGACTACGCGCGTGTGGATGAGCACGCGTGCTGCCAACAGCCTTGTTCCACACCAGATCCGATCGCTGGAAAGCGCCGGTTTCACGATCGGGCATGTCGAACTCGCTGAAATAGAGAAGGCCGGCGGCAGTCTTCGCTGCTGCGTCGCCGAAGTATTCTGAGCAAGACGGGCCAACTCCATGCGCACGCCGCGAACAAGCCCGTTCATCAAGTTCAGCGGGAATTCAATGCCCGCCATCAAGACTGCACCAGTCGCATTGACCCAGCGGCTGCCAAACAGACCTCGACTGCCGAAATGATTGCAAATCCGGGACCAATGCGATTGTCTGCCCTGGCGACGGCATTTGCGCTCATGCTGACCTGCTCCGTGGCGACGGCGCGCGAGATTACCGTGCAGGAGGCCATCGAACAGGTGCAGCGCGAGACCACGGCCAAGGTTCTCAGTGTGCAAACCCTGCGCCTCGGCAAGCGCAAGATCTATCGGATCAAGATTCTGACTTCGGCTGGCCAGGTTCGCGTTCTGGAAATCAAGGCGGATCAATAAAAGGAGATTGCAATGCGTGTACTACTGGTGGAAGACGAGGCTCCGCTGCGCGAGACACTCGCGGCCCGGCTCAAGCGCGACGGTTTTGCGGTCGACGCAGCCGGCGATGGTGAGGAGGGTCTGTTTCTGGGACGCGAAGTACCATTCGATGTCGCCATCATCGACCTCGGCCTGCCAAAGCTGTCCGGCATGGATCTGGTCAAGCAGTTGCGCGAGCATGGCCAGAGCTATCCGATCCTGATTCTGACCGCACGCTCGTCCTGGCAGGACAAGGTGCAAGGACTCAAGTACGGCGCCGATGACTACCTGGTAAAGCCGTTCCATGTCGAGGAACTGCTGGCGCGAATCAATGCACTCGTACGTCGGGCCAGCGGCTGGTCGCGCCCCCTGCTCGAATGTGGCCCGATCGCACTCGACACGACGGCACAGACCGTCAGCGCCAACGGCAACCCGGTCGATCTGACCAGCTACGAATACAAGGTGCTCGAGTATCTGATGATGCACGCCGGCGAACTGGTCTCGAAGGCGGATCTCACCGAGCATATCTACCAGCAGGATTTCGACCGCGACTCGAACGTGCTGGAGGTATTCATCGGGCGCCTGCGCCGCAAGCTCGATCCGGACAATGCGATCAAGCCGATTGAAACGGTGCGCGGTCGCGGCTACCGTTTTGCATTGGAACGCACCGACAACGGTGCCGACGAGACCTCAACCGCACCCAACGTCTGAGCGCTGCCGATCCGGTGGCCCGCCCACTTTCCCTGCAAACCCGATCACTGGCCGCGGCGGGCATCGCCCTCGCGGCCTTTCTCGGCTTGGCTTTTTTCGCGCTCGACCAGGCTTTCTTCGATGCCGCCCTGAGTTCACAGCGCGATCGACTGCAAGGTTACCTGCATGCCTATCTCGCCGGTGCGGATACCAACCGTGCCGGCAATCTGATTCCACCTGAAGTCGGCCCGGATCCGCGCTTTGATCGTCCCGACTCGGGTCTGTACGCGGTCATCGTCGGCGACAACGTGCGCAACGCGAAGGATCGCCAGTGGCGCTCGCCGTCCGCACTCGGCCTGGATCTGCCTGTCAACATCGAACTTGACCAAGGTGCCACCGAGTTCTCCGGCCCGATCCGTACCGCACATGGCAACCTGTTCGTGCTCTCGCAAGGCATCGCCTGGAGCGTGGCCAATCGCCCGGAACTCAAGCTGACCGTCACCATCGCCGAGGATGCCGCCGCCCTGCAGACCCAGGTTCGCGTATTCCGGCGCACCCTGCTGGCCTGGCTTGGCGGCCTTGGCGTGCTCCTGATCCTGCTCCTGCTCGCCGTGCTGCGCTGGAGCATGGCGCCATTGCGCAAGGTGGCGGCCGATCTCAATCAGGTTGAACGCGGTGCCGCCGAGCATCTCGGTGATCGCTATCCGACCGAGCTCTCGGGCCTTGCCGCCAATCTCAACAATTTCATCGATTCGGAACGCGATCGACTCAAACGCTATCGCAACACACTGGCCGATCTCGCCCACAGCCTGAAAACGCCGCTGGCGGTGATGCGTACCCAGCTGGAAGCGGAAACCGATGAGAAGCAATTGCGTTGGACCGTGCTCGAGCAGGTTGGTCGCATGGACGAGATCGTCGCCTATCAGCTCTCGCGCGCGGCGACTTCTGGGCGGCAAACCTTTGCCGCACCGCTGCCGCTGGAGCCGTTCGCCGAGGAAATCGTGCGCAGTCTCGAAAAGGTCTACGCCGCCAAACACGTCCTCTGCGAATTCGAGATCGATCCGGATGCCCGCTTTCGCGGCGATCAGGGCGATCTCATGGAATTGCTCGGCAACATGCTCGAGAACGCGTTCAAGTGGGCCGAGCACACCGTCCTGTTTTCGGCGCATCCGGTCAATCCCACCGACAACCGCTTCGGTGGCGTCGATCTGATCATCGAGGACGATGGCCCCGGCATCGCCGAGGGTCAGGTCGAACACCTGCTGCAGCGTGGCGTGCGTGGCGACGAGCGCGTGCAGGGCCACGGCATCGGATTGTCGATCGTGCAGGATATCGTCAAGGCCTACAGCGGCAGCCTCAAGGTTTCACGTTCGAAAACACTGGGCGGTGCACGGTTCGATGTGCGCCTGCTCGGAAGCTGAGCCTCGCGCGACGCGCACTCAATTCGAGGCAAGCACCTCGACTTCGGCTTTCAGGCGTGCGGCGATCCGCTCGCGGCTGTAATTGTCGAGCACATAGTCACGGGCATTCTTGCCCTGCTTCTGGCGCTCGTCGGCAGCAAGCCTGCTCATGCCGACGAGTGCCTCGATGAACTCGCGCCGGCCGCGATAGACCCGTCCGCTGCCACTCGCCTGGACATGGTCGACAAGCACTTCACACTGGCCATTGACGATCACCGGCGTGCCTTGCGCCATCGCTTCCAGCAAGACGATGCTGAGGCTCTCATAGGGCGAAGGCTGCACAAAGGCGACGGCACCGGCCATCAACTCGAACTTGCGCTGCTCCTCGACGAAGCCGAGATAGCGCACATCGCGACGATCACCCACGCCGAGTACGTCGTTGCCGGTCAGGATCAATTGCAGATCCGACTGCGGATTGGCCGCCTTGAACGCCTCGAATCCTTCAAGCAACTGCGCGCAGCCCTTGCTGACGTCGATACGCCCGCAGTAGAGCAGATAGGGCTTTTCTTCCTGTGCCGCAGTGACCAGCCCGGTGGCAACGGTCATCGCCACAACATTGCCCGCATCAAGATTCCATATCCGCGCGCCAAGGCGACGCTCGGCCTCGGCATTCCACAAGATGCGGGGCGCCGTGCGGGCCATTCGCGCAAAGGTCTTCAGGTAGGCCGGCGGCTCGTCATGCAAGGCCGGAATCAGCGCCCAGCGGCGATGCGGCATGGCGCGGATGCCGTCGAGGGTCAGCGGATAGAGGTACGGCAGGAAAAAGACCGCCGCGTAATCGTCGGCATGCGCGGCGAGGTAGTCGCCGAGTTCCGGGCAGTTTGGCCCCTGCGCCCGAATGAACTCCTCCTCGAGTGCCTCCGGCCAGCAGTAGCGGGCATGCGTTGACTGCTTCGACGAGCGTGCAAACGCGTCGAGCATGTTGCGATGCAGGGCGTGGAAGTACGACGTGCGACCACGTGCGACGTGAAAACGCCGGATCGTGATGCCCTCGCGCCGTTCTGTGCCAGCCCTGAGGTCGTTGTCCCAGCGCATGTAGTCAAACGCGGTCGAGGTCAGCACGTCGACCGCGTACTCCGCCGAAAGCAGCTGCGCGTATTGCCAGGCCAGCGCCTCGGCCCCGCCGACAAGTCGCTCGTGGCAACGTGGTACGACGATCGCGATCCGTGCGCTCACAAGACGGGCTCCAGGCAATCGATGAACCGCTTGCGCAGGACCTCGTTGGAGAAAGACTCCTTGTAGCGCCGGCGTCCGCAATCGAGCAGATCGCCGCGCAATTCGTCGTCGGCGAAAAGTCGTGCCGCGCTCGCCGCGTAGAGCCAGGGATCCAGCTCCTCCCAGGCAATGCCGGCATCACCGAGGGTTTCCGGAACCGCGCTTGAGGCATGCGCCACAATCGGCGTGCCGAGCGCCATTGATTCGATCAGCGGCACACAGAACCCCTCATGCTCGCTCATCAGCATGAACACATGGCTGGCCAGGTAGGCAGCCTTGAGTTGGGCTTCACTGGCGCCGTCGATCCACAGCACGTGGTCGCGCAGACCAAGCTGGTCGATGCGTAGTCGGATCGCATCGGTGTAGACATGCAGGCGCGGATCGATCTTGCCGAGCAGAATCAGCCGCGCCGACTCCGGGTAGGCGCGCACGTACGCGGAAAACGTCTCGACCAGTTGCAGATGACCCTTGTTCGGCGCGATCCGCCCGACCATGAGGAAGTTTCGCGCGCCATCGGTCAGCGAATCGATCAAGCCCGAGTCGGCTTCCGCGTGCACGATTTCTTCGACGCGATGGAAGGGAGCAAGGACCCCGCCTTTCAAACCGGCGGGCCCAGCTTCTTCCAATTCGCTCAAATTATAGGCTGAATCACCGAGATACAGCTCGCAACCCAGATTGGCGATCTTCGTCACCTCCTGGCGACCGCTTTCACAGCCATTGTGGTATTCGCCAGAGACTGACTTGAAAAATTCAGGTGGCGTGATGTTGTGATATTTGACGACACGATAGCCGTGACATCGCCGAAGCAGATCGATGGCCACCGGCCATGCGGTGGAAAAATGATAGATGACCAGGTCTTCTGCGCCGCCTGCGAACGCAGGCAACTCTCCGGGCGACCACGTCCTGTGTCGGATCCCGCTGCTGGACTGGCAGAAGATCCGCGTTTCGATACCGAGATCGCCGAGAATCTGCGCCATCGCCAAGGCATCGGCACCGACCGCATCCTTGCTGGTCAGCACGGGAATGAGAATGGCGGCCTTCATGCGCTCATCTGCGCATGGTCGAATTGCCTGGTGTGCATTTCCGAATCCCCGGTCTGTTGCTAGTGCGGCTGGCTGGCAATGACACAACAGCTGTCGTCGACAGAAGCAATCCGCCTGATTTCCACAAATCCCGAAACCTGCAAGGCGCGCTCGATCAAGTCACCATCAACAAGCGCACTCGCACGACCCTCAAGGCGATCGGTGATCGTCGCCGATTCCGCGCCGATGCCGAAAAGCAACACTGCCCTGGGCCGCAAGACGCGCCGCAGAATCTCGAACAGGATCACCGCAGGCATGTCGCGCAGCAGGGAAGCGAGATCCAGGATGGTCACGCCATCCAGGCTCTGATCGGCCATCCTTGCAAGCACCACGGACGGCTCCGCGACAGCCACGGTAATGCCTGCATCGCGAATGCGTTGTCCGATTTCGTTGTTCGGGTTTATCGCGGTGACGTTGACGCCACGCCGCGACAGTGCCTGCAGCCAGTCGATGCCGCTGCCGATGTCGAGCACTTCAGCCGATGGCGAAAGACCCTGCACAAGGGACGCGGCCCAATGCTCCAGCCGCAGCGGTCGTCGCTGATCGGCCTCGATCATTCGTTCGGCCACATCGGCATGCAACACATCCGCCTTGCGCGCCTGTTCGGCCTCGGCAGCCTCCAGGGCAGAGAGGTTCTGTCGCAGCGAAGCCAGCCAGTGGTTCATGCTGAGGACGAGGTGGCGCAGCTCGCGGATCTCGTGGAATGCCTTGACGACTTCCGCATGCACCGGCACGAATCGCTCGCCGAACTGCTGCAACTGTGTGGCTGCGGCCTGCTGGCCGCGCTCAAGGCGTGTCATCTCGTCGCGCAAGGCCTCGATTGTTCCCGTCAACCCGGCAAGCTCGCGCTCGATCACGTGGCGGCGTGCCGCGTTATAGGCATCCGCGGAGCGTTGGTGACGAAGCATGCGCGGCAAGCCGCCCAGGCACATCAACCACTCGATTGCATAACCCACGATCGGAATGCGCGTGGCCTTGGCCAGCAGATAACGCGGCCACAGCCAGGGTACGCGGACACCGATCGCGCGACCTTCGCCTGAATAGCGGAGGTTGCCGAGAATCTCGACCTTGCTGCGGCCCGCTTCAAGCAACCGGATCTGCGCCTCGGAACCGGCCGAATCCGGCGTGCGCCGGAGCAGGGCGGCATAGGCGCGCTCGATGAACTCGATGAAATGAGCACTGGCCAGCTCGTCGATCGTGAATTCGTCATGCGCTGGCCTGATCGCACCCGGCGAACGTGGCGCTGGCGCGAGATCCATGGCTTGCGCGGCTCGTGCGCTTGCAATCCGTGCATCGGCACGGATTTCCTGCTTGATGCGCCGAAGCGGATTTTCTGCGTCTGATGGATTCACGGCGAACGACTGGTTGGGCTGCCGGATCGGGCAGGCGTGGAGGCGGCAACAGGGCTGCCGGAGGGCCGCTCCCGGCGCCCGACAGCGAGCGGCATGATGCCATAGGCGCGTGCAGTCGAAATGTCGATGAGTGCGTAATCCGGCCGATGCCGGCCATCAAGCTTTGGCGCGGCCAGTCGGTAGCGCGCACGGCCAGCACGGCGCGCGGCTTCAAAGCCGGGTACGGCACGCTGGAGGATCTGCGCCGTGCTTTCCGTAGCCTGCTCGACCGGCCGGCGAAATCCAAGCAGGGTGGTTTCGAGGAATTCGGCTTCGCGCCGACCGTTCTCGACGTAGAAACCGACGAAGGCATGGCCAGGGACAAGGACGAGGAACGATGCAATGCCCAACCGCTCTAGCGCCGAGGCGATGAGGACGCTGCCATCCAGACAATTGGCCACGCGTTCGTTCCAGGTGTTCGCCAGAAGGCGCACACGCTGGCTGTAGATGACCGGCCCCTGGCTCAGACCGGCACCCTCGTCGGAATAGCGCAGGCCATGTCGTTCAAGGGCGACCCACAACCTGCGCACCAGGTTCAATCTTGCGCTGCGGTCACCCGGCAATGCGGCGACTTGCGCGACATCGATGGCGGCAAGCTCGAGCAGCCTGTCGACGACCGGATCTTGCGGATCCACCCAGGCCGCAAAGGCCCAGCCGAGATCGATGCGCGCGTCCCCCTCGCGGACAAAGTACAAGGCTTCATCGAGCGGATGGACATCGAGCTCGAGCGTGCGTTCCAGCGGCTTCATGCCGCGCCCGGTCATGCTCACCCGCACCGTTTGCCGCCGCGGCTGCCGCAGCGCGAGCAAGGCGCCGGCATCCCAGTCGAGCTTCGGTCGCAGCAGGATGTCGCCGCTGATGCGCGCCTCGATCACGGTCGGCCGGTGCAGCCCCGGCGTCGACACGGTCAGACGGATATCGTGCGGCATGCGCACATCACCGATACGGATGCGCAGCAAGCCACTTCCCTGCCCGGGGTCGAGTCCGTCGATGCCGCCCTGGGACAATTCCAGCGCAGGAAACAGATCACCCGATGGGGTGGTTTCGACATCCAGGGTCAGCGCCAGCGCCTGAGCAGCACCAAGCCAACCCGCGACGAGAAAGACAAATCGCCACATCCGCACGATCGGATGCTTGCGTTGGCGCGGGGTCGCCGCGCGGGTTCGGGTTGCCAGTGCATGCATGGCGCGACTATCGTTGCCGCATCCGCTCATGTCCAGTCACCCGTTTGGATCGAGCCGAAACCCCACCTTTCCTGGAATCATCATGCGCACACTCATTCTGCCCGTCCTGCTCAGCCTGATCCTGAGCGCCTGCAACCAGCCGTCACCCGACCAGACCGCCAGTGCACCCGCCGACGAAGCCGCGCCGGCGGCTGCGCAAACCGCCACCCCGACCGAGCCGGCCGCAACCAAGGCCCCGGAAGGCGATTGCGGCGACCAGTCCGCGCTGGCCCCGGAAGAACGCGTCGCGAATACGCCGAAATGGTCGCTCGCCAGCGAGCAGGACAACTTCGGCTTCGATGTGTTCCGCGGCGACAGCGAGAACGGCGAATTCACCAAGCTGAACAAGGATCCGATCCTCGGTGCCGGCACGACTGACGAAACCCAGAAGTATTCCTGGCGCGATGACACGATCGATCCATGCAAGGACTACTGGTACTACGTCGAATCGATCAGCACGAGCGGCGTGCGCGAAAAAATGACACCGACCTTCAAGGCGCCAGCGAAGCGCTCGCCACGATCCGAACCTGCGCAGCAGCAGTAATCATCGGGACAGATTCGCGTCGCTTGCCGGGGCCGCTGGAGTCGGCAGGCGATGACGAGTCCTGAAACCATGAGCGTCGATCCCCGATCCGGCCGGTGTTTGCAGCGGGTCTGGCCGTGGCTTGCCCTGGCGGCGTGGCTGCTACTCAACGGCGCGCTGTTGTGGATCTACTACCATCCTGCGCTGAAACCACTGGTTGGCGACGAGTTCGACTACAACCGGCGCGCGCTGGCCTTGCTGGCCGGAACGCCAATGCCCGAGCTGTTCATCTGGCCGCCCGGGCAGATCGGGTTCATCGCCACCATCTACGCCGTATTCGGCAGCCACGTACTGGCCGTGCAACTTGTGCAGATCGTCTTGCTGGCCATCTGCACGGCCCTGCTGGTCAGGCTCTGGAAAACCCTCGACAGTCCACGCGCGGCCTGGCTGGCCGGGATGATCTTCCTGCTCAATCCGGGCACGCTTGCCTATGCGCACTGGCTGTGGCCGGAAGTCCCCTACCTGGCCTGCCTGCTCGGCGCCCTGGCCCTGCTGCTGACCTTCACCGCGCGGCCTCCCTTGCGCGCCTTCCTCGCCGGCCTGCTGATCGGCCTCGCCCTGCTGTTCAAGAGCCTGCTCGGCGGCTTCTGGCCGCTGTTCCTTGTGGCCTTCCTGACACGCAAGGATCGGCGTTTTTCTTTTGCCTGGCTGTCGGCCGCCGCCTTCGCCGCGGGCTTGCTGCTGGCCACGCTCCCTGCACTGTGGAAGGGCTACGTTGAAACCGGATCAGCGCTGATTGCCGACAGCTCGCTGTACAACCTGCATGTCGGCCTGCGTGACAGCAGCCGCAGCGACTACATCGACGAAGCCGGCCTGCCGGCGCTGACCGCGTTCATCGACAGTGCGGCAACGCCGCAGCAACGCAATGCGATCTATCTCGACAAGGTCAAGGCAATTGTCACCGAGCGCGGCTGGTTCCGTGTCCTCGTCGATCAGCTCGACAGCCAGTACTTCCGCCTGTTCAGCGCCAAGACCCTGCTCAACTCGCAGTTGCCGGGCCCTGCCTGTGCCGGCTATCTCGGCGCCTACGGGGTCAGCGCATTGACGCCGCCGATCGGCTGGCTGGCCGCAGCTTGTCACACCGTGCTGCTCGTGCTGTGCGCGTTTGGCATTGTCCTGTGGCGGAATTGGCGGCAGCCGTTCGCCCTTTTCTGCGCGGTTTATCTTGGCTATCAACTGGCGCTGTTTCTTGGCCTGCACGTGATGGAGCGCTATTTCTTCCAGATGCAGCCCTTGCTGTGCGGATTCGCCGGCAGTTTCCTCGCCGCCCTGATTGTTCGCGAAGAGGCGTCCTCGGCGTTGGCTTTCACCCGCAGGCGCTGGCTCATCGGCGCCGCGCTCGCCATGCTGCTGCTCGGACTGGCCTGGCTCGGCCCGATCCTGGACGGCGCCTGCCGCTGATCGGAGCCGGTCACGAACGCCGCGCCGATCCGGTATCCTCGCCATCCCTCGTAGTTGCCATTGTCATGCGCCCGCATCTGATTGAACTGATCCGCTTCAGCACCTACGCCGAGCTTCGTGCCGAGCGTTCGCGCAGTTACCTCGGCCTGGTCTGGTGGGTCGCCGAGCCGGCCATGATGATGGCGGCTTTCTGGCTGGTCTTTGACGTCATCCTGAAAACCGGCGGCCCGGATTATGTGCCCTTCCTGCTGGTCGGTCTGACCCTCTGGCAGTGGATGAAATCCTGCATCACCCATGGCGGTTATGCGATCTGGGGCAATCTCGGCCTGATCCGTCAGGTGCGCATTCCGGTGCTGGTGTTTCCGCTCGTGCAGATGTTCGCCGACACGATCAAGTTCTTCTATATCTTCGCCCTGCTGCTGGTCATCCTGTGGCTTGCCGGTTTCCCGCCGAACATCACCTATCTTGCCTTGCCCGTGGTCTTTGCCGTGACCCTGCTGTTCTCCGCCGGCGGCGGATTCCTGATGTCCGCCGTGATCCCGCTGATTCCGGATTTGCGTTTCATCATCGAGCAGGTGCTGACCGTGGTCATGTTCCTTTCCGGCGTGGTCTTCGCCCTCGATGCGGTGCCGCCACCGCTGAAGGAGTGGTTTGCTTTGAATCCCGTGGTAACCCTGCTCGATGCGACACGCGGCATCCTCATGCATGCACAGTGGCCGAACTGGCTGGCCCTGCTCAAAGTCAGCCTCATTTCCGTCGTACTCTGTGCGATCGGCATCAACGTGGTCTTGCGGCTGTCGCCGCGCTATCCGAAGCTGGCGGCGTGATGAACCAGCCACTGATCGAGCTCGAGAACGTCGGCATCGCCTTCAGTGCGCAGAGGCGTGTAGGCAGCGGCAAGTTCTGGGCGCTGGAAGATGTCAGCCTGCGTGTGCGTGAAGGCGAACGCCTCGGCGTCATCGGACGCAACGGCGCCGGCAAGAGCACCCTGCTGCGCGTGATCGCGGGCATCCTCGCGCCAGATCGTGGCCGCATGCATCGACGCACGCTGTCGTGCCAGTTGCTCTCACTCAATGTCGGATTCACGCCTTATCTCTCCGGACGCGACAACGCAATTCTCTCGGGTCTGATGATCGGCTTGCGCCAGCGCGAGATCGTCTCGCGCCTGCCGGCGATCCAGGAGTTTTCCGAACTCGGCGATTTTTTCGACCAGCCGATCGCCACCTATTCTTCCGGCATGCTCATGCGTCTGGGCTTCTCGGTAGCCATGCAGGCCGAACCGGATGTGCTGCTGATCGACGAGGTGCTCGCGGTCGGTGACGTCGAGTTCCAGGAAAAATCCGGCAGTGCGCTGCGCGAACGCATGCGCCAGGGGCATACCGTTGTTCTCGTCAGTCATGATGAAACCCAGATCGCGACCCTGTGCGACCGTCTGGTCTGGATCGAGGATGGCAAGAGCATCTGCGAAGGCAGTCGGGACGAGGTGTTTGCCGCCTATCACCGGCAACTGGCCCTGCCCAGCGAGGCCCCATGACCCGGGTCGATGCCGGCCATCTGTTCGCCCTCTCCAGGCGCCTCGGAACAACACCACGACACGTGCTGATCCGCGCAGCGCGCATGATCGAACATGAAAATGCCGATGCCAGCGAAAGCCTGCGCCAGCTGCGCCGCAGCGGCGTACGCTACTGCCCGCTCGTCGATGCTTGCGCCAATCTGCTGCTGACACCAGTCGCCAGCTACGCGCACGACTCCCTCGACAGCGCCCTGCAACTGCTCTGGCAGGGCGCCCCTCAGGCAGAGCCGTGATGCGCGGCGCGTCCCTGATCATCCTGGCCTGGAACCAGTGGCCGCTGACCCGTCGCTGCCTCGACAGCCTGCTCGCCCAGGATCTCGATGAAGCCAGCATCATTGTCGTCGACAACGGCTCCGAAGATGACACCGCCGAGGCACTGAACGCCTACGCCGGGCGCATCCGGATCGTGCGCCTGCCGGCGAATCTCGGTTTCGTGCGCGGCATGAATACCGGCATCGCCGCAGCCCGGCCGGATGACGATGTTGTCCTGCTCAACAATGATCTTGTCTTCGATCAGCCGGATTGGCTCAATCGTCTGCGTGATGCCGCCTATGCCGGCGCCGATCACGGCATCGTCGGCTGTCGCCTGCTTGGCCCGGAACCGGGAAACCAGTTGTTCCACCTTGGCGGCTTCATTGAACCGGAACTGCTCTGGGGCCAACAGACCGAATCGGGCCAGCAGGAAACCGACGTCGGTCAGTTCCCGCGCACGCGACGCGTGCAGGCCGTCGCCTTCGCCCTCGCCTACATTCGTCGCGATTGCCTCGATCGCATTGGCGGCCTGGATGAGATCTTCCACAGCTATTTCGAGGATACCGATTACTGCCTGCGCGCCGCCGACGCCGGTATCGCCAGCGTCGTCGCCGGCGCCGTCACCCTGCGCCACGATCAGCACGGATCGACCCGCGACGATGGCGGCTTCCGCGAGCGCCTGTGGAAGGACAGCCGCGCCCGCTTCGCCGAACGCTGGCAGCAGCGCCTGATCGATCGCTATCGCGGCAGCGTGCTCTGGCAAGGGCTTACCCGCCTGCCGCATGCCTGGGGTCAACTGACGCGCGGCCTGCTCTGGCGCCTCGATGCGCGTGATTTGCGCATGGCTTTTTCTTCAGTCATACCAGAACTGCTGGAAGCCAATGATTTTCGCCTTGAACTGGCCGCCCGGCGCATGCTGCACTCGTTTCCCGATGTCGCCCTGGTCTGTGCGCCCGGGCAAGCGCAAACGCCCGCACGCGGGCGCTATCGCGTCGCCATCGCATTCTCCGAATGGCGGCAACCGCCGGCAGCCTGGGTTGACTACTACAACGAATTCGACCTGCTGCTGATGCCCGATGCATTCCAGGCCGATGCCTTTTGCGCCGCCGGCATCGACACGCCGATGGAAATCCTGGCGCTTGGCGTTGATCGCGAATACTGCCACCCGAACGTGCCCGCGCAGCGTCATCCCGCAGGACACTTCGTTTTCCTCAGCGTCGCCGAATCGCAAGCGCGCGATGCGCCCGAGCTGATCGTCGAGGCGTTCCGCCGCAATTTCCGTGCCGATGAAGCCGTCGAGCTAGTCGTCTACATCTGTCCCGGCAATGATGAAAGCAGCATCCGCACCGCTCTCGAAGGCGTGCTGGCGAAGACCAGCGGGGCGTGCGTGCGCCTGATGTTCGGCTGGGGGTTCCCGGGTTACGAACGCGCACAACTGCTGACCTCGGCCGATGCCTACGTCAGCGCCCGCCGTGGCGCCGGCTGGGATCCGGTCGTGCGCGCGGCAATCGCCTGCGGTCGCGTGGTGATTGCCCCGGCCTATGGCAGCCAGCAGGCCCTCGTGCAGGAATGGGGGCTGGCCGTGGATCTGGTCGGAGAAGTCGAGGATCCGGGCGAACCAGGCTGCCTGTGGGCGGAGCCCGACCGCGACGCGCTCGGCTGGCGCATGCGCGATGCCTTCAATCGGCGCAACGATCTCATCACTGCCGCGATGGCGCGCGCAACGACGTACTCGGCGAGCCACCATCTCGACCTTACCGCTGATCGCCTGAGCGAAATGCTCGCGCGCGGTTCGACACTGCGCCCGCCGGCACCCATCGTGCGAGCCCACCAACCGTGCGATCTCGATCGACCGGCGAGCGGGCAGATTGTCGTGCTCGGCATGCATCGCTCGGGCACCTCGAGCATCGGCGGCTTGCTGTCCCTGTTTGGCGCCTGGCCCGGATCCGGGGAATTGCTCCTGCGCGGCGCGGACAATCCACGCGGTCATTTCGAGCACGGTGAAATTCACATGGCCTGCCTGCGCCGCCTGTGCGCCGCCGGTGGCGACTGGCTGACACCTCCCGATCAGGCGCCAGCAACAGCCGTCGATGCATTTCGCCGCGAGGTCGCGGCCGTACTTGAAACACTGGAACCGCAACGTCCATGGTTCATCAAGGAACCGCGACTGTGCCTGCTTGTGCGCGAACTGCTGCCCTTGTTGACCCGGCCGGTATTCGTCCATGTCGTGCGTGATCCGGTCGAAGTCGCCGCATCGCTGCACCGTCGCGACGGGATCTCGGCGGTGCAGGCGCTCGCCCTCTGGGAAACCTACACGCGCGAAGCCTTTGCCGGCAGCGCCGGCTGGTCGCGCATCATTGTCGACTACAATGCCTTGCTCGACGATCCGGTCGCGACAGCCAATACGTTCTTCGATGACCTCGAAGCGCTCGGCATCAAGGGACTCAGCCGGCCGGATCCGCTGGACATCGCCGGCTGGATCGAGCCGGGCGCAGCGCGATCGGCCGGCAACGGCATCGTGCCCAGTCTCGAACAAGCACGCCTGCAGGCGATGATCGCGGATCGCCGCATTCTTCGCGATGGACTCGAGCCAAGCAGCATCCCGGGCTGACCAAACCCACGCACGATTCAGGCGGGCGAATCGTCTCGCGAAGCACCGGGCGCAGGGCGGCCCTTGTAACGCGTGCCCAACAGGTGATCCCATAACGGCGTGGTCACGCCGAAATTGGTCTCTGCGTGGTAGTGGTGGACATGGTGGCTCGCTGCCCAGCGGCGCAACCACGGCTGGCGAAAACGCATGGCATGGATGGCGAAATGGCTGAGGCCATAACCGACATAACCGAAAGCGATGGCGCCGCCAAGCAGGCAGGCATGGCTGAACGGAATTACCAGTGCGAATGTCAGGGTCAGGCCGATCAGAATGACCGAGGGCAGAAAAAACGGAAGCGCGTCATAACCACGCGGATCGCGATGATGAGCATCATGGCCACGCCGATACATCGAATCGGGCCCATGGAAGATCCAGCGATGAAACAGATATTCGATGAAGCTGAAGGCGACCAACCCGGCCAGCACGGTCAGGAAGGCGGCGAACCAGGAACCGCGATGACGATCAACACCGGTCGCAAGCAAGCCAATGGCGAGACTGCCGGTGAAGGCAAACTCGAGCCAGTAGTTGAGCCGCGTCGCCGACATCCGGATGATGCCGTCGAGCAGCGTCGCAGCGATCGCACGCAGGGCACTCCACATCTGTGCGGCATTCAACACGAACGAGCTTCTTCGGGGTTCATTCAAGAAATTTCCAGCGTCTGGTCAGAGCAACATCGTCGGCAAACACCCGGCGTCAGACATTGTGACAAACGCGCGATGGAATTGCTGCGATTGGCGCACAGGAGGCTGAATTTCCCTGCCCAGCCAGATTCGCTGCGGGAGATGGCGAGATCCAGACCCGTCGACCGGCAGCCCGGAGTCCGGGAATTTGCGCGATGCCGGCGTCGCGCTTGTCAGTATGATGGCGGCACCCGGCCGCACGGAGTGGGCGGTCATCGGGGATCGACCCGGGCCCTCCGCATCTGGCAGTCTGTCGGTGCAGGTCGCTGTGGCCAGTCGCGGACAACATCCCGGACACGATCAGGAAGGGCGCCACGTGTTTGAAACGGCAAATGGCTGGCGAAACCACAAATGCGATGCCAGCCATTGCCGGCGCATGATCCAGTTGTGTTGTTCCGCCTTGCTGTTCTGCGCGCTGACCGCAAGCGCCGTCGGCACGCCATCGCCGCCCGCACTGCGTGACTACGCGGTCGACCGCTGGACTTCCCTGGAGGGGCTCCCGCACAACTCGATACGGGGCCTGGCACAAACGCCGGAAGGCCATCTCTGGCTCGGCACCTGGGAAGGACTGGTCAGCTACAACGGCCTCGAGTTTGCCGTGCTTGACCGCGCCAGCAAGCCCGGTCTGCTCGACAATGGTGTCGGCGCCATCTACCTCGATCCCAAGGGCGAGCTGTGGATCAGCGACTCGCGCGGCAATGTCGGCCATCGCGGGGCCGATGGACAGCTTCGCTTCTGGTCGCGGCCGCCCGAACTGCCCAGGGTTCTGATCCAGTCGATGGTGATGGACCGCGGCGGCAGGTTGTGGCTGCTCTACGAAAGCCGGGGCCTCGGCCGCCTGGATGCGGACGGCACATTCCATTTTGATACGCCGCCGGCGGATTCGCCGTTGCGCCTGGCCAACGCGCACATGGTGCTCGATAACCAGGATCGGCTCTGGATCGGCAGCTTCGGCGGCCTGCTCTATCGCGACATTGATGGCGACGGCGTGGCGCGACGCGTCGCAGCCGATTTCGGCCTGCCTGCTGGTGGTCTGGCTTGGCCGTACCTGGCGCCCGACGGCCAACTCTGGATTGCCGCCGAGGACAGCATCTACCGAATGGAGGACGGTCACCCCGTCTTCAAGTTCCGCGTCCCGGGCAAGGGTCGATTGACCGCGATGCTTGAGGATCGCAATGGACAGTTCTGGCTCGGCACCGAGAATATCGGACTGTTCCGTGTGACCGATCACTATGGCGTCGAACGCATGGCGGACAACCTGAACCTTCCGGGCGGTCGGATCACCGAGATCTTCGAGGATGCCGAAGGCAGTATCTGGGTCGGCGCCAATGGCGGCCTGTTTCGCCTGCGCGAAACCCTGTTCAGCAACCTCAGCAGCCGGGATGGCTTGAGTAGCAACTACATTCGCGCAGTCATGGAAGATCACGCTGACCGGCTCTGGATCGCATCGGCCGGCGGCCTCGACCGGATCGATACCGATGGCTCCCTGCATGTGATCCACATGCCGACCGCCAGCGGCAATCCTCCCTCGGCGATGAGTCTTGCCGAAGACCACCAGGGACGAATGTGGGTTGGCACCTATGGTGATGGCCTGTACCGCATCGACAGCAACGGCGAGGTTCGCCGCTATGGCGTCAAGGAAGGCGTTCCTGCCGGCAACCTGCGCGCGATTGCCATCGATTCCGATGACGTCGTCTGGCTCGCAACCCAGCGTGGCGTGACCAGGCTGCAGGGTGGCCAGGCTCAACCGGTCGAGGGCGAGAACGCGCCGAGCGGCCTGACCACCGCATTGCACAGCCAGCCTGGTGAACTCTGGATCGGCACGATCGAAGGTGCGAGCGTCCTGCGCGGATCACGCATCGAGCGCATCGACATCGATGCCCAGGGCGACGGCCACTCGGTATTCGGATTCCGCCGGCTCGGCAATGACATGTGGATTGTTTCCGATCGCGGCTTGTATCGATATCGCGATGGCAAATTGGCGCGGGTCGGCCTCGAGCAGGGCATGCCGGTCGATGTCACCTTCGAGATGGTTCCGGATCAGGCCGGAAACATCTGGATAACCAGCAATCGCGGCGTGATGCGCACCACCCGCGCGGCCCTCGATGCGGTCGCCGACGGGCGCAGTGCGCGGATCGAGGTCGAGCGCTACAACGAGATGGATGGAATGATCAGCTCGCAGGCCAATGGCAGCTCCGGACCTGCCGCCTGGTTGCGGCGCGACGGCACACTGTGGGTGGCAACGGCGAGCGGCTTGAGCGCCCTCGATCCGGCGCGACTGACCTTGCTAAGCGAGCGTTCCGCGCCGCCAACCGTCATCGAAAGCCTGCGCCTCGATGGCCAGCCATTGCCCCTCGGTATGGCTAGCGACGGCATCTCGCTGCCAGGTGGCAAGCGGGTTTCAATCGGCTATGTCGGTTTGAGCTTTGTGCTGCCGGAACGCATCTTCTATCGCACGCGACTCGATGGACTCGACAGGGACTGGATCGAGCGTGGCCGCCAGCGCAACGTCGAGTTCATCGCCCTGCCGCCCGGCGACTACGCCTTGCATGTCGCCGCCGCCCATCCGGGCGGTGATTGGAGCGTGAACGAGGCGGTCTGGCGATTCCATGTCGAGCCGTTCTGGTGGCAGCGTCTGGATGTGCGCATCATCGCCACTCTGCTGGCGCTGGCATTCCTTGTCGGCGCCTATCTCTTTCTGGTCAGGCGTTACCGCAGCAGCAACTTGCGGCTCAGCCAGCTTGTGGATGAACGAACCGAAGATCTCAAGCGCCAGGCTGAACGCCTGCTGCTCGCCGATGAGGAAAAATCTACACTTCTGACAAAGCTTCGCGAACAATCCGAAGCCTTCGAGAAGCAGGCACGGGAAGATGCCCTCACCGGCCTGCCCAACCGTCGTGCCTTCGACGACGCGCTCGGATACGCGGTGGAGCTGGCCCGTAACGGCAATCGGCCCTTGACCCTGGCCATGCTCGACATCGATCACTTCAAGGACGTCAACGATCGCTATTCACACGCCATCGGTGATGCCGTGCTGCGTGAGGTCGGCCGCCTTCTCAGTGGCGCAAGTCGCGTTTCCGACATGTCCGCCCGGGTCGGTGGCGAGGAGTTTGCCCTGCTCCTCCACGACACCACCCTGGAGCGAGCCCAGCTCACCTGCGAGCGGCTGCGCCAGCGCTTTCACGAACAACGCAACTGGGCTGGCGTGGCTGGCCTGCAGATCAACTTCAGCGCCGGACTCGCGCAGTGGCGGGGCGAACCCGAATCGGGACAGGCCATGTTGCAACGGGCGGACGATGCGCTTTACCAGGCCAAGCAAGGCGGCCGCGACCGTATCTGCATCGGCTGAGCGCCGGCTCGGCTTGCCGCCTTGCGATTGCGGCTTGCCCGAAATACGCATGCCGACAGGATTGCGCCTGCGCCAACGCACGTGGCTTCAAGGCCGCAACCAGCGTCCCTCGAAATCGTCGATGAACAGGGATGGCTCACTTTGTGCCTCAAGCGCGCCGATGTCACAACGCGGTGTCGCACCCGTGCCGCTGGCATCGGCCGGGCGTGGCCGATTGAGGAAATCGGTCGTCGCGCAGCGGGCGAGGATCGTGTCGGACGGGGCCTGCGGATTGCCGGCATCGAAGGCCGGGCTGCTCGAATTCAACTGCACGGTGAAGTCCCACCCCGGGCCGGTGTAGGCTCCGCGAATATGCAGATCGTTGCTGATGATATCGGTCGTGCCCCCGCCGAGACCGCATTCGATGGCCGGCACGATGTTATAGCCGGATGAGCTGGCGTAGTTGTAGCCAGTGCACGAATCGCCGGCACCGACGCCGGCCGCGAACAGATTGTTGTAGGCGGCGCTTACGAAGGCGGTGTTGAAGCCAGCCAGATTGTCACCCGCTTGCGAGGCGCTGTTCCTCCAGAACGTGTTGTTGTAGAGGATCAACTGGCTGTTGCTGAGCAGCACACCGCCGTTGCCGAGCGTGGCGCGGTTGTCGAACGCGCTGACATTGCGCATCTCGACGATGGGATTGCCGGTAAACACACCGCGGTGTCTGATCGCGCCGCCCTCGGCTGCATCGTTGCTGACCAGGGCGGTGCGCAGCAAGCTCAGTTTGCCGTCGAGCCTGACATCGAGAGCGCCGCCATAGCGGATTCCGGGGCCACTATCGTTCGGGGTCCTGGCGTGGTTGTCGACAAATTTGCTGTCCTCGATGGTGATGGATTTTCCATCCACCACGAAGATCGCGCCGCCAGTGGCGCTCGCTGCGCCGACCGCCGCGTTCGACTCGGCGCGGTTGCTGTAGAAGCGACTGGAGCGAATGGTCAGATCGGTGTTGCCGAGCATCGCGATGGCGCCGCCCTGGGTCGAGCTGGTGCCGATCGACGCGTTGAACTGGAACAGCGCGTTCTTGATGGTCAGGTTGTGGCCAGTGCGGATGGCGCCACCATTGGCTACGCCGGAAGCGGACTGAACGCAGTTCTGGAACCAGACATCCTCCATGTTGGTGTAGGCCGCGCTGGTGCCGCCCGCCATGTCGAGGCAGGCAGCGGCGGCGGTCGTGGAGTAGCCGTTGAACAGCCTGATGTTTTTCAGGCTGAACAACAGGACCGCCGAACTCGAGGTCAGGATCCTGTGCGCACCTGCACCATCGATCACCGCTTGGCCCGCGCGGATGCCCTTGATCTCGAAATACGGTGCGGTCATGGCCGGCAGCGCTGAGGTCAGCAGGATCGGGGTGCTGCTATCGAGGTCGATCAGAATGCGCGGCACATTGTTGTTTGTCTGCAGTGCATTGCCGTCGATGATGGCCTGGCGCAGCGTGTTCGGGCCGCTGTTGGCGGCGCTGGTGACATTGATGGTGATGATGGCGCCTCGGGCGGTCAGCGGCAGCAGGCAAACCAGGGCGAGGGCGAGAGCGGCAATCAGGGGGCGCATGCAGGGTTCTCCGGAAAGTATTCATGGGAGATACGGAGTCGGGCGGAAGAAGCGGCCATGCGCGGCGATTGACCTGGGCAATCGCGAATCCCGCTTGCTTAAAGTGCGGCCAGACGCAGGACCTGGGGATGGTCTTCACCGAGCTGGCTGCCGAGCTCGCGCAGGATCACGGTGCGGCGCTGGCGGCTGGTATCGCTCGGGGCGATCCGGAATGCGGCCTCGGCTTCAAGATATTCCGCAACCAGCAGCGGCGGGCTGTTCGCAGCCAGATGCTGCCGGCGCAGATCGAGACATGCCGCCGCGCTGTCGCGAGCCAATGCCAGGCGCTGCTGGGCCAGGGCCAGTTCGGCGCGTTCGCAAAGCAGTTGTGCGTGTGGCCGCCGATTGGACGGATCAAGCGCGAGCGATGCAAGCATGTGCTCAAAGGCCGGATCATCCGCGGACAAACCGGTGGCGCGCGCATGCGCAATCAGTTGCCCGGAGCGCGCGCGTGCCAGCACGGGATGCTCCTCGCCCAGAGCCGCCGCGAGGCGGTCGCCGGTTTCGCGATAGCGGTCGTGCGCCAATACGGCATCGCCAACGGTCAGTGCCAGTTGGCCCAGGCTCAGGCGAATGAGTTGCGCATCGATGCTGTCGCTGCCGCTGAACTGCTCGATCATGGCGACGGCACGCTGGATCTGCGTGCGCCCGGCGTCCAGCTTGCCCAGTTCAAGATTGAGCTTGCCGAAGTTGTTGAGCAGGGCGGCGAGTGCGGCGGACGGCCCATACAACTCTTCCTGCAAAGCCAGCGCGCGCTCGAACATTCGCCGCGCTTCCTGATAGTCGCCATGGGCAAACGAGGTGCTGGCGTAGTTGGCATAGATGGTGGCGGCATCGAGGCTGTGTTCGCGTCGGCTGGATTCGAGTGCGGCATCAAGCTGTCGGTATTCCTGCAAGGCTTCGGCCATATTCCCGTTGCGCATCAGCGCGGCAGCGAGACTGTTGCGCACAACCACGGTCTGCGCTGCGTTGGCTGCTGACACTTTCAGGCGCAGCGCCAGGGCACGGCGCAAGGTGTCGATGGACGCGCTCGTCTCGCCTTGCCGCGCCTGGATCAAGGCGTCGGTGACCAGCAGCTCGGACATCTGGCCGCTCTGATCAGCTGCAATCCGGTCGATCAGTTGCCGCGCCTGGTCGGCAAAACCCCTGGCCTCATGCAGACGGCCCTGATGCATGCGCACGACCGCGAGGTTGTCGAGCACGCGCACGCGCAATTGCGCCGGTTCGTTGCCGGACAGGTCGCGTTCGAAGCGCTCGAGCACTTTTTCGGCACTGGCAAAGTCATTCAAGCGCACCAGCACTTCGGCCAGATGCGCGAGCAGGGCCTGTCGCGCACCCGGATCCGTACTGAAATCCGAATCGATATGTTCGAGGCTGTCGTTGAGCAGGCTGCGCAGCGAGGCCGGCTTGCCCGCTGCCGTGTTGTCGGCCTGGCCAAGAATGCCGAGCAGGTAGTCGAGCACGATCTGCGAACGAGTCGCTTCCAGACGCGCCGTATCGCGTTCGCTGCGCACGATGCGATCCTGCCAGGCGACCATGCTGCCGGCGCCGACCAGAACGATGAAAAGAAGACTGGCGAATCCGACACCGATCCAGTGGCGCTGGACAAACCGCCGCAGGCGATACCCGCGACCTCCCGCACGCGCCTCGACCGGACGCGACTGGCGAAAACGGAGCAGATCGTCACGCAGGCTGCCGACACTCGAATAGCGTGCGTCGGGATCGATCCGCGTGGCGCGACCAATGATCGCCGCCAGATCGTGTGCAATCCGTTCATCAATGGATGCTGCAGGCGAACGCGCCAGATGATTCAGCAATTGTCCAAGATTGTAGATATCCGATGCCACATTGGCCGGCGCGCCGGCGGCGCATTCGGGCGCTACCCAGCCTGGTGTCGCAGCAAGAAGAGTATCCGCGCCATCACTTGCGAGCATGCGAGCGACGCCGAAATCGAGCACACGCACACGCTGCTCATGGTCGATGATCAGGTTGTCCGGCTTGAGATCACCGTGCACGACCAGTTGCCGATGCGCATGGCCGATGGCATCGAGGATCTGCCCGAACAGGTCCAGTCGCTGGTCGAGATCCGGCTGCTGCTGCGCGCACCAGGCATCCAGCGCCAAGCCGTCGACAAGCTCCATGACCAGATAGGCATCGGCGTCCTCACTGATGCCTCCATCCAGCAAACGGGTCAGCCCGGGATGTTCCAGGCGCGCGAGCAACGCTCTTTCATGCTCGATCACGGCATCGGCCAGGCGGCGCTCGCGGCGCAGCACCTTGATCGCAACCTGTTTTTCGAATACGCCATCGGCACGCTCGGCCAGATACACCCGGCCCATGCCGCCGCGACCGAGCAGTGCGACCACGCGCCACGCGCCGAGTCGGCTTCCGGGTGCGAGCACGCCGTGCATGTCAGTCAGGTTTTCAGCGAGCAGGCCGGGCCCGTCATCGAGCACGTCAAGCCCCTCGGCGCCGGCAATCAGCCGACGCAAGTCGCGCACCAGATCCGGTTCACGCCGGGCCAGTTCCTGCAGCCAGGATTCGCGCTCGGCAGCCTCGAGCAGGGCGACCTGATCCAGCGCCGCGGACAAGGCCCGTGAACGGGCTTCAGAGGACCGGAGTCGCGTCGTCATGGGCATTCAGGGCCTCGGCGAGCCATGCCTTGGCCTTGAACCAGTCACGGCGCACGGTGCGTGGACTGATCTCAAGCAGGTCGGCGGTTTCGTCTTCACTGCAGCCGGCGAAGTAGCGATAGTTGACGACTTCGACCAGACGCGGCTCGCTCTTGCCGAGGCGCTCCAGTGCCGCATCGATATCGAGCACCAGTTTCGCTTGCTGATGCAATTCACCTTGACGATCCTCTGCTTCCGCGTGGACGATCTGCTGGCGATCCAGCAGCGCCAGTTGCGAGCGCGCGTGATCGATGAGGATCTGGCGCATGGCCAGCGCGGCGGTGTGCAGGAAGTGTCTTCGTGAATGTGCCGAAATATTCGCACTGCGACGCATCTTCAGATACGTCTCGTGGATCAAGGCCGTCGTGCGCAGGGTTTCACCACCACCCAGCCGATGACGCTGAGCCCGGGCCAGGCGTCGCAGATCCTCGAACAGCAAGGTCGATAACGCATCCATGGCCGATTTGTCGCCCGCCTTGAGGCGATCGAGCAGGCGCTCGATATCGCCATCCCCGCTGGGCGCACCGGTTTCATGGATCATGGCAAACGCACTCGTTATCTCACGCATTCCCGATGGTAGTGCATTGGGCAGCTTCGGATCAGGCCAGTGAACGAACGGGCATTTTGCGCACAGTGATAGCATCTTCGACTTCTTCACGCCGCACATTGCCAACCATGAACGAGAACGAGGATCCGCCTGGTTCGTCGCTGTCCAGGCTCACCACGCCAACCTGGGAAATGGAACTGCTGATCTCGGGCGTCACCGTATTCGCGCTGCTGCAACTGCCCGGAGTGATGGATGAGGCCTATCTGGCCCTGCGCCCCAGGCTCGATCTGGATTGGGAGTTCTTGTGCAAACTGCTGTTCACCTACAGCAAGATGGGCGTACTGATCCTGGCTGCGGCGTTCGTGTTGCACCTGGCACTGCGCGGTTTCTGGATCGCCCTGGTTGGCATGAATTCCATCTATCCCGATGGCGTGATCTGGGATCGCCTCAAGATCGGCCCGATCCAGCGTCGACTGATCGAACGGCGCGGCATCAGCATGGTCGATCGGATCGAACGCGCCGACAATCGCGCCAGCATTGTTTTTGCGCTGGGCATCACGATGGCCCTGGTCATGGTCGGGCTGATCCTGACCATATCGGTGAGCCTCGCCCTTTGTGCACTTCTTTCATGGCTGACTGGCTGGGACTGGGTGTTCCCGGGTGGCACCTTCCTGCTGCTGACGATCATCGCCCTGCCCTATCCATTCGTGCATTTCATCGATCGACGATTCGGCGCGCGATTGTCGGCCGATGGCCTGCTCGCCCGCACCGTGGGCAAGGTGTTTTCGACCTATGCGCGGTTCGGCTTTGGCGGCGACATCAACCCGACCATGCGGCTGTTGCAGAGTCATGTCGGCGCCCGCAAGGTTTTCGCGGCAACCTTTCTCTCGATCTTTCTGGTTGGCTCCTTCACCGCGGGTCAGTTGACCCTGCAACAAGGCAATATCGCCTTTGGCGAATACTCCCATTGGCCGGATGTCAGCCTCGGCGCACCCGATTCGGTGATCGAGCAGCACTATCGCGACCAGGCAGATTCGAACCATACCCTGCTGCCGACGATCGACAGCATGTTCCCGAGCGGCGCCTACCTGAGCCTGATCGTACCGTTCAATCCCAAGCGCCACCCGGCCCTGCTCGCTGCAACCTGCCCGACGACCTGGCAGGCCGCCACCAAGCCGGAGCAACGGGCGACCCTGCTCGATTGCATGGGTCGTTTGCAGGAACTGACCCTTGATGGACAGCCGATGTCGCCGCTGCCTTTGCGCTACTACGCCGATCCGAGAACCGAACAGCACGCCGTGCTGATCGTGGTTCCAATCGGCAACCTGGCGCCGGGCGAGCACAACCTGAGTCTCAAGCGACCGCAGGACATCGACGACGAGGATCGCGAAGAAGAGCCGGATCGCTACCGGATCGCCTTCTGGAAATAGGCTGCGGAATACGCTTGCGATCCTCTTGGCACACCGGCCGCGCCTTTGCAGCTCGTCTTGGCAAGCAGCGGTTTCGACCCTGATGCTTTCGACAGGCGAATGAAAAACCAATCCGATTGTGCGGCTCTTCCTGACCCGACCAAACCTTGCAAATCCCTGCGGCGACGTGCGTAATCGCGCGTCGAATCTCGCCACCCTTGATTGTCATGAACTCACCATCGGCTTCATCCAAGCTGCGCCCCGAATGGGATGGGCGCTGCCTGACCCTGCATGCGGCACCTGCAGCCGTGCTTGGCATCGTGATCGATGGTTCGCGCTTTGTTGATCTAGTTGCCGGGCCGGACGGTTTGGCCAGGCTTGAGCTTGCGTACTCGCCGTCGGGCAATGCCTGCCTGGATCTCGGCATCACCGCGGCTGACGCAGCCGTGGTCGAATTTGGAATCAGGATCGGCCAGCCTGGCCTGGGTGAAGTCGCGGCCGGGCCACGGGCGCTTCGCAGTCTCGGCGCGGCCGAGCGGCTCGTGCCCATCGACGCCACGCCGATGCAACGCGAGGTCGCGATCATCGTACCTGTCTACAACGCAGCCGAGGATGTCGAACGCTGCCTCGATTCGGTCCTCGCGCACACCACGGGCCCGAGTCGATTGATCGTGATCGATGATGCCAGCACGGACCCACAAATCGCGCCGCTACTCGATCGCTATCGGGACATCGACGGTGTGGAGATCCTTGCCAATCCGAAAAACCTCGGCTTCACGGCAACCGTCAATCGCGGCATTGCGCTCGCTGGCAAGGCCGATGTCGTCCTGCTCAACGCGGATGCCGAAGTAGCCGCAGCGTGGTTGACCGGATTGCGCCGTGCCTTGCATGCGGGCGATGACATCGCCACGGTGACCGCCGTCTCGGACAATGCGGGAGCGTTTTCGGTACCCGAACTGGAACGGGACAATCCGCTACCCGACGGCTGGACGTTTGCGCAAACCGCGTTGGCCTTGTGGCATGACGCCGGACTCGCCTACCCGCAACTGCCAACCGGCAACGGCTTTTGCATGCTGATCCGCCACGAGGTGATCGATGCGATTGGCGCTTTCGATGTCGAGGCGTTTCCGCAGGGCTACGGCGAGGAGAACGATTTCTGCCAGCGTGCCTGTGCGGCGGGTTATCGCCACCTGATCGCCGGCAACGTGCTCGTGCGACATGCGCGCAGCCGCAGTTTCGGTCACGCACGTCGCGAGGCACTGGGCCGCGCAGGCATGCAGGTATTGCGTGAACGCTGGCCACGCTACGAGGCCGACGTTGGCAGCAGCCTTTTTTCATTCGAGCGCCGCGTGCTCGATTGGCGCGTGCGCCGGATTCATGCCGGCGCAAGCCTGCGCAAACCGCAACCTCGCGTGCTATGCCTCGGCGCGGATGGCGGCAACGAGGGGCCAAGCGGGTACGATAGGCTGATGCTGACATCATCGGATTCACGCTACTCACTCGGTCGCCGCGGCGACGAGCCGCTTGAAACGGGCGAAGGCCTCGATGCAGGAATCGTTTCAACATGGCTGCAGCGCCATGCGATCGACCGCGTCGCGCTCGATTGGCGTTTCGACGATTCGGTCAACTCAATGCTTGCCAGCGAAGCCGAGCGGCTCGGGGTTCCGCTGCAGCCAAGCGCCGATGGCGTCGACCTTGCTTGCGCCGAAGACACGCATACCAGCGCACGGCACAGCTTTTCCGGAAACAGGTCATGACTCGACGCTATACACGTGCGCTGATCACCGGCATCAACGGTCAGGATGGTGCCTGGCTCGCGGCACGCCTGCTCGGCGAGGGCATCGAGGTGATCGGCACGCATCGTCCGACCAGTCCCGCCGGCAACTGGCGCTTGCAGGAACTCGGATTTGCCAACCACCCGAACCTGCATCTGCGTGCCCTCGATTCGGGCAACGCAGCCGCATGTCGCGGCCTGTTGAACGATGTCGAACCGCAGGCGATCTTTCATCTGGCCGGACAATCTCGCGTTGCCGACTCGTTTCGCGACCCCCTCGCCAGCATCCACGCCAATGGCATCGGCACACTGAACCTGCTCGAAGCCATGCGTCGGCAGACCCCGGATGCGCATTTCGTGCTCGCCTCCAGCGCGGAAATATTCGGCAATCCGGAAATGGCGCCGCAAGATGAAGACACGCCGCTACGCGCGACATCGCCGTATGGCCTGTCCAAGCTGCTGGCACACTCGGCGATGCGCAGCTGGCGAGCCAGCTTCGGCCTGGCGGCGAGCAGCGCTATCTTGTTCAACCACGAATCGGAACTGCGCGACGAAGCATTTGTCACGCGCAAGATCAGCCTCGGCGTTGCGCACATCCTGCTCGGGCGCGAACAGGAACTCACGCTTGGCAACCTCGATGCACGCCGCGACTTCGGCTATGCCCCCGAATACATGGCCGCGTTGGCGAACATGGCGGATCGCGCATCCGGCGACGACTATGTGCTGGCGACTGGCCACGCTGCCAGCGTGCGCGAATTTGCCAGCGCGGCCTTTGCCGCAATCGATATGCCGATCGAGTGGCAGGGTCGCGCCGCAGCCGAAATCGGACGCGAATGCAAGAGTGGAAAGATCCGCGTGCGTATCGACACACGGTTGTTGCGACCGGTTGATGCCCCGTTGCTGGTCGGCAATGCGGCCAGGGCTCGCGAGCAACTCGGCTTTGATCCGCGGATCGAATTGGACGAACTGACGCGGCGCATGGTCGAGGCAGATCTGCAACGCGAACGCGGCGAGCGTCCAACCTGATGCGCGTCATTTTCAATGTCGATGCGATCAGCGCTCCGCTGACCGGCATCGGTCGCTATGCGCTCGAACTCGCGCAAGGCCTCGCCAGCCATCGGGATATCGAACAACTGCGCTTGTACTCGGCTGTGCGCTGGGTCGAGGATCCGGCCGACGCATTGTCGTCGAACCGCATGTTCGCCAGCCTGCGCAAGAACCTGCCCTTCAAGACGCGCGCGCTGGAGATGTACTCGACGTTGCGCAACGTGCTGTTTCGCGCGCACACGCGAAATCTCAAGGGCTTCCTGTTGCACACGCCGAACTACATCCTGATGCCGTTTGACGGGCCGAGCGTGACGACGGTGCATGATCTGTCCGCATTCAACTTTCCCGAGACACATCCACCCGAACGCGTGCGATTCCTCGAACGCCATCTGCCGCGCACGCTCGAACGCGCCGATCGCGTGCTCACCGATTCGCAATTCATCGCCGACGAGATCCACGTCAAACTCGGAGTTCCGCGCGAGAAGCTGCGCGTGATCGCGCTTGGCGTCGATCCAGGCTATCACCCGCGTGGAAACGAAGCCCTGGCCGAAACGATGGCACGTCATGGCCTCGCCGCCGGCGCCTATCTACTCGTCGTCGCCACCCAGGACCCGCGCAAGAACCTGATCCGCCTGGCCAATGCCTATGCCGGCTTGCCGGCACGCCTGCGTGACCGTTATCCGCTGATCATCGTCGGCGCGCGCGGCTGGCTCAATGCCGAACTTGAGCGCGTGCTGGCTCCGCTCGAAGCGAGCGGATCGAGTCGCCGACTCGGCTATGTCAGCGAAGCTGATCTGCCGATGATCTATGCCGGTGCAGGCGGTTTTGCCTTCCCGTCGCTGTACGAGGGATTCGGCCTGCCGGTACTCGAAGCCATGGCCAGCGGGGTTCCGGTGCTGACCTCGAATGTCTCGTCATTGCCCGAGATCTGCGCGGGCACCGCCTTGTGCGTCGATCCGCTCGATGAGAAGGCGCTGCGCGAAGGGCTCGAGCGCCTGCTCGAAGACAACACCTGGCGCGATCGCAGCGCAGCGGACGGGCTTGCCCACGCGGCGGATTTCCCATGGTCGCGCTGCGTCGACGAAACGGTCGCAGTCTACCGCGAGATCGAAGGATTCAGGCGCTGAGCCAGGGCCAGGCTGAGCGCAGCACTCGGCCACGCCCTGGGCGTGAACGTCCGCTCAGGCGCTAAGATCCTTGATTGTCGTGCTCGATCCGTTCGTCTTGACGCTGTTGATGCCGGTCTCGCGCGAGGCTTCCGAGGCATACATCTGGCTGGTTCCGATCACCTGATGGTTGGCCGCTTTCAGGTTGAAGAAGGCCTTGTCGTTTGCGGCGGTCTTGCGCTCGTAGTTCGCGTCGTCGGAACTGTTGGCCTGCACCGAACGAATGCCGCCTTCGGCCGCCGCCCTTGTCGAATACAACTGACTGGTCAGAATCGTCTCGGCGTTTCCCGCCTTGAGAACGAAACGAAACTGATCATCACTGCTCTTGCTCAACTCGAACCAACCGGCCATGGGACTACTCCATTCGCGTGGGAAAAAGGCGTGCGGTCGCCGCATTGCCCAGCCTCGCGACGACGAACTGTCAATTCATATCACGCCATTTCACATGCACAAGCATCGAAAGCGGCTCTTGACGATTGTTCACCGACAAAGGTGGATGAGGCGGCTGTGCCGCGATCAATTTTCGCCTGCGCGCACCCGATCAAACGCAAGCCGTTGCGGCGCAGCGGCGAACGCCAGCAGCCAGCTGGACTTTGCTCGGCCGGGCGTGCGCATCTGTCTGTGCGGTTCATATTCCCGCCGCTTCTTGGCCCATAGCACCACGATGAGCCCGCAAGTCGTCGTTGTCTGACCTCGCACAGCCGAATTCTCGCCTCGACCGAGCAAAGTCCAGCTGGCTGCTGGCGGGGAATCATTTCTCTGTGTTTAAATGCGAATCAGTCTGGTTTGTGTTTGCACACAAGCCTCGCCTTCCTGTTTGCATACTGGAGTTCTGCATGCCCTTCCATCAATCTTCGACCTCTCCGGAATCGCTGGCTCGCGCGGTTCGTCGCGCGCTTTACGGCATGCCGCTGTTGGTCGGCCTCCACGCCTATAGCCCCTTTGCCTTGGCTGCCGATGATCACGCGATGGACGATCCCACCATCACGCTGGAGCGGGTCGAGGTCGTGGGCGAGCAGCATGCGTACCAGGTTCGGCGCACTGCAACTGCCACCAAGACCGATATTCCACTGCGCGATCTCCCACAATCGATCTCCATGGTGACGGAGGAACTGATCGAAGATCAGGCCATGCAGAACATGGCAGATGTGATCCGCTATGTGCCGGGCGTGCAGATGGCGCAAGGTGAAGGCCACCGAGATGCGCCGATTCTGCGCGGCAACAGTTCCACCGCCGACTTCTTCCTCAACGGCGTGCGCGATGATGTTCAGTACTTTCGCGATCTCTACAACGTCGAGCGGGTCGAGGTCTTGAAAGGCCCTAGCGGCATGATCTTCGGACGCGGTGGCGCCGGTGGTTTGATCAACCGCGTGACCAAACAGGCGGACGGATCCGAGATCAAGGAACTGCGCCTGACCCTGGGTTCCTGGGACAATCGCAGGTTGACCGGCGATTACGACCATGCGCTGAGCGATAGGTCAGCCTTCCGTGTCGCCAGCTTGTACGAGAATTCCGACAGCTATCGCAACTATGGTCACCTGGAACGCTGGGCGGTCAATCCCACCGTTTCCTTGCGGGCCAGCGACGCCACCAACTTTGTCCTGGGCTACGAGCATTTCGAGGACGACCGCACGGTTGACCGCGGGGTTCCCTCGCTATTGCCGCTCCAGGGCAAGCCGTTGCCGATCGACACGTCGGCATTTTTCGGAAGCCCGGATTCCAGCTTCGCCTGGACGCGCGTGGACGCATTGAACGCGGCGGTAACGCACGAGTTCAGCAATGCTGCCAAGCTCGTCAACCAAACGCGCTACGCCGATTACGACAAGTTCTACCAGAATGTTTTTCCTGGGGCCTTCACGGCAGCCACCAACCAGGTCGCCATCACCGCCTACAACAATCTGACTGCGCGCAAGAACCTGCTGAACCAGACCGACCTGACTTTCTTGGCACAAACCGGCAGCATCGGTCATGCGATCCTGGTGGGCATGGAGCTGAACCGGCAGGAGACGGACAATTTTCGCCAGACCGGTTATTTTCCCGATGCCGGCGCGAATGCCACTTCGGACTTCGTGACCCTGCCCACCACGATTTACAGCGGCCCGGTGGTCTTCCGCCAGAGTGCGCGCGATGCGGACAACCACAGCTTGGCCCAGGCGGCCGCGCTCTACATGCAAGACCAGATCGAACTTTCGCCACGGTGGAAGGTGCTGATTGGTGTCCGCTACGACCACTTCGAGGCAGAGCTGCTGAACCGGCGCACCGGTACCTCGGTGTCAAGCACGGACGAGCTTGTTTCGCCCCGCGCTGGCCTGATTTACAAGCCACAGGACAACGTGTCCCTTTACGCGAGCTACAGCAATGCTTACGTGCCCCGCGCCGGAGAGCAGTTGGCGTCTCTGACCCCAAGCAACCGGACTTTGGATCCAGAGAAATTCAGCAACCGCGAAGTGGGCCTGAAATGGGATTTGAATCGGCGTCTGTCGGCAACGGCGGCGGCCTACCGTCTGGATCGCACCAATGTGGCCATTACCAACCCCAACGATCCTGCGCAGTCCTTGCTGGTCGACGGTCAGCGCGTTCAGGGCGTGGAGCTGGGCTTGGCCGGCCGGATGACGGATGCGTGGCAAGTAATGGCCGGCTACGCGTATCAGGACAGCGAGATGCGGACACCGGGCGCACAGGAAGGGAATGCACTAGGCCAGGTACCTGAAAACTCCTTCTCGCTTTGGAACCGCTACGACTTCAATCCTCTATGGGGCGTGGGTCTGGGTGCCATCTACCAGAGCGATGTGTATGTGGCTGCAGACAATGCCGTGGTGCTGCCCGGTTTCACACGCTTCGACGCAGCCGTGTTCCATGCGGTCAACGCAAACGTGCGATTGCAGCTAAACGTCGAAAACCTGTTTGATGAGGTTTACTACGCCTCGGCCCACAGCAACAACAACATCCTGCCCGGCTCACCGCGCACAATCCGCTTGGGCGTAGATTTCAGGTTCTGAGCTTCGCCACGTTCGATGACCGGCGGCTTTCCCAAGCGCGATTAACAACAGGTTGTTGAAATTCGCTCAGGCGCGTGCGAGACAAGTCGAAACGGGCCGAGGAACCGCAGTTCACATGCGGCACAGGAGCATCTTGGGCGCGATTCGCCGCCGTGTTGTGCTGTCTGAGTAGCGTTTCAACAGCCTGCCATGGGGTGATGAGCTTTGGATCGATTGGGTGATCGATTGCGATCAATTGGGTCAGAGTCATTGATTTCTGGATTCACGATAAGGCTTGGACTTCCGGTCA
>CAYMHF010000021.1:0-52936 GCA_964390215.1 uncultured Dokdonella sp. | reverse complement strand
GAGCTGAACCTGCCGCCGATCATCAAGACCCTGGCGATGACCAAGCGCGGCATCATCATCTTCGTCGGCGCAACCGGTACCGGTAAATCGACCTCGCTGGCGGCGATGCTCGGTTACCGCAATCTCAATTCGACCGGCCACATCATCACCATCGAGGATCCGATCGAATACGTGCACAAGCACGAGGGCTGCATCATCACCCAGCGCGAGCTCGGCATCGATACCGATTCCTGGGAGAACGCGCTGAAGAACACCCTGCGCCAGGCGCCCGACGTGATCATGATCGGCGAGGTGCGCACGCGCGAAACGATGGAGCACGCGATCAACTTCTCGGAAACCGGCCACCTTTGCCTGTGTACGCTGCATGCGAACAATGCCAATCAGGCGATGGATCGCATCATCCACTTCTTCGCCGAGGATCGCCGTTCGCAGCTGTTCATGGATCTCTCGTTGAACCTCAAGGGCGTGGTCGCCCAGCAGCTCATTCCGACGCCGGATGGAAAGTCGCGGCGCGTCGCCATCGAGGTTCTGCTCGGCACGCCACTGGTTCAGGACTACATTCGTCAGGGCGACATCCACAAGCTCAAGGATGTCATGAAGGAATCGACCAACCTCGGCATGAAGACCTTCGACCAGGCCTTGTTCGAGCTCTACCAGGCCGGCGAGATTTCCTACGAGGATGCCTTGCGCCATGCCGACTCGACCAACGAGGTACGCCTGAAGATCAAGCTTGCCCAGGGTGGCGACGCGCATACCTTGTCGCAGGGTCTGGATGGCGTCGAGCTCAGCGAGACAACGTGAGCCGTTCGGCGGGCGCATCAGCGGCGGCTTGATCCATGCCGACAATCACGAAGGCGGCGCAGCTTGCGAAGTTGCGCCGGGTCTGGGGCGCACTCGGCCACGATGATCCGTTGTGGGCTGTGCTTTCGCACAACAACAAGCGCGGGGGGCGCTGGCAGGCCGACGAGTTTCTAGCCACCGGACAAGTCGAAATTGACAGCCAGCTTGCCGCGCTCGCACCAAGCGGGTATCCCTTGCGGCGTGATCTGGCAATCGATTTCGGCTGCGGCGCAGGACGCCTTACGCGGGCATTGGCCGTGCATTTCGACAAGGTTATCGGAATCGATGTGTCGGCCAGCATGATCAGCGCGGCGCGCCGCCTGAATGCCGATGTCGCGAACATTGAGTTTCGCGAGAACGCCGACAGCGAGTTGACCGGCATTGATGATGCCAGCGTCGATTTCGTGTTCTCGCACATCACCCTGCAACACATCCCCGGCACGCTTGCGCTGGGCTATGTCGAGGAGTTCCTGCGCATCCTCGCGCCGGGGGGCGTGGCCGTTTTCCAGTTCGTCGATGGCAGCGATGAAAGCTGGCGCGGGCGATTGTTCGGGCTGGCCTCCAACCGCTGGCTCAATCCGCTGCGCCGCTTGCTCTGGCGTCGGCGCGAGGTGTTCGAGATGCATGTGCTCCCGGAACGCGAACTGCGGGAACGTCTCGGCCGCCATCCGGCCATGCACCTGCTCGCCGAAGGCGACGACGGTGCGGCCGGGCCAGGCTGGCGCGGCAGGCGCTGGAGCGTGGTCAACCGCGATCAGCTACCGCAGCGAATCGCATGCGATGGATATGCTTTGTTCGCTTATCCGAGCGATCTGCACATTGGCGCGCCGATCATCGCCGGTAGCGAGCACGAACCGCATGTTGCCGCAGTGTTGCGCGAACGTCTGCGCATTGGCGACGTGGTGCTCGATATTGGCGCGAATATCGGCAATTTCACGATGCTTGCCGCATCGCGGGTTGGGCCCTTCGGGCGTGTGATCGCGGTGGAACCGATTGCGCGCAACCGGCGCTTGATCGCACTGGCGGCACAGCACAATCGCTTCAGCCAGGTCGAGATCATTGCGGCTGCTGCGAGTGATCGAGTTGGCACGATCGATTTGCGCACCCACCCGCAAACCTCAAACAGCGCGATCGTTGCGGCGGCCGGCGAGCGGCTGCGCGAGGGTTGCGGCAGCAACTTGTCCGTGCCGGCGCTGGTGCTCGACGACGTGCTCGCCGATCTCGATCGGCTGGATCTGGTCAAGATCGACATCGAGGGCATGGAACCGCTTGCCCTGCGCGGGCTCGAGCACAGTCTGTCCCGGCTGCGTCCGATCCTGCTCAGCGAGTTCCATCCGTGGGCGATAGCGCGCGCCACGGCGACCGAGGCAATCGACTATCTGCGCTGGCTGCTCCGCTGGTATCCGGCGATCACGATCCTGCATCGCGACGGCAGCCGCGAACGCTGCAGCGAGCCGGAAGCCGTGATGCAGGCATGGCGCGAGGCAAACCAGCGTGCCGGACTCGGCGATCGCCTGCATCTGGATCTGCTGCTGACCATCGACAGCTGAGCGTGATGGTGGATGATGGCGGAGTCAGCGCCGCCGTCATGCCTCCAACAAGATGACGTGCGGTGGAACGCCATCGCCACCGCTTGAAGGCACCCGCGCCAATCGGCGCGAGGTGCTCTTCGATGCTGATCCGGACATTTCATCATGGGCAGAGATGTCCACGCTGGTCGCTCAGGGACTAAAGTTGACATCCTCGATCATCTCGATGCCCTTCGGTGTCGCATTGATGCGGATGTCGATCGACTGGATCCAGCGCGCATAGAGCTTGTAAAGGGCGGTTTGAGTTTCCACCCCGGCCCGTTGCTCGGCCGGCAACATTGCCGAGAAGCGCGTCAGCATGGTGCCGAGCACGTCGTAGAACGCACCGGTAAACGCCGCACGCAGCAGCTGGCCATCGCTGGCGGTTGGCGCGGTCAGGAAGGCGGCGAGGTCGATCCCGTTACCGATACTGACCGCCATCGCCGCGTCATTCGCGGCGATCCGCATTGGTGGCGCATGACCGACCTCGGCGGGAACGATTCCGGCCGGAAGATCGACCGCCTTGCCATCGAGTGCGAGTTTGAAATCGCGCAGGCCGGGAAGTGCCATTTGCGCCATGCCGATCATGCCCATCGGGTTGGAACTGCCGATCAGCACGGCGGCGGCCGCATCCGGGCTGCCGCTTTCAGGGATGTCGAGTCGATTGATCATCAGGCGCAGGCCGGTGAAATCGCTCAATGGCGGCGGCACGATCTGGCTCAGCTGCTGTTTGGCGCTGGCGGCCGCCTCGTTCAACGAGCTGAGCGCGGCGCAGCGATAAGGGGAGTTGACGATCGCGTTGCTGCGTTCAATCAGAAAATCCTTGATCTTGAGGATCGGCAGCGATAGCGCGATGTCGTAAAGCGTGGTCGAGGTCGCCGCCGAGCCGGGCGGCGGCGAAGACAGCTTCATGAATGAGCTGGCCAGCCCGGAATCGAGATCCAGGCGACCGTTGGCAGTGAAGTGCTGTCCGTCGAAGCGCGTGTAGCCCAGCACCATGCGCGGTGCGCGCGCAGCGAGTCCTTCAAACTCGCCGCGGCAGACTGCATCGAGCTTCGCTGGATTGTCGGTGGCCAGGCGGGCGAACGCGGCATAGCCGGGATCGTTGTCAATCAAGCCAACGATGCGCTTGAAGTCGATCCAGCCGCTGCCGTAGGGCAGATATCCTTCGACCTTGTTGAAGCTCGCCAGGCCGCCCGTCGACTCGAGACTCTGGCTGGGGCGATCGAGGCCGAGCACGCGTCGGCGCAAGCTCGAGTCGGCGTTGTCGGGAAGCACGGATACGACCAGATGCCGACCTTCGATCGCGATCAGCAGCTCGGCCTTGTCGATGTCGATCGTCCAGATGTCCTGATCGTCAATTCGCGCGGTGGCGAGTTTGGCGCCGGCATTCTTTTCCACGCGCGCGACCATTGCACGGAACTTGTCCGCATCACCCAGTTCGATGCGCAGCGCAGGAACCAGACCGACGCCATAAAATGCGGCGCGAGCTTGCATCGAAAAACCGACTTCCGCCCACTTGTCCGGCGTATCGCGATCGCGCACCTCGTCGAGGATCGCCTTGACCACCTGCTTGGCCTGGGCGGCTTGCGCATTGTCCTGGTCGGGCAGGCGATCAAGCATGCTGTCATACATCCCGAGCAGGTTTGGCCACGCGCCCTGCATCATCCGCGACCAGGTCTGTACGGCGGCTTCAGGCGATGGTTCGATATTGGCCATCACAAACGGCGTATCGGCTGGCACGAAAGCCAGCGGCGAGCTGTTGTCGGCGGGTTTGCTGCAGGCCGAGACGAAAATCAGTACGACGAGCAGGCTTGAGTGAAATTTCGACATGATCCGTATCCTTGGGTAGTGGTTAGGTCAGGCGTCTTGAAGCGGCGTTGCCGGGGTTTGAATGTCCCCAGCTTGTGGTGGTCACGAGGAGAGCAGGCTGGCGAGTACCGCCATGCGTACCGGGATACCGTTGGCCACTTGATCGAGGATGACCGACTGTGGCCCGTCGGCGACATCGGCGGCAATTTCGATGCCGCGATTCATCGGTCCCGGATGCATGACCAGCGCGCCAGGGCGGGCGCGGGACAGGCGCTGCGCGGTCAGGCCAAAGCGCGAAAAATACTCGATTTCATCGCCGATCAGCGCTTCAAGCATGCGTTCACGTTGCAGGCGCAACATGATCACCACATCGCAGTCGGCGATGGCCGCATCAAAGTTGTCGAATGTTCGGCATTGTGGAAATTCTTTCGCGGCTGGCATCAATGCGAGCGGCCCACACAAGCGGATCTCGCGTGCGCCCAGCGCCTCTAGAACGTGGACATCCGAACGGGCCACGCGCGAGTGGCGGATATCGCCACAGATCACTACCTTGAGTTGCGAAAAATCGGAGTGATGATCGCGGATGGTCAGTGCATCGAGCAGACCCTGAGTCGGATGCGCGTGATTGCCATCGCCGGCGTTGAGAATTGCCGCGCGGCGTGCGCAGGCGGCCAGACGCGCGGGCGTGCTGTTTTCCCTGTGCCGCACGATGAAGGCATCGGCCTGCATCGCCTCGAGGGTGGCCAAGGTGTCCTCCAGCGACTCGCCCTTGCTGGTCGAGGAGTTGGCGATGTCGAAATTCAGCACGCTTGCGCCCAACCGGCGAGCAGCCAGCTCGAAGCTGGTCCGGGTTCGCGTGGAGGTCTCGAAAAACAGGTTGATGATGGTGCGCCCGACCAGCAATTGAGGGCCATGCGCGCTCTTGGCAAATGCGTTGCGCAGGCTGGCTGCGCGGTCAAGCAGCGCACTGATGCGATCGCCGCCGAGGCCTTCGAGCGTGATCAGGTGACGCAGGTTTCCGTTTGAATCGATCTGCAGGTCGGTGGTCACGCGGAGGTTGCCTTGTGTTCGGGATGGGCGAGCCAGGATTCGAGGATGATCTGGGCAGCCAGTGCGTCGATATCGGCGCCGTGCTTGCGTCTGGCCGTGCCTTGCGCGCGTTGCTGGGCGAATCGACGCGCGGCTTCCTTGGAGGTGAAGCGCTCGTCCGACTCGTGCACGCTGCGCGCGTAACGCTGCCGGAGCTGCTCGCCAAAGGCGCGTGCGATTTGGGTCATTGGCTGCTCGCTGCCGTCCAGCGCGAGCGGCAGGCCGACTACAAAGGCCGCAGGTTCCCATTCCTTGACCAGGCTGTCGATCGCTGTCCAGTCGACCCTGCCGTGACTGACCGCAACCGTGGTCAGCGCACGTGCGCTGCCAGTGATCGGGTGTCCGATCGCGACCCCGACCATGCGCGTGCCGACATCGAAGGCCAGCACGTACCCGGCCGCAGCGGTCATTGCCGCGACCCGGCTGGATCAGGCATTGCCGGCATACGGCGAGATCCACTCGAGATTGACGCCGACCAGGGTCGCCGCCGCCTGCCAGCGCTCGTCGAGCGGCGTTGTGAACAGGATCGCCAGGTCGACCGGTGCGGTCAGCCAGGCGTTCTCGCGCAGTTCGTGTTCGATCTGGCCCGGACTCCAGCCGGAATATCCGAGCGCAACGATCGCGTGTTGCGGCCCATTGCCTGCGGCGATCGCTTCAAGGATGTCGCGCGAGGTGGTTACGCTGATCGAGTCGGAAATCCGGAACGAGGAATCCCATGCCCCGTGCGGGGTGTGCAGGACGAAACCACGTTCGGGCTGCACGGGCCCGCCCACCAGAACCGGTGCGTCGACGACATCGGGCAGATCCGAGCGCAGGCTCATCTGGGCCAGCACATCGCCGAGACGGTAGTCGGACAGCCGGTTGACCATGATGCCCATGGCACCGTCCTCGCCATGCTGGCAGATGATGGCGACACCATGCTCGAAATTCGGATCGTGCAGATTCGGCATCGCGATCAGCAACTGGTTCGAGAGGGTGGAGGGTTCATGCATGCAGCCTATTGTATTGCACGGTGACGTGGCCCGCAGCGACCACGACTCCGATCATGCCCTTGTCCGCGAACTTTCGTATCCTCGAATGGTTTCATCGACCGGTGTCGATGCAACAAGGCGCACGATTGCATCATCAAACAGGTCTTCCCGGTGGCGGAAGCGCAGGCAGCTCTTGCCCATGTCGAGGCGTTTGTCAGCGGCCCGGTAGGCGCCGCGCAGGAGTTCATCCTTGTTCGGATCCATGCAGGCGCACATCAGGTACAGCGCAAAGTTGTTCTTTTGTGCGGCCAGGGAAACGAAGGAAAGGGGCTGCTTGTTGTAGGTGAACGGGTAGCGCGACAGCGGAACCACCCAGCTGATCATGCCGGATGCCATGCTTTCTGCGTAACCTTCAGGCAGGCAGTCATTGATCAGGTTGCGAACGCTGACAATGACCTGACGCCGCTCTTCGGGCAGTTCCTGAAGATAGTCTTCGACACGGGTTGCCATGCTGCTGGTCATGTCGCGGATCCTTGAAGCATTTCTTGAGGAAAATACACCCTCACCGCTCACCGGTTGCGCAGGATATTGCCTTCGAGGAACTGCCATGTGCGCGAAATGTAGAGTTCGTCAATGGCTTCCTGGTTCTTCGGCAACGCATTGAACGGGGCGGCCAGACGCACGATGCGGATTGCCGCATCGTCGAGCACCTTGTGTCCGCTCGACTGGATGATGTCGATACTCTTGACGCTGCCGTCTCGATTGATTCCGACCGTCAGCACGAGCTGGCCGTGCAGTTCCTGACGACGTGCCTCATCGGGGTAGTTGAGATTGCCGATACGTTCGATGCGTGCAACCCAGGCACTCATGTAGCTTGCGAACGCGTACTCTCTGGTGTTCGCCGAGATGTATTTCTTCTTCGGGCGCTTTGCATACTTTTCGGTTTCGCGCTGGATCTCCTGGGCCAGTTGCGCCATCTCGAGCTTGCGTTCGATGATCTCGCGCTCCGAGGGCGCGTGCAGATCGGCGGTGTCCGGTTTTTCGGGTGTCGTCTCCACTGCGCGTTCGGCGCTGCGTGTGGTCAGCAGCTCGGCCTTGGTCGGCGCAGACGGTCGTGGTGCGCCGTTCTCGGTCGGGCGCGGTGTGATGCCCTGGATCGGTTTTGGAATCGGGCTCGACAGCGGATTGCTCGGTCGCCGCGCCGTTTCCGACTCGCCGCCACCACTGTTGCTGGCCTGGGCCAGAAAGTCGGCTTTCTCGGGGGCCTTGCCACTGGCCGACTGCACGAGGATGACGTCGAGTGCCGGCAGCGATGGCGCCGATTTTTCGATGCTGAAGGTGATGCCCAGCACAATCACCGCGTGTGCGATCAGCGAAAAGAGAAAGGTGACCCCGAGGCGGTCGGCGGCAGTGCTGGAAGTCGAGGTGCTCACGCCAGTCGCGATTCGATCACGTCGAAAAGCTGGCCAGCGATATTGAGGCCGAACTGGGCATCAAGCTCGCGCAGGCAGGTTGGTGAGGTCACATTGACTTCGGTCAGCCAGTCGCCGATCACATCAAGGCCGACAAAAAGCATGCCGCGGCGCTTGAGTTCGGGGCCGACCTGGGCCGCGATCCAGCGGTCGCGATCAGACAGCGCAATACCGACGCCCTTGCCGCCAGCGGCGAGATTGCCGCGAAACTCGTCTCCCTGCGGAATCCGCGCCAGCGCATACGGCACGGGCTCGCCATCGATCATCAGGATGCGCTTGTCTCCCGCACTGATCTCGGGAATGAATTTCTGTGCCATGGCAAAGGCCTGACCGTTCGCGGTCAGGGTTTCGATGATCACGTTGAGGTTGGGGTCGCCATGCGCCGACAGAAAGATGCTGCGCCCGCCCATGCCATCAAGCGGTTTAAGCACGATCCGGCCATGCGCGGCGGCGAAATGCCGCAGCTCGCTGGCGCGGCGCGCGACCACGGTCGGCGCGCAACATTGCGGGAAATGCTGCGCGAACAGCTTCTCGTTGGCATCGCGAAGCGCTTGAGGATCATTGACGACGAGCACGCCGGCATCCCGGGCGAGCTGCAGCACCTGGGTGTCATAGATGAACTGGGCGTCCACCGGCGGATCCTTGCGCGCCAGGATGATGTCGATGCTGCGCAGATCGGTCCATGCAGGTTCGCCAAGCTCGAACCAGTTGCCGGCCTCGTCGCGAACCGCCAGTTCCGCGAGCCGTGCCCAGGCAACGCCGTCGCGGATGGCCAGATCGCCCTGGGGCAGATAGAAAAGCCGGTATCCGCGGCGTTGTGCTTCGAGAAGCAGGGCAAAGGTCGTATCCTTTGCGATCCTGATGTCGGCGATGGCGTCCATCAGGACAGCCAGGGTACGGGCCATGCGGCGACTCCATCGATGAGGCGGGCTTGAGCGGGAACGGGCGACGAATGCAGTCCGGCTAGTTTACACTCGACGTCGATGAAGTCAGTCTTTGGGCATGATCGTTGTGGTAGGTTCCCAATATTTTTTGAGGACTTACACGCTAAACTTGACAGATTAGCTAAGAATTGGTTAAGAAGCAGCAATAGATAATGGAGTGTTTGAGTGCCGGGTTTGCGATCGATAATGATCGTCGGACTTGTGCGCAATTCCTCTCCAGAAGGGGTTCGGTAGGCACGCTTCTTGCGTGTCCGATTATTCAGTACAGCGGTCGGGGGTCCTTACCAGGTGGATGAGACCAAGCAAGGCAGCTTCAACGGCCTGAAAGTCATGGTCATTGACGATTCGAAAACCATCCGTCGCACGGCAGAAACCCTGCTGCGCAAGGAAGGTTGCGAAGTCGTGACGGCGACCGACGGGTTCGAGGCGCTGGCCAAGATTTCCGACCAGCAACCACAAATCATCTTTGTCGACATCATGATGCCGCGACTGGATGGCTATCAGACCTGCGCGCTGATCAAGAACAACCAGATGTTCAAGGGCACGCCGGTCATCATGTTGTCGTCGAAGGACGGGTTGTTCGACAAGGCGCGCGGACGCATCGTCGGTTCTGAACAATATCTGACCAAGCCATTCACGCGCGAGGAATTGCTCGGCGCGATCCGGCGGCATGTGGACTTGAAGTAGTTTCCTCAGGCTTGGCCATTCGACTCACAGGGGTAAGGCGGTGGCGCATATCTTCATCATCGACGATTCACCGACCGACGTAAGGGTCTTTACGACCTTGCTCGAGAAGGCCGGACATCGGGTCAGCAGCGCGGGCAGTGCCGAAGAGGGCATCGCCGGCGTCAAGCGCGAGCGGCCGGATCTCGTCATCATGGACGTGATCATGCCCGGCATGAACGGCTTCCAGGCAACCCGAGATCTCAGCCGTGATGCCGTGACCGGACATATCCCTATTCTCATTGTGACCACCAAGACGATGGAAACCGACCGCGTCTGGGGCCTGCGCCAGGGAGCCAGGGATTTCCTCACCAAACCGGTTGATGCGAAGTCCCTGCTTCAGCGCATCGACAACCTGCTGCCGGGCTGAGATGACGAGCATGGCCACCAGCCCCGATCCGCAAATTTCCGGACCCTTCGAGGCGCTCGCCGACTACGAGCGGCGCAGTCTGGCCCATGTGGCGGGTTTGCCCGAGCAGATCGACGCACCCGGTCTCTGGCGTGGCATCGGCTTTCGCATCGGTACGCGTCACCTGGTCAGCAGCATTTCGGAAGTCAACGAAATTCTGACCATGCCCTTGCTGACGGTCGTTCCGGGAACCCAGCCTTGGATGCTCGGCGTGGCCAACGTGCGTGGCAACCTTGTCGCGCTGGTCGATCTGCGCAATTTCATCGAGGGTCAGCGCGCCGTGATCAACGATTCCACGCGAATCCTGGTCGTGCGCCAGCATGGCGGCAGCGTTGGCCTGCTGGTCGACGAAGTGCTCGGGCAGCGCAGTTTCAATGACGAACTGCGTGCGCATGCGCTCGGCGAGGAAGATGAGCGCTACAGCCGCTACGTCGGCGAAAAGATTCAACTCGGCGATATCGAGTGGGGCCTGTTCAGCATGGCCGCTCTCGTACGTGCCGCAGATTTCCAGCAAGCATCGGCATGACAGCGACTGGCCATCCAATCGGATTCGGCCGGATATGCGCAACTTAGGGGTGAGGTAAAAAGATGAGCACAACTTCCAGCGCACTCTCGGGCTCCGAGCGGACGGGCAGCCTCAACACCATCTTGATCGTGTTGCTGGTGTTGTCGATTGCGTTCGCTGCGGCGGATTTCATTTACCTCACCATCAAGAGCAATCAGGATCGACAGGCGAGCGCGCTGACCACCGAGATCCAGGTGGCCTCGCAGGCATTGACGACCTATGCGGCCAACGCCGCCGGCGGCAACGAGCTGGCGTTCGACGAGCTGTCCAAGACGACCCGCGATATCGATGCCTTCCTCGGTTACCTGAACAAGGGCAACGCACCGGCATCGACGCCCTACGCTGGTATGCCTGCCTATGCAAATGAGCCTGGTGTAGCCAAGGAACTGAAGGATCTGAATGCCGCCTGGGAACCGGTGCTGACCAACGCGACCAAGATTCTCGATGGCAAGAGCCTCGTCCTCGATACCGCAACAACGTCGAATGAGTTCAGCTCGAAGATGCCGGTGCTCAACTCGCGCATGAACGAAGTCGTCAACATCCTTACCGAGCGCAACGGTGGTGCAGGTCAGGTTTACATCTCGACACGCCAGATGTTGCTTGCCGACCGCATGATTCGCCGTGTCCAGGAAATCGGGCAGGGCGGGGAAGACGCACAATCCGCCGCAGATGGTTTCTCGCGCGATGCGGCACTTTACCGTTCGGTGCTGGGTGGCTTGATCGATGGCGCGCCGGCACTCAACATCAAATCGATTGATCAGGCCAATGCGCGTCAGATCCTGACAGATGTGTCCGAGCAGTGGGATGCGCTGGATGAGCCGGTACGCAAGATCATCGATGCCTCGACCGGCCTGCAAGTGGTCAAGCAAGCCGCCGACGCCATCTTCAACGACAGCCAGAGTGTGTTGCTGAAGGCGCGCAACGTGGCTGACCGTCTGAGCACCCTCGGTACCAAGCGCACCTTCCCGAACCCGCTGTGGGGTGGAATTGCTGCAGCGGCCGCGATTGTCCTCGTCATTCTGCTCGGCATCACCCTGGTTCGGGACCAGCAAAGCCGCTACCAGATGTCAGCCGAGCTGAACCAGCGCAACCAGGAAGCCATCCTGCGCCTGCTCGACGAGATGGGATCGCTGGCTGAAGGTGATCTCACCGTGAAGGCAACCGTTACCGAGGACATCACCGGCGCGATCGCGGACTCGATCAACTTCGCGGTGGAGGCGCTGCGATCCCTGGTGACCACGATCAACGAGACTGCCGTGCAGGTGTCAGCCGCTGCCCAGGAAACCCAGGCCACCGCCATGCATCTTGCGGAAGCTGCGGAACACCAGGCTCAGCAGATTACCTCGGCATCCGTTGCAATCAACGAGATCGCGGTCTCCATCGACGAGGTGTCGAAGAACTCGACCGAGAGCGCCGAGGTGGCGCAGCGATCAGTGCAGATCGCCGCCAAGGGCGCGGCCATCGTGCGCCAGACCATCCAGGGCATGGACTCGATCCGCGACCAGATCCAGGAAACCTCGAAGCGCATCAAGCGCCTCGGCGAATCCTCGCAGGAAATCGGATCCATCGTCGAACTGATCAACGACATTGCCGAACAGACCAACATTCTCGCCCTGAACGCGGCCATTCAGGCCGCCTCGGCCGGCGAAGCCGGACGCGGATTCGCCGTCGTCGCCGACGAAGTGCAGCGACTCGCCGAGCGCTCGGCCAATGCGACCAAGCGAATCGAGACCCTGGTGCAGACGATTCAGTCTGATACCAACGAGGCGGTCAGTTCGATGGAACAGACCACCGCCGAGGTCGTCGCCGGCGCGCGACTGGCCGAGGACGCGGGTCTTGCGCTTGGCGAGATCGAAAAGGTCTCGCATGATCTGGCCGACCTCATTCAGAACATTTCCGCTGCGGCGAGCCAGCAGTCGGCTGCGGCAACCAACATTTCCGCAACCATGAACGTGATTCAGGAAATCACCACGCAGACCTCGGTCGGTGCCAGCCAGACCGCCGAATCGATCGGTAACCTGGCGCATCTGGCCGGCGACTTGCGTCGTTCCGTTGCCGACTTCAAGTTGCCGGGCTGAACCCCGGCGTGTAGAAACGATTCCCAGACCGAAGGAGAACCCGCCACCGCAATCCGCAGTCGGCAATTGCCGCACCAGACCCGTTACTGGATTGGGCTGAACCATGGAGTTGGTGCAGCCTGGGGGCAGCCAGTTCACAGCACTGCTTGACGGCCCGACTAGAAGTCGGTCGTGTGCGCCGAGTAGGGTTTACAGGCAATCCGGTAAGCTGGGAAATGGTTGGCAGGTTTCGCCAGGACGAAAGAAATACCATGAAATTGCACGATGACTTCACCACGCTGAGCTGGGTCAAGGGCGAACTCGACGAGACTCTCAAGCAGGCTCGCCAGGCCCTTGAGGCCTATGTCGACGAGCCGACCGACACCAGCCTCATGCGCTTCTGTGCGACCTACCTGCATCAGGCGCAGGGCACCTTGCGCATGGTTGAGCTGTACGGTGCAGCCATGCTGGTCGAAGAGATGGAACGTCTCGCCGATGCCTTGCTCGCCAATGCCGTTGCCCAGCGCGACGAAGGCTATTCAGTGCTCATGCGCGGAATGGTCCAGTTGCCGGATTATCTTGAGCGCGTGCAGACCGGTCACAAGGACATTCCGATCGTCCTGCTGCCCCTGCTCAACGACTTGCGCGCCTGCCGTGGCGAGAAGCTGCTCACCGATTCCGCATTGTTCTCGCCGGATCTCGCCATTGCAATGCCAGCTGCTGCAAAGGGGCTTCCTGCGGAACTGCCATTGAAGGAATTGCGCAGCCTCGCGCTGCGCCTGCGCCTGGCATTTCAGGCGGCCCTGCTCAAGTGGTTCCGCGACGTCGGCAACCCGCAGCATCCTGCGCGTTTGCGCGATGTGCTTGATCGATTGCGTGCGACCGTTGCCGCTGGCGAGGAGCCACGGCGATTGTTCTGGGTGGCGGCGGGTGTGGCCGATGCGATCAGTGATGGCAGCCTTGAGCCCAGTGTATCGGTAAGGCTGCTGTTTGGCGGGGTCGATCGCGAGATCCGCCGATTTGCCGAGCTGGGTGAGGTTGGCATACAGGTCGTGCCACCTCATGCGCTGGTGCAGAATTTGCTTTACTACATTGCGCATTCTTCCAGTCCAACCGATCGCGTCGTCGCGATTCGCGAGACCTATGGACTCGATTCGCTATTGCCGACCGACCGGGAAGTCGAGCACGCCAAGAGCTCGATTTCCGGTCACAATCGTACCTTGCTCGACACCGTCTCGGTGGCGATCAAGGACGACCTCATGCGGGTCAAGGAATCGCTGGACATCTACCTGCGTGCGCAGCAACGCGATCCAGCCGATCTGCTCGGCCAGGTCGAGTTGCTTGATCGGGTTCGCGATACCCTGGGCATGCTTGGGCTCGGTGTGCCGAGGCGCGTTGTCACCGAACAGCGCAGCACAATTGAGGACATCGCCCAAGGCCGCCGCGAAGCAGATGAAGGAACCCTGCTCGATGTGGCAGGAGCCTTGCTCTACGTGGAAGCTTCGCTGGACGATCACATCGAGCGCCTGGGTGCGACCGGTGAAGATGGGGCTGACGATGGCACCGAGTTGCCCAAGGCCGAAGTCAGGAAGATCCTCGACGCGCTGATGCACGAGGCCGCTGTGAACATCCAGCAGGCCAAGCATGATGTGATCGCCTTTATCGAGTCGCCGTGGGATCACGAGCGCGTCGAGCAGATTCCACGATTGCTGGAAGAGATTTCCGGTGCCTTGCGCATGCTGGATCTGGGTTCGGCCGCCGAGCTGATGAGCGGAATCGTGCGCTTCGTCGAGGTTGAGCTGATGCGCCATCGCCGTGTGCCGACGGCCGAGCAGATGGACAAGCTGGCCGATGCGCTCGCATCGATTGAATACTATCTGGAAGCAACGCGTGATCAACGTGGCGGCCGCCAGAAGATCCTGGACGTGACCCGCTCCAGCCTTGAGTCGCTTGGTTATTGGCCAATTCCCGCGAACGACGGCGGCGACGAACCCGGTGGCGGTGGTCGCCCTGATGGCGCCGGCCCGATCAGCCCGGATGATGAGCGTGCCGCCACAGCGGCGCTTGCCGAGCCCGCATCGCAATCCGCTGCCGAACAGGGATTGCGCTCCTTCGTCAGTCGCGAGGACGACTCGGCCCGGGCTGGCTCGGATTTCCCGAGTTGGGGCGAACATCTCCCTTTGGAGCAAAGCGCGGCCCTACGCTCCGAGACAGTCGGCAAATCGAGCGAAGTCGATCTCGAGGGGCTCGATTTCGCCGTGTCGGCGGAGCGCGAGTATCCCACCTCCGCGCATGCGGCGAACGTTGAAGACCCATCCGAGCTCGACAGCGTCGTGGAGGTTGCCAAAGGCGCGGATCTGCGTGGCCTGATCGTTGGCGAGGCAGGCGCAATCCTGCCAGCCGAGCATGACGTTGCCGGTTTGCGGCTGGCCGAAACCACGCACGATCGCAGTGCCGAAGAGGCAGCTGCCGGATCGGCCGCCGTGGGCCTGGAGACTGAAGTCGATGCGGGCGTCATCGTCGATGCCGATGGGAGTCGCTGGCTCGAAGTCGAGGAGGAAGTCGAGGAAGAGATCGAGGAAGAGGTTGCGGCGGGTTCCGTGGCAGATGGCAGCTTCCAGAACATGGCCTCCAACGAAATCGATGACGAGATTCGCGACGTCTTCATCGAAGAGGTTCAGGAGGAAATTGACAACCTGCGGGCGCAGTTGCCACTGTGGCGCGCACAACCGGAAGACCTCGAACAGATCAAGCCGATCCGCCGATCCTTCCATACCCTCAAGGGATCCGGACGCCTCGTGGGCGCCCTCGCCCTCGGTGAGTTCAGCTGGAAGGTCGAGAACATGCTCAATCGCGTGCTCGACCGTTCGATTGGCCCCAGTGCGCAAGCGATGTCGTTGGTCGAACATGCGATCAACGCCTTGCCGGCGCTGCTGGCTGCGCTGCGCGGCGAAGGCGCCGCCGACGTCGATCTTCAGGCCATCGTGGAAGCCGCCGATCGGCTGAGTGAAGGCGAGCTGGTCAGCGTGTCGAGTCGCCCGCAGGAGACCAGGACTGTCAAGCGCGTGATCAAGCGAGTCGTCACGCGCCGAGTCCCTGCCCCGGAAAAAGCCGAGGTGGTGTTTTCGCCGACGCCCGTGCAGTTCGAAGAGGAAACTGCGGAAATCATCGCCGGCCCCCTGCCGGGACTCGACCCGGTGCTGTTTGACATCCTCAAGAGCGAAACGGCGATGCATCTGGCTGTCGTCGACGATTTTCTTGCTCAGGCCGGCGAGTCGAAGTTGACTGTATCCGAGCCGGTGTTGCGCGCAGCGCACACCCTGAGCGGCGCGATCGCAATGGTGGAAATTGAGCCGCTTTCGCAGATGCTGGCGCCGCTGGAGGGCTACCTCAAGCGAATGCGGGCGAGCGCCATCCCGATTGATGGCGAAGGGCTGGCCGTGCTCGGCGAGTCGGCTGCGATGGTTCGTGAAGTCATGGCGAGTCTGGATCGCGGTAACCGCGAGTTGCCTGATACCAGCGAGCTGTCAGCGCGCATCACCGAATTGCGCGATACCCTGCACGAGCCCGAGAGCGCCCTGCAGTTCTATCATCAGAACGACGACATTGCCCTGGTTGACGATGAAATCGAAGCAGGGGCGGATGACGGCATCGAGGCACTCGAAAGCGAGTTGGATCTCGACACCTCGGCAAGCGCCGAGAAGTCCGAGTCCGCGCTTGATTTCGCGGATCTCGATCTGACTGCGGCCCTGGTCGAGAAGATGGAGGACAACGATTTCGCGAGTGCGGAATTGGCCGACGACCTGCCAATGGCCGAACACGACTGGGAAGCTCCCCTCGCACCTGCAGATGTGCCTGCGGATACCAACTTCGATGCGCTTGTCGAGGCCGCCGGCGCGCTGACCGAACTGCCCGACAAGGCGATATCGGAGTCTGAACCCGATTGGTTCGTCTCCACAGACGATGCGATCACGCTGGCGCAGACTGAACCCGAGGCTTCGCCATCAGCGATTGAGTCTGGCGAGGCGATGCCTGAGTCCGCGTCCGCCGAGGAAACGCCGGCGGAATCCGCCATCGAGCAAGTTGATGCGCCATCGGCGGAGTCGAGTCCGTTGCCCGACGTGAGCCACATCGAGCCGACGGTCGATGGATTCGACGAACCTGCCGAAGCCGAAGCCGAAGTGGACGCGGAAATCGAGGCCGAATCGGCGGTCGGCGAAACGGCTGAAGCGAGTACGCAATCAGTGCCGCACACGCTGCCAATTGCGCCGACTGCCGATGATTCCCTGCTGATCGACCAGACGGCCTACGAGGAGGATCTGCAACCGGCAGGTCGTCTCGAACTGCCCGAGATGGATCAGGATCTGCTCGACATCTTCGTCCAGGAAGGCAATGACATTCTCGATCACTCCGACTCGGTGATGGCGCAACTGCGCGAATCACCTCAGGATCGCGAGCTGATTGTCAATCTGCAACGCGACCTGCACACACTCAAGGGCGGTGCGCGCATGGCCGGTATCGGCCCGATTGGCGACCTGACCCACGCCATGGAATCCTTGCTCGACGCGACCTACGACGGCCACCGCAGCATGGATCTGCCGGCGGTGGAAGCGCTTGAGCGCAGCTACGACGCCCTGCACGGTCTGGTTCAACGTATCGCGCGACGTGAAGCGATCGCGATGCCCGAGCAGATGATTGCCCGGCTCGAGAATCTGGTGGCGGGTGAGACGCTTGACGACGTTGCCGCCCGCCAGGCGGACGCTGAGCCTCCGGTCGAGGTCGTGCCGGTCGCTGCCACACCGCGCGCAGTGCCGCGTGCAATGCCGGCGCTGGAGCCGGACGAGGAATCGCGTGCGCCGCAGGAGATGATTCGCGTGCGTTCCGAGTTGCTCGACTCGCTGGTCAACTACGCTGGCGAGGTCTCGATCTACCGCTCGCGCCTTGAACAGCAAATCTCCACCTTCCGCTTCAACCTGGTCGAGTTCGAGCAGACCGTCAGCCGCCTCCGTGAACAGCTGCGCAAACTCGAAATCGAAACCGAAGCGCAGATCATCGCGCGCTATCAACGTGAGCACCACGAGGGCGTCGAAACCGTCTTCGATCCGCTTGAACTCGATCGCTTCTCGCAGTTGCAGCAGTACTCGCGCGCACTCGGCGAATCGGTCTCGGATCTGGTCTCGATTCAGGGCCTGCTCGATGACCTGACCCGGCAGTCGGAAACCCTGCTGTTGCAGCAGTCGCGGGTCAGTTCGGATCTGCAGGAAGGCCTCATGCGCACGCGCATGGTGCCGTTCGACTCGATGGTGCCATCGCTGCGGCGCACCGTGCGCCAGGCCGCCCAGGAACTTGGCAAGCGCGCCCAGCTCAAGGTCGAAGGCGCGCAGGGCGAAATGGATCGCAACCTGCTTGAGCGCATGAAGGCGCCGTTCGAGCACATGTTGCGCAATGCACTGGCGCATGGCATCGAATCCCCGCAGCAGCGCCTGGCAGCGAACAAGCCACTCGATGGAACGGTCACGATCCGCGTATCGCGTGAGTCAACCGAAGTCGTCCTGCGCATCAGTGACGATGGTCGTGGCATGGATCGCGATGCGATCCGGCGCAAGGCGATCGCGCTCGGTCTGCTCAGTCCGGATGTGAATCTCTCCGACCGCGATTTGTACGGCTTCATTCTCGAAGCCGGCTTTTCGACTGCCGAACAAGTCACCCAGCTATCCGGCCGTGGCGTCGGCATGGATGTGGTGCACAGCGAGATCAAGCAGCTCGGTGGAACGCTGGTCATCGATTCGATCGCCGGCACCGGAACCACGTTCACGATCCGCCTGCCATTCACCCTCGCGGTAACCCAGGCGATTCTGGTCAAGCTTGGTGATTCGACCTATGCCGTACCGATGTCCTCGGTGCAGGGCGTCGTGCGCATTGCGCTTGACGATTACAGTCGCCGTGTTTCGAGCGGCGAACCGACCTACACGTATGCAGGCGAAGATTTCAATATCTACGAGCTATCGCAATTGCTCGGCGTGCCCCAGGGGCGCGTGATCGACGAGACCCAGTTGCCGCTGCTGATGACGCGCACCGGCGATCAGCGTGCCGCGGTTCGCATCGATGCCGTCGTCGGCTCGCGCGAAATCGTGGTCAAGTCGGTTGGCCCCCAGATCAGCTCGGTACCGGGCATCTTCGGCGCGACCATCATGGGCGATGGTTCGGTCATCATGATTCTCGACCTGGCTCCGTTGGTGCGTCGCGTTGCTTCCTTGCGTGCAAGTGTCGCCGCAGGCGAGGTTCCCGAGAGCGCCGAGATCCTGCAGGTGCTGGAACTTCCGGAGGTCAGCCGCAAGACCACAATCATGGTCGTCGACGATTCGATCACGATGCGCAAGGTCACCACGCGTGTTCTCGAACGTGCCGACATGGAAGTGGTCACGGCGAAAGACGGCCTTGATGCGGTCGAGAAGCTGCAAGACACGATCCCCGACTTGATGCTGCTGGATATCGAAATGCCGCGCATGGACGGCTACGAACTGGCCACCTACATGCGCAACGATGCCCGGCTGAAAGGCGTGCCGATCATCATGGTCACTTCGCGTACGGGTGAGAAGCATCGCCAGCGCGCACTTGAAATTGGCGTCGAACGCTATCTGGGCAAACCGTACCAGGAGGCCGATCTGCTGCGCCAGGTTCAGGAAACCCTGAGGACAACCCGCGCCGATGCCTGAGAATACGATGCCGATTGCTTTGCTTTCGCAGGCGGGTGAATCCGGACGTCATCTGCGCGATGCACTGGTGGCCTCCGGCACGCCGATCGTCTACGAATCGCAGGCTGCCGAGTTCGATCGCGAGGCACTGGAGAAATCCGGTGCGCGGGTCGTCGTGGTCAACCTCGATCCGGAAGCCGAGGCGCATCTCGATGATGTCTACGCGCTGCTTGATGACGACCGTTACAACGTGATTTTCAACGAGGCTCAGGTATCGAGCCAGTTGTCCGGATGGGAGCAGGCGCGTTGGGCAAGGCATCTTGCGGCGAAGATCCTTGGCTCGGAGAACGCGGATCCGCCGCGACCGGAAGGCGCCGAACCGGTGCCCCAGCGCGCCATGCCTGCCGCGGTGGATGCAAGCGCAGACGCGGCGCAGGCAGGCATCGATGCCACCGAGTATTCAATCCTGGAGTTGCCGGCAGCGCAAGCGGTCAATGTCGAGGCAACTCCGGTCGAGGTCGCTGATCTCGAGCTTGACAGCGTCGCCGAGATCGATGAATTCGCCGATATCGCTGCCTTGCTGATGGAATCGAAAGCCGATCCGCTGGTCTTGCCTGAGGAGGAAATCGAGCTTTCGTCAACGTCAGTTCCTGCGGCCGATGACACGGTGACGATGCCGGCTCTGGATTTTTCAGAATTTGATGATTTTGCGGATTCCACGGATTCCTCTGTCGCCCATGAAGTCGAGCCTGACGAATTCGAAGGAATTGAATTGCTGCAGGACAGCCCGTTGGCAGCGGCCGGTGAGCCAACCGTCGAAATGCTCGCATTCGAGCTGCCCGAGGACAGTGAGGGAGATGCGCTCGGCTTTGCCGATCTGGATGGGTTTGCCGACGCCGACGAGGAGTTGTCCGAATCGATCGAATTGGACTCGGTTGCGGAAACCGGGGACATTTCCATCGAGTCCGATCTGATCAATGTCGCAGTTGCCAGCGATGCTGCAGCGGCGGGCAAGGATCTTGCCGGACTCGAGTTGCTCGATCTCGATTGGAATGAGACGGACACGACAACAACGCCGGAATCGCCGGCTTCGCAAGCCAGTGACGAGATAATCACTGTTCCCGAGGTCGAGTCGGCATTTGCCTGGAGTCTCGATGAAATCGATGACACTCCGGCGCCGCCGAATGCAACCCAGGCCGAGGGATCTGCGGGCGCACTTTTTGGTATCGAAAAGATCAGTGCCTCCGAATATCTCGCGCCAACCGATGAAGCCGTCGAGGACGACGCGTTTGATGCTGGCGCATCACTGGAGCTGATCCCGCTTGAGGAGGCCGTCTCACACGATGCAACCGCAATCGGCAAGGTCGCCAGCGAGTCCTGGCTGGATACCAGCAACCAGGTCGCGGTGAGCCGGGTCTGGGTGCTGGGCGCATCGATCGGTGGGCCCGAGGCGGTTCGCGAGTTTCTTGCCGATATTCCGGCCAAGTGTCCTGCGTTGTTCCTGTTGGCGCAGCACATGGGCGCCGAATTCATGGACATCATGGCCCAGCAACTGGTTCGCTCCACAACGCTCACCGTGCGCACGCCCTCGCATGGCGAGCGTGTCGGACATGGCGACATCGTCATCGTGCCGACCACGCATCGCCTGCGTGTCGATCGTGCCGGTGTGATTACGCTGGAATCACAGGCGGCCGGCGAACTGCCGAACGCACCCTCGATCGACCAGGTGCTCCAGGATGTTGCCGACCGTTTCGGCGCCAGGGCCGGCGCCATCATTTTCTCTGGCATGGCTGAAGATGCCGCCGAGGGAAGCCAATACCTGGCAGGTATCGGCGGCACGGTTTATGCACAGGATCCTGAGACCTGCGTGATCAGTTCGATGGTCGATGGCGTCATCGAAACCGGCGTGGTCAGCTTTGTCGGCTCGCCGAAGGCATTGGCCGGGAAATTGCTCGGCGATCTGAATGTGGCTGCAAAATCTTGAGGACATCATGATGGTCGAACTACCGCGCGAAATTCGTGGCGTCATGATTCCGGTGACCGGGGGGCGCGTATTGTTGCCGAACGCCACCGTGGCCGAGGTGATCACCTACACGGTGCCCGAAAAGATCGAAGGTGCACCGGCATGGTTGCTCGGGCGATTGAGCTGGCGTGGTTGGCGCCTGCCATTGTTTTCATTGCCGGTGCTGGCCGGCCATGCCAGCGAGGAAGACACACGCAACTCGCGTGTCACCGTTCTCAAGGGTCTCAGCGGCAACGTCAAGATCCCGTTTCTGGCCATGCTGGCCCAGGGCTTCCCGCGGCTGACCACGATCACACCGGAACTGCTGGTAACCACCGGCGACAACTCCGAGGTCGGCCCCGGCGTGCATTCGGAGGTGCTGGTGCGCGACGATCACGCCGTGATACCGGATCTCGGCGCGATCGAACGCATGATTGCCGAGGCAACCGCCACGGCCTGACCAGTAAGCGTCAGGTGAGTTCACGGGAACAGTCAAAGATCTCCGTGGATGGCCTGCAGGGCGGTGAGCCCGGCGAGACCAGCTGTCTCGGTACGCAGGATGCGTGGGCCGAGGCGCAGACCAATGAAGTCGGCCTGATCCAGTACGTTCAGATCCTGCTCCGACAGGCCACCCTCCGGACCCACCGCCAGAATCGCAGATGTGCAGGCCGGCAGGGTACGTGGCGTTGCCTCGCCGCGCGGATCGAGGACAAGGCGAAGTCCGCAATCCGCATTCAACTGCGAAGCCCATGCAGCGATCCGCAGTGGGCTCCCCAGGGTCGGCAGCCGAACCCGGCCTGATTGTTCGCAGGCAGCCGCGATCACCGCCTGCCAATGGGCAAGTCGGCGTTCTGTCCGTTCGGCATCGAGCTTCACTTCCGTGCGCTCGGTAATCAGCGGAACTATGCGGCTGACGCCGAGTTCGGTTGCCTTCTGCAGGATCAGATCCATCTTCTCGCCGCGGGCAACGCCCTGGGCAAGGGTCAGTTGCAACGGACTTTCACGGTCGCTGGCCTCGTTCGCCGCAAGCACGCGCGCACTGACTGCGCGCTTGGCCAGCTGACTGATTTCGGCACGGAATTCGCGACCATCGCCATTGAACAGGGTGATCGAATGGCCGCGCTCAAGGCGCAGTACCCGGGTCAGGTGTTCGCCAGCCTGCGCGGGCAGCAGCACTTCGCTGCCGACGACGAGTTCGTCAAACACACAGATTCGTGGGATACGCATGGCCGGATTTTAGCAGCCTGTCGGGCCTTGCCGGTTGAGGCGATGATCCGCCTGCGTGAAGGCGGATGATCGGCGGTTTACAGACCTGTGGCGCTGCCCTGGATCAAATGCCAGCAGGAAACGGCGGCATTGACGGATTCGCAGCCCGGCCAGGCAACGCCCGACAGACGGCCGGCCCAACCATCCCGACCTGGCCGCATCCGCTTTGCGGGTGACGCTTCATGCGACTGCGCGTTCGATGCCCTCGATGGCGGCGTTGACCATCAGATCGATCTCGGCGGTGGTCACGCAATACGGCGGCATGAAATAGATGACGTTGCCAAGCGGTCGCAGAATCACGCCGCGTTCGAGGCCATGCAGGTAGACGCGCAGACCGCGCCGTTCGCCAGCCGGGAATTCGGTGCGCGAACTGCGCTCGCGAACCAGTTCGATTGCGGCGATCATGCCGGTCTGGCGGATGTCGGCAACGTTCGGATGATCAACGAGTTCGAGCAGGCGCCGCCCAAGATGGGCGGCCAGGTGGCGGTTGTTCTCGAGTACCGGCTCGTCGTTGAAGATGGCCAGCGTCTCAAGCGCTGCGCGGCAGGCGAGGGCATTGCCGGTGTAGCTGTGTGAATGCAGGAACGCCTTGCCTACGGAATACTCGGCATAGAACGCCGCATGCACGGCATGGTTCGTCAGCACCGCCGAGAGCGGCAGGGTGCCGCCGGTAAGGCCCTTCGACAAGCACAGGAAATCCGGTGTGATCGAGGCCTGCTCGCAAGCAAACAAGGTGCCGGTACGGCCAAAGCCGACCGCGATCTCGTCGGCGATCAGATGCACCTCGAACTCGTCGCACAATGCACGCAGGCCGCGTACATAGTCGGCGTGGTACATGCGCATGCCGCCAGCACACTGCACGAGCGGCTCGATGATGACGGCCGCCACTTCGTGCGCGTGTCGCTCGAGCAGGCCGCGCATGTCCAGCAGCCGACGCCTGGCGTGCTCGCGGGCCGACTCGCCGATTTTGCCAAGATAGGCATCCGGCGATGGGGCAAGGATCGGGGTGAACAGGAGCGGCGCATAGGTCGCGCGATACAAGGCCACGTCGGTCACCGACAGTGCGCCGATGGTTTCGCCGTGATAGCCGCCGGACAGGGCGATGAAACGATTGCGCGCTGGCCGCCCCTGGTTGCGCCAGTAGTGGAAACTCATTTTCAGGGCGACCTCGACCGCGCTTGAACCGTTGTCGGCATAGAACACGCGTGAGAGCCCGGGGGGCGCCAGCCGGATCAATTGCTCGGCCAGGGCCACAGCCGGCTCGTGGGTCATGCCGGCGAGCATGATGTGGTCGAGTCGATCGAGCTGATCCTTGAGTCCGGCGACGATGCGCGGATGGCGATGGCCAAAAATATTCGTCCACCACGAGCTGACCGCATCAAGATAGCTGCGCCCATCGGCGGCATGCAGCCAGGCGCCTTCGGCACGTTCGATGGCCAGCATCGGGATCGTTTCGTGATCGTGCATCTGTGTGCACGGATGCCAGACCACGCCGAGATCGCGCGCGGCGAGGGACAGTTGTTGCGGGGCAGGGGAGGTCGACATGGCTTTGCTATGATCGACGCCCTGTCCCGTCTCGCACAAGTCGCCGCCATGCAAGATCCCGTTTTTCCCGGTTTCGACATCCTCGCCACGAGGTCTGCACCCGCCAATGCGTCTGCAGCCGCAGCCGTCATTTTGAGAGCGGGAATCCGCTCTCCCACTTCGCGCTCCCCATTGACGCGCCGCTCCTGCGGCTCGCCGCTGTTCGTTTCGACATCCTGTCTTCACAGTCTCACTCCCCGTTCCACAAGCGGTTTCACCCTCATCGAAATCCTTGTCGTCGTTGTCATCCTCGGCATCCTTGCCGCCATTGTCGTGCCGCGCGTGATGGAGCGTCCGGCCGAAGCACGGATCGTCCGCGTCAAGCAGGATCTGCAAGGCGTGGCCACGGCGCTGAGCATGTACAAGCTCGACAACCATCGTTACCCGAGCAGCGAACAGGGCCTGCAGGCACTGGTCGCGAAACCTTCGGGCTCACCCGAGGCGCCGAACTGGAAAGGTCCCTATCTCGACCGCCTGCCCAAGGATCCCTGGGATCATCCCTATCAATACCAGCAGCCTGGCCAGCATGGCGATGTCGATATCTACAGCTACGGCGCCGATGGACGTCCGGGTGGCGATGGCGATGATGCGGATATCGGAAACTGGGATAATTGATGCGCGGGTGCGCGACGATCTGACATCAGGCGTAGATCGCGCAATGTCACGGACGGAGACAGAGAATGGGCAGCTTTGGCATTTTGCATTGGATCATCGTTCTTGTATTTCTTGGTTTTCCGCTGGCCATCTTACTTTTCGTCAGGCGCATGAGCCGGGCATCCGGGCGAAATGAGTCCGTCACCCGGATGGAATCGCCCCCCTCGCGCGATTCATCCGAGTCTCGCTTGCTTCGGCTTGAGAGTCTGCTGAAGAAAGGGCTGATTACGCGTGCCGAGTATGAGCGGCAGCGTTCCGACATCATTGCTGGTATCTAGTGAACCTTGAAGCGACTACCCGGCCAAGTCCGGGAGCCAGCAATGGCCTCGGGATGTTCAGGTTGTCCCGGTCGCGTTGTGTCAAGCCAGAGCAGAAGCGAACTTTTGTGGGCGACCGGCTTCGTCGCTGCGGCGGGCCAATTCCCGTGATTGCCGGTTTCACCCTGATCGAGATTCTGGTCGTCGTCGTCATCGTCGCCGTGCTCGCGTTGGCAGTGACGATCAGCCTCGCGACGGCGGGCGGCGAGCGCCAGCTCGTGCGTGAATCGGAACGACTGCAGGCCTTGATTGCACATGCCTGCAACCAGGCTGAATTGAGTGGCCGCGAAATTGGCGTGCGCATCAGTCGCAATGGCTATGCGTTTGCCCTGCTGGGTTTCGACGGCTGGATGGCCAGCGATCAGCAGGACGAGTTGCGCCCACGAACCTGGCTGCCTGGACTTGAGTTCGCGTTATATCGCGATGGCAGCGAGATGCGGCTGGCCGAGGATGAATCGCAGTCGCCGCAGATTGTCTGTTTCTCGTCGGGGGAATTGTCGCCATTCGTCCTGCGCCTCGCGCTCGGTGATGCGGCGAAGCGCTATGAAGTTCGCGGCAAGGCTGATGGGCGCATCGATGTCGAACCGGTGGAGCTTCGGCGATGAGGGCGCAACGCGGATTCACCCTGCTTGAGGTGCTGATTGCGCTGGTCGTCGTTGCCCTGGCCCTGCTCGCCCTGACCCGCACGGCCGGTGGGCAGATCAGCCGTTTCGATGGTCTGCGTGAGCGCACCCTGGCGGGATGGGTCGCGGCCAACGTGCTCAGCGAAACGCGTATCGCCACGCCGCTGCCGCCGATTGGCAAGCGCGATGGCCGCAGCCGCCTTGGCAACCGTGATTGGCGCTGGTCGCTTGAGGTGAAAGCGACCGACGATCCGGACATGCGCCGACTTGATGTGGTCGTGTTTGCGCTCGATTCGAGCGAACCCAGCGCGAGCCTGACCGGTTTCGGCAGCTTGCAGCCCTCGCCATGACGAACGCCGTCACCTTGCAAGGTCGCCGACGCGGCTTCACCCTGATCGAGATCCTCGTTGCCCTGGTCGTGTTCGCCGCGATGGCGGCAATCACCTGGGGTGCGCTGGGCCAGATCGCGCGCACGCGCAGCGCGCTGGCCGTCGAGCAGGATCGTTTTGCGGCGATCGTGCGCAGCATCAGCGATCTCGAGCGCGACCTGCGCCAGGCCATCGCGCGACCGCTGCGCGGCAACTATGGCGAACAGGTTCCGGCCTTGCTTGGCACATCCGATCACATCGAATTGAGCCGGCTCGGCTTTGCCAACCCGCGCGCCGAAGCACGCAGCAACATCGAGCGCGTGCTTTACGCCCTCGACAATACTTCACTGCGGCGTGGTCGCTACGCCGTGCTCGATCGCGCCGCAGGCAGCGCGGCGCAGTGGCGCGATCTGCTCGATCAGGTCAGTGAATTGCGCCTGCGCTATCTCGGTCTTGATGGAGCCTGGCGCGACCAGTGGCCGCCGCGCGATGCACAACCCGAAGACCTGCCGCGTGCGATCGAGTTGCGCCTGCGACTCGAAGACTTTGGCGAATTGCGCCGTGTGGTTGCCTTGCCTTCGACGATCCCGCGCAAAGGCGTCGGCGCGAATGGGTCGATTGAAGTGCCAGGCCTGCCACCCGGCCCAATGCCGGTGGTCGTGCCAATCGGAGCCAGGCCATGAACGGGCCGCGAGGTCAGCGCGGGGTCGCCTTGTTGATCGCCCTGCTCGCGGTCGCGTTGGCGGTGATCCTGATTGCCTCGTTGCTCGATCGTGGCGAATTGGCCTTTGCGCGTTCGCGCAATGCCTTGCGCGGCGAGCAGGCGATCGCCTATTCGGAAGGACTGGAAGCGTATGCGGCGCAGGTCTTGATGCGCGACCGCGCGGAGAATCCGAGCCTTGATACCTTGAGTGATGCCTGGGCCGTGCCGTTGCCGCCGCAGGATGTTCCGGGTGGGCGCATCAGTGCGCGCATGATCGATCGCAATGGTTGCTTCAACCTCAACAATCTTTCATCGGATCTTTCCGTTGAACAGCGGCGCGTCTGGCGCCAGCGCCTGCGTAACTTGCTGGTCGCGCTCGAGCTAGATCCGTCACTGGTTGGTGCGGTCGCCGACTGGATCGATCGGGATACCAGTATCGACAACGAAAGTGGCGCCGAAGACAACGCCTATCTGGCCCAGCCGGTGCCCTATCGCGCCGCCAATCGCGTGTTCGCCCATGTTTCCGAATTGCGTCTTGTGCGCGGCATCAGCGGCGAGGCCTATGCGCGATTGGCGCCTGAGGTTTGCGCCTTGCCGCCAGGCACATCGATCAACCTCAACACCGCCTCGGTCGCGGTTCTGATGAGCCTTGATTCACGCATGACCGCCGTGCTCGCCGAGAGGATTCGCCAGAATGGCCAGGCGCACTGGCCCGACCCGGCGACGGCCTTGAACGAGGCCGAGCAGCAGGGCGTCAGGATCGATCCCGCTGATCAGGTCGATCTGGGTGTTACCAGCAGCTATTTCCTTGCCCAGGGCGAGATCACCCTCGATGGCGTGCCGTTTGCGTTTTCGAGCTTGCTCGAACGCGTCGGCGGCACATCCCGAGGTGGCGTGCATGTGCTCGCACGCAGTCGCGGTGCCGAGGATGTTCCGGCCAGCGTCGTCGCGAGCGCGCTGCGTCCAACGCGCTGATCGCACTCCTCGGCAGGTCGATTGTCAACATCTCTGGCCGTGCGGCGGCATCGATTCGTCGCCCCTTCGATGCCGATTCGTGGTACGCGCCGCTGATCGGCCATATGCGCAGTGGAATGCACGGATCGGCGTCTGGCGTCGGCGGTTCGGAGTGCGCGTGAGCACGCATCGCCAGCCGCATGGAAATCCTTGACAGTCCACTACGGGCGGCATAAGGTGGGTTTCGGTGGGTTTTCGTGGTGAATTGTGGTCATGTTCCAGGGCGAAACGGCGGTCACGCTGGACGAGAAGGGTCGGGTTTCGATTCCCGCGACCCATCGTGAGGCCGTGGCCAGGCTCAGCGGCAATCGCCTCGTGATCACCTACAACCCGTTCGAGCATGGATGCTTGTGGCTGTTTCCGGAAAAAGAGTGGGAACAGGTGCGTGATGAGGTCAACGCCTTGAGCAAGGCCAAGACCGTCCATCGCAACCTGCAGATGAAGCTGGTCGGTGCGGCGACCCATGTCGAGCCGGATGGCAATGGACGTGTGCTGCTGCCGGCCAGTCAGCGTGGCGCAGCGGGCATCGAAAAGAAGGCGGTCTTGCTGGGCATGGGCAACAAGCTGGAACTGTGGAGCGAGCAGGCTCACCTGGCCAAGATTCGCGAAACGATCAGCGAGGAGCAGATCACGGAGGACATGCTCGATCTCAAGTTCTAGTCGGGAAGCAACCATGGCGGAAGCGCAATTCAGGCACGCGCCGGTCATGCTGGACGAGGTGATCAAGGCGCTGCAGATCCAGCCACAGGGAACCTATCTCGATGGCACGTTTGGTCGCGGTGGCCATGCGCGCGAAGTGTTGAAGCGGCTGGATGAGCGCGGTCGGTTGCTGTTGATGGATCGAGATCCGACCGCGATCGCGCAGGCGCAACAGGAGTTTGGCAAGGACGAACGGGTGCGCATACGGCACGCCAATTTCGCCGAAATGGCGGACTGGCCGGAAGCCGATCAGGCACTCGATGGCGTGTTTCTCGATCTTGGCGTGTCCTCGCCACAGCTCGATGACGCAAGCCGCGGCTTCAGTTTCCAGGCGGATGGTCCGCTCGACATGCGCATGGATCCCGGATCCGGTCGCAGCGCCGCCGAATGGCTGGCTGCAGCGACTGAAAGCGAAATTGCCGATGTGTTGTGGCGCTATGGAGAGGAACGTCTGAGCCGACGGATTGCCAAGGTCATTGTCGAGAAGCGGATCGAGCAGCCGCTGCTGACGACGACCCAGCTGGCCGAGTTGGTGACAAGGACGATCGGTCATCGCGAACGCAACAAGCATCCGGCGACGCGCACGTTCCAGGCGCTGCGTATCCATCTCAACGACGAGCTGGGTGCGCTGGAAGCGGGGCTTGCGGCGGCGCTGGAGCGACTCAAGCCGGGCGGGCGCCTGGTCGTGATCAGCTTCCACTCGCTGGAGGATCGTGTGGTCAAGCATTTCATGCGTGGACAGGCAGCGCGGCCGATCAACCGGCGCAACCTGCCGCCGGTTGAAATGCCGCCGTCGGCACTGCACGCGCTCGGCAAGCAGTTTGCCGGAACGGCGGAGTTGGCAGCCAACCCGCGTTCGCGCAGCGCGGTGTTGCGGGTGGCGGAGAAGCGCACGTGAACCTGCGTGTGCTGGCGATGCTCGTGCTGGCTGCTGCCGTGATCGGCAGCGCCGTCGGGGTGGTCTATGCAAGACATGAAAGTCGCCGTCATTTTGTCGAGCTGAACCGGCTCACGAACGAACGCGACAACCTCAATTTCGAGTTCGGACGCCTGCAACTGGAGCAGGCGACCTGGGCGGAAAACAATCGAATAGAACAGATCGCACGCGGCCGCCTCGGCATGGTTTCGCCGGGACCCGCGGAGATGATCGTCACCCAGCGTTGATCCGGCAGTGAGGGGGAACTCACAGTCATGAATGAAAGCGGCATCGCAAGGATTGCGAACAACATTCCGGCCTCGGCCCGGCACCCGCTTGCCCGCACGAATGTGCAGGCAAGCGCGTGCCTGTCCGCTTTGGCGCAGCGCCAATGACGCCGCGCGCCAAGCCGGGCAACCTGCGCTTTCGCCTGTACACGGTGCTGATGGTGCTGGTGCTGGCGACGACGGCGCTGGTCGTACGTGCAGTCGATCTGCAGGTTGTGCGCAAGGATTTCTATCAGGGCGAGGGCGATGCCCGCTACCTGCGCGACATCCCGATCGCGGTCTCGCGTGGCACGATCTTCGACCGCAACGGTGAGCCGCTGGCGGTTTCGACTCCGGTCGAGTCAATCTGGGGCAATCCGCAGGAACTGCTGGCCAACCCCGATCAGTTGCCGATCCTGGCCAAGGCGCTGGAAGTGACCACGGCCGATCTGACCGAGCGCCTCCTGCAGCGCAAGGACAAGGAGTTCCTGTATCTGAAGCGCCCGGTCGATCCCGATGCGGCTGCGGAAATCCTCGCCCTGAAAATTCCCGGCGTGGCCAGCGAGCGCGCGTTTCGGCGCTACTACCCGAGCGGTGAAATCCTCGCCCATGCGCTTGGCATCACCAATATCGATGATCGTGGCCAGGAAGGCCTGGAGCTCGCCTTCGACGACTGGCTGGCCGGCAAGCCGGGCCTCAAGCGCGTCATCCGCGATCGCCTCGGCCATGTTGTCGAAAATGTCGAGTTGTTGCAGGAGGCGCAGCCCGGACGTGACCTGACCCTGTCGATCGATCGGCGCATTCAGTATCTGGCCTATCGCGAGCTGAAGTCGGCGATCCTCGAGAATCACGCCTCATCCGGCTCCATGGTCATTCTCGACGTCAGCAACGGCGAGGTGCTGGCGATGGTCAACCAGCCTTCGTTCAACCCGAATTCGCGCAGCTCCATTGATCCGGCGTTCCGCCGCAATCGCGCGGTCACCGATGTGGTCGAGCCGGGTTCGACGATGAAGCCCTTCACCATTGCCGCCGCACTTGAAAGCGGGCGCTGGAAGGCGGATACGCCCATCGATACCACGCCGGGCAAGCTGCAGTTGCAGGGCGGCTACACGATCAGCGACCACCGCAACTACGGCATGATCAATGTCACCCGCGTGATCACGAAGTCGAGCAATGTCGGTGCGGCCAAGATCGCCTCGACGCTGAGCAGCGAGCACATGTACGACGTGCTCCATCGCTTCGGATTCGGAGAGGTCAGCGGTTGTGGTTTTCCGGGCGAGTCGCCCGGCTACCTGCCGGTCTCGAAAAGCTGGGGGCCGGTCGAAAAAGCGACGATTTCATACGGCTATGGGCTCAGCGTGACGCCCATGCAGATCGCCCAGGCCTATGCGGCGCTGGCCAATGGCGGTCGCCTGCGTCAGCCTGGTTTCGTCAAGGGCGCGATCAATCCCGACAGCGCCGTAATTGATCCGCAGATCGCCGCCAGCGTGCGCGCGATGCTTGAAACCGTGATCTCGCCGGAAGGCTCGGGCCTGGCTGCGGCGGTGCCGAATTTCCGGGTTGCCGGCAAGACCGGTACCTCGCGGCGCGCTGTCGCCGGCGGTTACGAAAAGCGGTATGTCTCGCTGTTCTCGGGCATGGTGCCGGCGAGCAACCCGCGCCTGGTCGGTGTCGTCATCATCAATGATCCAGGCCAGGGCCAGGGCGCCTATTTCGGTGGTCTGGTTTCCGCGCCCGTATTCAGCAAGGTCATGGCCAACGCCTTGCGTCTGCTCGATGTGCCGCCGGACAACGTGCAACGCTGGTATGCCGGTTCGCCAGACGTTGGTCATCCGATCGGCCCGGCCAGCGCGCATCCGGAATACCCGGCGGATCAGCCAAACTACGAAGAGGCGGTGCCATGAGCACGGCCATGCGCCTCGACGACCTGCTCGCCGGCTATGCCGATGTCGGTGCATTTGCCGACGTCGTCGTGCGTGGACTCAGCCTCGATTCGCGCGCGGTCGCCGATGGTGACGCCTTCGTTGCCTTGCAGGGCAGCCGTGAACATGGCATCGGATTTGCCGCCTCGGCGCTGGCGCGTGGCGCGCGCATCGTGTTGGCCGAATCCGCCCCGGTCGCCGGGCAGGCGGGTGTCGCCGACAATGTGCTCTGGATTGACGGTTTGCGCGACAAGCTCGGAGCGATCGCAGCGCGCTTCTTTGGGGATCCATCGCGGCGCCTGCGCGTGATCGGCGTAACCGGCACCAACGGCAAGACATCGGTCGTGCAGTTGCTTGCCCGCGCTTGCAGCGCGATCGGTCGGCGCAGCGCGACGATCGGCACGCTGGGTGCTGGTCTTGATGGAGCGATCGATGCTGGCGAGCGCACCACGCCGGATGCGATCAGCCAGCAGCGCCTGCTGGCGCGCTTCCTCGAGCAGGGCGCCAGCGATGTGGCGATGGAGGTCTCATCGCATGCCCTCGATCAGGGCCGCGTCAACGGGGTGCACTTTCAGGTTGCCGTATTCACCAATCTGACCCGCGATCATCTTGACTATCACGCCGACATGGCAGGGTACGCGGCGGCCAAGCGACGCCTGTTCCACATGCCTGGCCTGTCTCGCGCCGTAATCAACATGGATGACACCTTCGGTCGCGATTTGTGTGCCGATCTGCCGGCGGACGTGCGGTGCGTGCGCTATGCAATTGATGCGCAGGCAGCCGAAGTGCGCGCCCTCGACATCGACATGCATGCTTCGGGCTTGCGCTTTCTCCTGCGAACGCCGTGGGGCGAGCGCCGCATCGAATCGCGACTGCTTGGTCGCTTCAACGTAGCCAACCTGCTCGCCGTGACCGCGACGCTGGCTGCGCTCGATCACGATTTTTCCGAAATTGTCATGGCCCTGGCGGCACTCGAACCGGTTCCCGGACGCATGAGTCGGCTTGGCGGCGGCGCGCAGCCGCTGGTGGTGGTCGACTACGCGCACACGCCGGATGCGCTCGAGCAGGCTCTGGCCAGTCTGCGCGCGCATTGTGATGGCAGCTTGGTCTGCGTGTTCGGCTGCGGTGGCGAGCGCGACGCCGGCAAGCGGGCGCAAATGGCAAGGATCGCCGAGCGCCTGGCCGACCGCATCATCGTCACCGATGACAATCCGCGCGGTGAAAACGGTGACGCGATTGTCGCCGCGATCATGGCCGGATTCGAACATGCCGACAGGGTGACCATCGAACGTGATCGTGGCCGCGCCATTGATCAGGCGATCCGTGGAGCAGCGGCCAACGATATTGTGCTTGTTGCCGGCAAGGGCCATGAGCCATACCAGGAAATTGCCGGCATCCGCCATCCGTTTGATGACCTCGATGTTGCGCAGCGCGCGCTCGGAGCGCGGCCATGCTGAAGCTGTCGCTGGCAACAATCGCCAAGGTTGTGCAAGGCCGCCTCAAAGGCGCGGACACGCGCATCGACGCGGTATCGACCGACAGCCGCAAGCGGGTCGGCAACGCCTTGTTCGTGGCCTTGCGCGGCGCGCAGCACGATGGCCATGACTTCATCGCCGAGGCCCGTGAAAACGGTGCGGTGGCGGCCCTGGTCGAGCGCGAGCTCGACCTCGATCTGGCCCAGGTCATCGTCGCCGATGCGCAGATCGCGCTCGGCCAGATCGCCGCCCATGTGCGTCGCCAGCGCGACGTCTGCGTGATCGGAATCACCGGATCTAACGGCAAGACCACGGTCAAGACCCTGCTCGCCGGGATCCTGTCCCGACACGCGCCAACCCACGCCAGCAGCGGCAGCTTCAACAACGAGATCGGACTGCCGTTGACCCTGCTCGCAATGCCTGCGGACGCCCGCTTTGCGGTGCTTGAGATGGGTGCCGGCAAGCCTGGTGATATCGACTATCTGGTCGCCATTGCCCAGCCGCAGGTGACCCTCGTCAACAACATCGCCCCGGCGCATCTCGAGCGCATGGGTTCGCTTGATGGCGTGGCGAAAACCAAGGGCGCGATCTATTCCGGCCTGCCCGAGGATGGTATTGCCGTGATCAATGCCGACGATGCCTATGCCGAATTCTTCGCCAGGTTGGCCGGCCATCGCCGGGTGATCCGCTTTGGCGTCGATGCGCGTGCGGATGTCACCGCGCGCCGCGATCAGCGGGCAGCGATGAACCCGTTCACCCTGGTCACGCCGGGTGGCGAGATCGAAATCTCGCTGCCTCTGCTCGGCCAGCACAATGTGCTCAATGCGCTCGCCGCCGCCAGTCTCGCGATAGCCGTCGACGTGCCGCTGGTGACAATCAGGGACGGGCTCGAAGCGGCCAGCGCAGTCGCCGGGCGTGGCGCACGCCGCCAGCATGCCAGCGGCGCCTTGATCATCGACGACACCTACAACGCCAATCCGGCCTCGTTCGCCGCCGCGATCGACACGCTGGCGGCATTTGCCGGTACCCGCATTCTTGTCGTCGGCGACATGCGCGAACTTGGTGCCGATGCCGAATCACTGCACGCCAAGGTCGGTACGCTGGCGGCAGACAAGGGCATTGATCGCTTGTATGCGGTTGGTGAGCTGAGCGGCTTCACCGCGAAGGCCTTCGGCGGCGAGGCGCGTCATTTTGCCGATCAGACCGCGCTGATCACCGCATTGCGTGGTGAGCTGGCGCCCGCGTTGACGGTCTTGATCAAGGGCTCGCGCGGTTCGGCGATGGATCGTGTGGTCGGCGGCCTGTTCGTCACCGAGGCCAATGCGGGAGACCGACATGCTGCTTGAGCTGGCCGATCTCCTGCGCAACTGGTACAGCGGCTTCCACCTGTTCCAGTACCTGACCTTCCGCGCAATCATGAGCACCTTGACCGCGCTCGCCGTGTCGCTGCTGATCGGTCCTGCCGTGATCCGCAAACTGGCCGACATGAAGGCCGGGCAGGTAGTTCGTTCGGATGGCCCGCAAACGCACCTGGTCAAGGCCGGCACGCCGACCATGGGCGGCCTGCTGATCATCCTTGCCGTCACCATCGCCACCCTGCTGTGGATGGATCTGCGCAATCGCTATGTGTGGATGGTGCTTGGTGTCACCCTCGCATTTGGCGGCATCGGTTTCTACGATGACTACAAGAAGCTCGTGCTGCGCGACAGTCGCGGCCTGGCCTCGCGCTGGAAGTACTTCTGGCAATCGGTATTCGGTCTGGCCGTTGCGGTGATCCTGTACACGCAGGCCGACCTGTCGGCACAAACCGCGCTGTACGTGCCGCTGTTCAAGACCGTGGCGATCCCGCTCGGCATCCTGTTCGTGCCGCTGGCCTATCTGATGATCGTCGGCTTCTCGAATGCGGTGAATCTCACCGATGGTCTTGATGGTCTCGCGATTATGCCGAGTGTGCTCGTGGTCGCCGCGCTCGGCGCCTTCGCCTATCTGGCCGGCAATGTCGTCTTCTCGAACTACCTGCAGATCCCGTCGATTCCCGGAGCCGGCGAGCTGGTGATCTTCTGTGGCGCGCTGGGCGGGGCCGGCCTCGGTTTCCTCTGGTTCAACACGTATCCGGCACAGGTGTTCATGGGTGATATCGGCGCGCTTGCCGTCGGCGCCGCGCTCGGCACGATCGCCGTGATCGTGCGCCAGGAAATCGTCCTGCTGATCATGGGCGGCGTGTTCGTCATGGAAACCGCCTCGGTGATCCTGCAGGTGGCCAGTTTCAAGCTGACCGGCAAGCGCATCTTCCGCATGGCGCCGATCCATCATCATTTCGAACTCAAGGGCTGGCCCGAGCCGCGGGTGATCGTGCGCTTCTGGATCATCAGCGTGATCCTCGTTCTCGTTGGCCTTGCCACGTTGAAGGTGCGTTGATGTTCGGCATGAACGCGAGCACGCAGGCGACACGACGCGGAGCACCGCAGGGGCGCTACGATTCCGGGGTCGTGCTCTCGGCGCTCGGCCTGGCCTGCCTCGGTCTGGTCATGGTTGCATCGAGTTCGATCTCGATTGCCGACAGCCAGCACATCGGCCCGTTCTATTTCCTGATCCGGCACATGGTCTTCCTTGCGCTCGGCATAAGTCTGGCCTGCATCGTCGCGCGCATCGAACTGGCCCGAATCGAGGAAAATGCCGTCCCGCTGCTCCTGCTCGGGTTTTTCCTGCTCCTGCTCGTGTTCGTGCCCGGCATCGGCATGCGCATCAATGGCGCGCGGCGCTGGATCCACCTCGGCATCTCGGGGTTCCAGTCGGTCGAGCTGGTCAAGCTGATCCTGATTGTCTACCTGTCCAGCTACATGGTGCGCCATCGCGAGAGCGTGCATGCGCGGATGCTCGGCGTGCTCAAGCCGCTCGGCATCACCGGCTTGCTGGTTGCCCTGCTCCTCGCCCAACCCGATTTCGGCAGCGCAACCCTGCTGCTTTCGGTCAGCCTCGGCATGATCTGGCTCGGCGGCGCACGCTTGCGCAATCTCGGTCTGATCGCGGCCATGGCGATGCCGGCACTGGCCTGGGCGGCGCTGTTCGAGGACTACCGGCTCAAGCGCCTCAAGTCGTTCCTCGATCCCTGGGCCGATCCGTTCAATGAAGGCTTTCAGTTGACCCAGGCCCTGATCGCGGTCGGTCGCGGCGAATGGTTTGGTGTCGGTCTCGGTGCCAGTGTGCAGAAACTGTTCTATCTGCCCGAAGCGCATACCGATTTCATCCTCGCCGTGATTGCCGAGGAACTCGGCTTCTTCGGCATCCTGCTTGTGCTTGGCTTGTTTGCGTGGCTGATCGGCAGCGGTCTGCGTGTCGGCTTGCGCGCGATGGAGCGCGGCCAGCGCTTCGGCGGCTATTGCGCGTTCGGAATTTCCTTGATGATCGCGTTCCAGGCGCTGGTCTCGATCGGCGTCAATCTCGGCGTGCTGCCGACCAAGGGACTGACCCTGCCGCTGATCAGCTCGGGTGGCTCGAGCGTGATGATGACCTGCGTCGCGATCGGTTTGCTGGCGCGAGTCAGCTACGAATTGTCACGCGCCGAGAATGCTGCCGCGCAAGCGATTACGACCACTGAGCGCGCCTCGCCGCCGCTCGAAGGAGAGCCGGCATGAGCCGGACGATCCTGATCATGGCCGGCGGAACCGGCGGTCACATCTTCCCCGGCATCGCGGTCGGCCGTGAGTTGCGCGAGCGCGGCATCGACGTGGTCTGGCTTGGCGGCAAGGTTGGTCTTGAACAGAGACTCGTGCCCGCCGCAGGATTCGCCCTCGAAACGCTCGATTTCTCCGGCGTGCGCGGCAAGGGACTGGCGACCCTCGCGCTGGCGCCGCTGCGCCTGTTGCGGGCGATCCTGGCTGCACGAAGAATGCTGCGACGCCTGCGTCCGGCCAGCGTGCTGTCGATGGGAGGTTATGCTGCCGCACCGGGGGGAATCGCCGCCTGGCTGACGCGCATTCCGCTGGTCGTGCATGAACAGAATCGGGTGCCTGGCTTCACCAATCGGCTGCTCGCCCGTTTCGCACGAAAGGTGCTGGCGGGATTCGCCAACAGCCTCGCCGGCAGCGCATGGGTGGGCAATCCGGTGCGCCGCGAAATCAGTGCGCTGGCGCCACCCGCGCAACGTCTGCGCGGACGCGCAGGCGCGATACGCATTCTTGTCCTCGGCGGCAGCCAGGGCGCACAAAGCCTCAACCTGATGCTGCCGGCCGTGTTCCGTCGCTGTGCCGATCGGCTCGAACTCGAAGTCCGACATCAATCCGGCGCACGTCATCACGAACACACCCGAGCCGCCTATGCGGCAGCCAGTCTTGCGGTTTCAGTCGAACCTTTCGTCGAGGACATGGCTGCGGCTTACGCGTGGGCCGACATCGTGATTTGCCGTGCCGGTGCGTTGACCATTGCCGAGCTCTGTACGGCCGGCGTGGCTTCGATCCTGGTGCCGTTTCCGCAGGCGGTCGACGATCACCAGTCGCGCAATGCCGAGGTTCTGGTCGACGCCGGTGCGGCCCGACTGGTCGCCGAGGGCGAGGGCTTCGTCGAGCGCCTTGGTCGCTGTCTCGGCGAACTCGGATCCGATCGTCCCAAACTGCTGGAAATGGCGATTTCCGCGCGTGCGCTGGCTCGCCCGGATGCGACGGCACGCATTGCCGATGTCTGCATCGAGGTGGCGGCATGACTCCGCAACCGCTGCGCCAGCACGGCGACATCATGCAGGATTTCCGCCGCATCCATTTCGTCGGCATCGGCGGCGTCGGCATGAGCGGTATTGCCGAGGTGCTGCACAATCTTGGCTATACCGTGTCGGGTTCCGACCGGGCCGATTCGCCAAACACGCGACGGCTCGCTTCGCTCGGTATCACCGTGCAGCGCGAGCACGCGGCGGCGAACGTCGAGCAGGTCGATGTGCTGGTCACCTCAAGCGCCATCCGTGCCGACAATCCGGAATTGCTGGCAGCGCGCGAACGTCGCATCCCGCTCGTGCCGCGCGCCGAGATGCTCGGCGAACTGATGCGCTTCCGTCGCGGCATCGCGGTTGCCGGAACGCATGGCAAGACCACCACCACCAGCCTGACCGCAAGCGTGCTGGCCGAGGCAGGTCTTGATCCGACCTTCGTCATCGGTGGCCAGCTCACCGCCGCCGGCGCCAATGCGCGTCTGGGCACCGGCGAATACCTCGTTGCCGAAGCCGACGAATCGGACGGCTCGTTCCTGCTGCTCTCGCCGGTGATCGCGATCGTCACCAATATCGATGCCGATCATCTTGAAAACTACGCCGGCGATTTCGAGCAGCTCAAGCTTGCCTTCGAGCAGTTCCTGCATCGCCTGCCGTTCTACGGGCTCGCCGTGCTCTGTGTCGAGGATGCCGAGGTCGCCGCCCTGGTCGACCGCACGCCACGGCGCACGCTGACCTATGCGATCGAGCGCGAAGCCGACATCCGTGCCAGTGATGTGCGCCAAGACGGCGCGCGCATGCACTTTGCCATGCACCTGCCAAACACCGACTGCGCTATCGACATGACCCTCAACCTGCCCGGACGCCACAATGTCCTCAACGCGCTGGCCGCCTGCGCCGTGGGCTGGCAGCTTGGCGTCACCGCGCAAGCCATGCAGGCGGCCCTGGCAGGATTTCAGGGAGTGGGCCGACGCTTCTCGATGCGCGGCGAACTGACCCTTGATGGCGGCAGCGCCCTGCTCGTCGATGACTATGGCCATCATCCCAGTGAACTGGCGGCGGTTTTCGCCGCCGCGCGCGGCGGCTGGCCGGATCGCCGGCTGGTGGTTGCCTTTCAGCCGCATCGCTATTCGCGCACCCGCGATCTGCTGGATGATTTTTCGCGCGTGCTGGCGGACGTCGACGTGTTGATCCTGACCGAGGTCTACCCGGCCGGCGAAGCGCCGATTGCGAATGCCGATGCACGTGCGCTGGCTCGTGCGATCCGTGCGCGTGGCAAGGTCGATCCGGTGCTGATCGAGCATCCGCGCAATCTCCGCGATGCTCTGCCAAGCCTGCTGGAGCATGGCGACCTGGTCCTGCTCATGGGTGCCGGCGACATCGGTGCCGCCGCCCTCGATCTCGCCCGTGATGCCGACTTGAGGAGCGCACGCCGATGAACTCCCGCACGATCGATCCGCAACGCTTCGGCCGGGTTGCCGTGGCTTTTGGAGGTACCTCGGCCGAACGCGAGGTATCGCTCGATTCCGGACGCAATGTGCTCGAAGCGCTGCGCGCTCGTGGCGTCGACGCGCATCCGGTTGATGGCATTCCGGCCCTGCTCGATGCCCTGCGCGCTGGCCACTACGCCCGGGTTTTCAACATCCTGCATGGCCGCGGTGGTGAGGACGGCATGCTCCAGGGCGCGCTTGATGCCCTGCGCGTACCGTACACGGGCAGCGGCATCCTTGGCTCGGCGCTGGCCATGGACAAGGTGCGCACCAAGCAGGTCTGGCAGGCGCTTGGCTTGCCGACGCCACGTTACGCGGCCTGGCGTCCGACTGAGGATATCGAAGCGGCGATCGGCATGATCGGCTACCCCGCCATCGTCAAGCCCTCGCACGAAGGATCGAGTGTCGGCATCACCCGCGTGTTCAACGCGGCCGACCTGCCTGCCGCCGTTGCCCTGGCCTGCAAGCACGATGGCGAACTGCTGATCGAACAGTTGATCGAGGGCGCCGAATTGACCGTGGCCATCCTTGGCCGCGAGGCGCTGCCCTCGATCCGCATCGTGCCGAAAGGCGCCTATTACGATTACCACGCCAAATACATCGCCGAAGACACCGAGTACGTGTGTCCGGGGCTCGATGGCGAGGCAGAAACGCAAATTCGTGATCTGGCCCTGCGCGCTTTCGACGCCGCCGGTTGTTCGGGCTGGGGCCGCGTCGATGTCATGCGCGATCACCACGGCAACAATTACCTGCTCGAAGTCAACACGACACCGGGCATGACCAGTCATTCACTGGTACCGAAAGCTGCACGTGCGATTGGTATCGATTTTGAATCGTTGTGCTGGCGCATTCTCGAATCGAGTCTCGATCGTGAAGAGGCGACGTTCGCCGGAGGGGTGTCATGAAAGGCGCCCTGATCACCCGTCTGCTCGCCTGGGGCATCGCTCTGACCCTCGTCGCGCTGCCGATCATCGGCGTGCTCAATGGCTGGTTCGCCGCCACGCGCTGGCCGGTGCGCAAACTCGAGCTGCGTGCGGAATATGCACATGTCAGCGCCGAGCAGATCCGCGCGACGGTGGAGGCGCATCTCGGTCAGGGATTCTTTGCCGTGCAATTGCAGGATGTGCGCGATGCGGTTTCGCGCCTGCCCTGGGTCGAGCGGGTCGAGGCGCGCAAGCAGTGGCCGGATACCTTGAGCCTTACCGTGTACGAGCGCCAGCCGTTCGCGCGTTGGGGTGACGCGCGTCTGATCAGCCGCAGCGGCGACCTGTTCGAGGTGCCAGGTACCGATTCGATGCAGGGCTTGCCGCAATTGTCCGGCCCCGATGCGCGACTGGCCGAGGTAATCGCCTTTCATGCCGCCTGTCTGCGCGAATTTTCCGGCAGCGGTCTCAACGTGCAAGCAGTCGAACTCAGTGCACGCGGCAGCTGGCGCTTGACCCTCACCAGTGGTGCCCTGATCGAGATCGGTCGAACCGAGGCGATGCAGCGCTTGCAGCGCTTCCTCGCGGTCTGGCCACGCCTCGGCGCGGGCAACGCCGGCCCACCGGTCTACATCGATCTGCGCTACGAAAACGGATTCGCAATGCGCTGGGCGCTGCCCGAACCGGCGGCGTCGGACGGGAATCGGGGCGGGGCCGATGCCGCGATACCGAACTCCGTCGACCGCTTTCCAATCGCGCTCCTGGCTTCGATCCCATCTGCGTTTCGCATTTCCTCCTCCCGGCTTCTCTGATGAACCGCAAGTCTGAAAAGAACCTCATCGTCGGCCTCGACATCGGCACCTCGAAGATCGTCGCGATCGTCGGCGAGCACGAGCCCGGCCAGCCGGTCGAGATCATGGGTATCGGCTCGCACCCCTCGCATGGCCTCAAGCGTGGCGTCGTCGTCGATATCGAATCGACCGTGCAATCGATCCAGCGCGCTATCGAGGAAGCCGAGCTGATGGCCGGGTGCGAGATCCGCTCGGTCTATGCCGGCATCTCCGGCAGCCACATCCGCTGCCTGAATTCGCATGGCATCGTGCCGATCCGCGACAAGGAAGTGACTGAGGCCGATCGCGAGCATGTCATCGAGGCGGCACGTGCGGTGGCGATCCCGGCCGACCAGGAACGCCTGTACCTCGAACCCCAGGATTACGTAATCGACGGCCAGGAAGGCATACGCCATCCGATCGGCATGAGTGGCGTGCGTCTCGAATCACGCGTGCACCTGGTCACCGGCGCGATGAGTGCCGCGGCCAATATCCGAAAATGTGTCTCGCGCTGCGGCCTGCGCGTCGACGACCTCGTGCCGCAACAGATCGCATCGAGTTTCGCGGTGCTGACCCAGGATGAGCGTGACCTCGGCGTCTGCCTGGTCGACATTGGCGCGGGTACGACCGATATCGCGATCTTCACCCAGGGCGCGATCCGCCACACCGCCTCATTGCCGATTGCCGGCGATCAGGTCACCAACGACATTGCGGTTGCGCTGCGCACGCCGACCGCACATGCCGAGGAGATCAAGGTCAAGTATGCCTGCGCCCTGGCCCAACTGGCGCACGCCGAGGAAACCATCCAGGTGCCGAGCGTGGGCGATCGTCCACCGCGCCGTCTGGCCCGGCAGACCCTGGCCGAGGTCGTGCAACCGCGCTACGAGGAATTGTTCTCGCTGGCCCAGGCCGAATTGCGCCGCTCCGGCTACGAGAGCCTGGTTGCCGCCGGCATCGTGCTGACCGGAGGTGCGGCCAAGATGGAAGGCGTGGTCGATCTGGCCGAAGAAGTGTTCCACATGCCGGTGCGCCTGGGCACGCCGCAGCATGTGACCGGACTGGCCGATGTCGTCTCCAACCAGATCCACGCGACTGGCGTCGGCCTGCTCCTCTACGGCAGCCGCCAGGCGGCGCAAGGGCCGCGGCGGGGTGTCGAATCGGTCGGTGGGGTCTGGGATCGGGTATCGAGTTGGTTCAAGGGGAATTTCTGAGCGCGGCGGTGAGCTCGCGCTGAGCAGGTGTGACCCGCTGCGCAGGATGCGCGGCGGCGCAACCGAAACGGTTGCATGGCGGAACACACGCCAGTGATCCGCAAGACGTCGCGTTGCCAGGAAGGCGGCGTGTACGGGGTGGTCAAATCAAATACGGCTTAAGCCGACGGAGGACGGGAAAATGTTTGAGTTCATTGAAAGGATGGAGCCGAACGCGGTGATCAAGGTCATCGGTGTCGGTGGTGGTGGTGGCAATGCGGTCAGCCACATGGTCAACGCGCAGATCGAAGGCGTCGATTTTGTCTGTGCGAATACCGATGCCCAGGCGCTCAAGAACAGCGGTGCCAAACACACCCTGCAACTCGGCGCGAATGTAACCAAGGGTCTTGGTGCCGGGGCCAATCCGGAAGTGGGTCGTCAGGCCGCGCTGGAAGATCGTGAGCGCATTTGCGAGTTGCTGCGCGGAGCCGACATGGCCTTCATTACCTGCGGCATGGGCGGCGGCACCGGTACCGGTGCGGCTCCGGTTGTCGCCCAGCTGGCCAAGGAGATGGGCATTCTGACTGTTGCCGTGGTCACCAAGCCGTTCCCGTTCGAGGGGCGTCGACGCATGCAGGTCGCGCTCAAGGGCATCGAGGATCTGACCCAGCATGTCGATTCGCTGATCACCGTGCCGAACGAGAAATTGCTGACCGAGCTTGGGCGTGACGTCACCCTGCTCAGTGCGTTCAAGCAGGCCAATGACGTGCTGCTCGGCGCCGTGCAGGGCATCGCCGACCTGATCACCCGGCCGGGCCTGATCAACGTCGACTTCGCCGATGTGCGCACGGTCATGTCCGAAATGGGCATGGCGATGATGGGCAGCGGCAGTGCGCGTGGCGATGATCGCGCGGTCGCGGCCGCCGAAGCGGCGATCAACAATCCGCTGCTCGAGGACGTCAATCTGGCCGGTGCCTGCGGCATTCTGGTCAATGTCACTGCAGGCAACAACCTGACCATGCGCGAGTTCGACGATATCGGCCAGGTCATCCATGAGTTCGCCAGCGAGGATGCGACGGTCGTCATCGGCACTGCGCTCGATCCGGAGCTGCAAGACGAGATCCGCGTCACTGTGGTCGCCACCGGACTCAACCGCCATGCGGCGCGGGCACCATTGCGCACTGAGAAGGAGCGTGAGGCGATCATCGCCCCGCGTCCGTCCATGCGCGTCGTGCGCAACGCCACGACCGGAGCGATCGACTACGCCGGAGTGCCGGAGCGGATCGCCGCGCATGCGCAGATGCCGACTGAGCAGGCCAGCGGTGCCACGGACAATCAGGTCGACTATCTGGATATCCCGGCCTTTCTGCGTCGTCAGGCCGATTGAGGAGGGCAAGCTCGAACATCCCGTTGCACCTCTGACGCGGCCCGGACAATGAGTGTCCGCCGCCACCGTCGGCTGGCGATGTCGTGAGACATCGCAGGGTTCGGATCCAATGCCGCTGCGTGGCGTCGCAGCGGCATATTTTCGCGTCGATCAAGGATCGGATTGGCCGCCTGACCGGCGCAGATCGCTGGCCGGGCGAATCCCTCCGGGCGGCCCGAACACGCGCCACTGCCTGACCCGCAAGAACATGACGCGCGAGCAAATCGTCAACACCCTGGCCTCGACCGGCCGGAGGCCTGCCGCCAGCAGCGAAGGCCGACAGGCAGCGGATGCCGGCCCGTTTCCGCGCTTGCGATGAGCGGCCCGGATGCTTAGTCTGACTGTTGCAAATACGCAACAGATGTCGGATTTTGACATCGACTTAACTACCGCTGAAGCAGAGGCTGTGCTACGCTCCCCCGCGTTTTCGTGCTCCTGCCCCAGGGGTCAGACCAAAAAAATGATTAAACAACGCACGCTCAAAAATGTAATAAGGGCGACAGGCGTAGGTCTCCACACGGGTGACAAGGTCTACATGACCTTGCGCCCCGCTGCGGTTGATACAGGGATAGTCTTCCGGCGCGTGGATCTTGCCGAACCCGTGGAAATCCGCTCCTGTTGCGAGAATGTCGGTGATACCCGGCTTTCGACCACCCTGGTCAAGGGCGATGTGCGCATCGCCACCATCGAACATCTGCTTTCGGCGATAGCCGGTCTCGGCATCGACAACGCCTATGTCGACCTGTCGGCGCCCGAAGTGCCGATCATGGATGGCAGCGCCGGCCCGTTCGTGTTCCTGCTGCAATCGGCGGGAATCGAGGAGCAGGCCAAGGCCAAGCGATTTGTCCGTATCAAGAAGTCCGTCACCGTCCGCGACGATGACAAGTGGGCGCGGTTCGAGCCGTTCGATGGTTTCAAGGTCGGTTTTTCAATCGATTTCGACCACCCGATGTTCGCCAAGCGCACTTCCAGCAGCGAAATCGATTTTTCGACCACTTCGTTCGTCAAGGAGGTCAGCCGCGCACGTACCTTCGGTTTCATGCGCGACATCGAGATGCTGCGTGAGCGCAACCTTGCGCTGGGCGGCTCAATGGACAACTCGATCGTGCTCGACGACTACCGTGTACTCAACGAAGACGGCCTGCGCTACGAGGATGAGTTCGTCAAGCACAAGATTCTCGACGCAATTGGTGACCTGTATCTCCTTGGTCACAGCCTGATTGGCGCATTCTACGGCTACAAGTCGGGCCATGCCCTCAACAACACCTTGTTGCGTGCCTTGCTGGCGGACAAGACGGCTTGGGAAGAAGTCAGTTTCGAGGACGAGTCGAGCGCACCCATTTCCTATGCCCATCCGGCACAGGCGCTGTAGAAAACCAGTTGCAACGAAGACGCCGCCCCGGGGTCTTCGGATTGAGGGGAAGGAAGGCTTTCAGTCTTCCGCACTGGAATCAGAACAGGCGAGGGACGCCAAATTCAGATACAGGGCCTGAAGTTCAGGGTCCGTGATGGTTTTTGCTGCTGTGCGCAGATGTTTTGCGGCAGTGGCTGAGAGTGGTTTCGCGTTGACCGGTTCCACAGGAACAGGCGGCAGCGGAGCCACTTTCACGGCGAAGTGTTCAACCGTGTCGCCGGTGGCGGCGCGGGCTTCGGTCAGCAGGCTGGCTTGATGCAGTCGCAGGCGTGTTGCCCAGGTTGAACTCGTTGCAATGAATACGAGCCGTCCGTTGCGCAAGTCCGCGAGGCGACATTCGCGGGCCAGCGTTTCGGGCAAATGATGGCGGAGTCTTCCATCAAGCAGGTCCAGAACACGCGCTCGCATGGCGAGTGTGTCGAGGGCAATGCACTCTGCGACGGGCACCAAGGTGCTGCGCCGGTGTGTGCTGGAAGGAGGAATTCGTTGCATGGCAAAACCCATTCGGCGAACTTTCAATGAACATAATCTTAGTCGCAAAATCCCATTCGACCCCACGCTGCATCGATCTTGGCAGTGGCAGGGGCCGATTGCTGGTTGGGGGTGTGCTCTGCGCGACCCTGCTGTTGTTCGCCGCTATCGGTTTCGTCACCGCGATGTTCACGGTCAATCCCCGCGATGCCGCCATGCGCGAGCTGCTCGCCCTGCGCGCCCAGATCCAACTGCAGAAGACCGAGCTTGGCAACGTCGAAAGCGATTCCCGGCGCAATCTGGATGCGCTGGCCTTGCAGCTTGGCCAATTGCGCGCGCAGGCCACGCGCTTGAACGCCCTTGGTGATCGCCTTACCCAGGTCGGCAAGTTTGAGGATGGCGAGTTCGACTTCGTTTCCGAGCCCGCCCTCGGTGGTCCCGAGGATACGCTTGCGGAAGGTTCCGCGCCGCTGCCACTGGCTAGCGATATCGACAATCTTCGCGCCGAATTCGGGCGTCAGGAAGCGCAACTCGAGGTGCTCGAAAACCTGCTCTTCGATCGCAAGATCGATAACGCTCTGCTGCCGACCGGCATGCCAGTGGCGCATGGCTATGTCGCCTCGGGTTACGGTACGCGTACCGATCCGATCACCGGCCGCCAGGCCGCCCACCTCGGCGTTGATTTCGATGTGCCGCTGGGCAGCGATATCCAGGCTGTCGCCGAAGGTGTTGTGACCTACTCCGGCATCCGCAATGGCTATGGCAACGTGGTCGAGGTCGATCACGGCAATGGCTACATGACACGTTATGCGCACAATTCACGCAATCTCGTCGAAGTCGGAACACGCGTCCATGTCGGGCAAGTGCTCGCCAAGGTTGGCTCGACAGGACGTTCTACCGGCCCGCATTGCCACTTCGAAGTCTGGCTGAACGGACGACCGGTCAATCCGATGGCCTATGTGCGTTCGACGCGCGCGACTCGCAGCTGAGAGTCGCGGCCTTGAATCGGCCAATCTGAACCCCAAATTTGGTGTTGCGCCTAGGCCGCCGTATCATCGGCGGCCTTCGCTTTTATGCCGAACCCGCCAGGTGGCGGATTTGCGGCCCTACCCGGATATCCCTGACCGATGTTTCAACGTGTCCTGACGAGCATTTTTGGAAGCCGCAACGAGCGCATCCTGCGCACGCTGAGCAAGACGGTAGTCAAGATCAACGCACTGGAGCCGCGCTTCGAGGCCCTCGATGACGCTGCCTTGCGGGCCATGACCGACGAATTCCGCAAGCGCGTCAGCGATGGCGAATCACTCGATGCGATCCTGCCGGAAGCCTTTGCTGTCGTGCGCGAAGCGGCACGGCGCGTGATCGGCCTGCGCCACTACGACGAGCAGATGATCGGCGGCATGGTTCTGCACATGGGCCGCATCGCCGAAATGCGTACCGGTGAAGGCAAGACCCTGGTTGGCACCCTGCCGGTCTATCTGAACGCGCTGGCTGGCAAGGGCGTGCATGTCGTCACCGTGAATGACTACCTCGCACGACGCGACTCGGCCTGGATGGGGCGTATCTACAACTTCCTCGGCATGTCGGTCGGCGTGGTCTATCCCGGCATGGATCATGCCGACAAGCGCGGCGCCTACGATGCCGACATCACTTACGGTACCAACAACGAATTCGGATTCGACTACCTGCGCGACAACATGGCGCAGTCAAAGGAGCAGCGCTACCAGCGCACGCTCAACTTCGCCATCGTCGACGAGGTCGACTCGATCCTGATTGACGAGGCGCGCACGCCGCTGATCATTTCCGGCCCTACCGACGAATCGCCACAACTCTACGTCAAGGTCAACCGCCTGGTGCCGAAGCTGACCCGGCAGAAGGAAGAGGAAGGCGAGGGCGACTACTGGGTCGACGAGAAGCAGAAGCAGGTGCATTTGTCCGAAGCCGGCATGGAGCACGCGGAAGCACTGCTGCGCGCCGACGGCATCATTGGCGAGGACGAGAGTCTCTACGACACCAAGCATCTCGCTGTCGTGCATCACCTGAACGCCGGTTTGCGGGCCCATGCGCTGTATCAACGCGATGTCGAGTACATCGTGCGCGACGGCGAAGTCATCATCGTCGACGAGTTCACCGGACGCACGCTCTCCGGTCGACGCTGGTCCGATGGCCTGCATCAGGCGGTCGAGGCCAAGGAAGGCGTGCCGATCCAGCGCGAGAACCAGACCCTCGGTTCGATCACCTTCCAGAACTACTTCCGTCTGTACAAGAAGCTGGCTGGCATGACCGGCACCGCCGACACCGAGGCGTTCGAGTTCCAGTCGATCTACGGTCTCGAAGTCGTGGTCATCCCGACGCATCGCCCGATGGTGCGCAAGGACGAGCCGGACGTGGTCTTTCTCAAGGCCAAGAACAAATACGACGCGATCATCGACGACATCAAGGATTGCTACGAGCGCGGTCAGCCCGTGCTGGTCGGTACGACCTCGATCGAAACGTCCGAATACCTGTCGGGCCTGCTCAAGAAGTCGGCTGTTCCGCATGAGGTGCTCAACGCCAAGCAGCATGAGCGCGAGGCGATCATCGTTGCCCAGGCCGGACGCCCAGGTGCCGTCACCATCGCCACCAACATGGCCGGACGTGGAACCGACATCGTGCTTGGTGGCAACCTTGAGGCCGAGCTGGAAGCCTTGCCGGAAGATGCCTCGGCAGCGGAACGCGAACAAATCAAGGCCGAATGGAAGGCCCGCCATGCCAAGGTGATGGAAGCCGGCGGTCTGCGCATCATCGGTACCGAACGCCACGAGTCGCGCCGCATCGACAACCAGTTGCGCGGTCGTTCTGGTCGTCAGGGTGATCCGGGTTCCAGTCGTTTCTATCTGTCGCTCGAAGACAACCTGTTGCGTATCTTCATGGGTGAGCGCGTGGCTGGCCTCATGCGCATGTTCGGCATGAAGGAAGAAGATGCGATCCAGGATCGCATGGTCACCAAGCAGATCATGAACGCGCAGCGCAAGGTCGAGGCGCAGAACTTCGACTACCGCAAGAACGTGCTCGAGTTCGATGACGTCGCCAACGATCAGCGCAAGGTCATCTACGAGCAGCGCAACGAACTGCTTGAGAGCGAGGGCGTCGGCCAGACCGTGGCTGACATCCGCGAAGACGTTTTCGCGGATCTTGTGCGCCGCTACGTGCCGGCCAACTCGATCGATGACCAGTGGAACATTCCCGGTCTGGAAAAGGAACTCGAATCCGAGTTCAGCCTGAAGCTTGATCTGCAGGGCTGGCTCAAGGATGAGGAAGAAGCCAATGCCGATGATGTGCTGGCACGCGTCGAGGATGCCGCTACGCGCTTGTTCCGCGAAAAGGAGGCCCTGCTCGGCGACGAGACCATGCGTTCACTCGAGAAGCATGTGATGTTGTCGGTGGTCGACAACTGCTGGAAGGAGCACCTGACCAGCATGGATTATCTGCGCCAGGGCATCTACCTGCGCGGCTATGCGCAGAAGCAACCGAAGCAGGAATTCAAGCGCGAATCGTTCCTGTTGTTCCAGCAGATGCTGGAGCGCATCAAGCACGAGCTGGTGCAACTGCTGGCCCGCGTTCGCATCCGCAGCGAGGAAGAGGTGCAGGCGCTGGAAGCGCAACAGCGGGCGCAGGCCGAAGAGCAGGCGAAGTCGCGCCAATTTCAACATGCACAGCCGCCCGGCTATGGCGATGAGGGCGAGTCGGCCCCACTGCGCAACGATGCCCAGGCATCGGTACCGATGCTGCGCGACACGCCGAAAATCGGCCGCAACGATCCGTGTCCCTGCGGTTCGGGCAAGAAATACAAGCAGTGCCACGGCAGTCTGAGCTGAGCGATTGAATCCCGATACCCGGCTGCCTCCAGGTGGTCGCGCCCGCAGACGCCGTTTGCCTTGCCAGCCATGACCGAAAGCGCATCTGTGACTGCCGAGCGGGTTCATGTCGTCGCAGGGATCCTGCGCAATGCGCGGGGGCGCGTCCTCCTCGCGCAGCGACCGCCGGGCAAGGAGCTGGCCGGTCTCTGGGAGTTTCCCGGGGGCAAGGTCGAGCCGGGTGAAACGGCACCTGACGCGCTGGTGCGCGAACTTGGCGAAGAACTCGGCATCCGCGCCCAAATCGGTCGACGGCGCATCGCCGTGCCGCACGGCCGTATCGTCCTTGACGTGCACGAGGTCAATGCCTACGAAGGAACGCCGAGCGCACGCGAGCACCAGCGCCTCGCATGGATCGAGCCGGATCGGATCAATCACTTATGGGTGCCGGCGGCGGATCGGCCCGTGATCACGTCGCTGCGCCTGCCCGAGCGTTATCTGATCACTCCGGCGCCGGTTGCGGGCGAGGAAACCGCCTTTCTCGAATGCCTCAAGACGGCACTCCGGCGTGGCATCAACATGATCCAGTTGCGCCTGCCCGGCTGGTCCAGGGCGGAAACGGTGGGGCTTGCCCGCCGGGTTCGCGACCTCTGCCATGCCGATGGTGCCCGCGTGCTGCTGAATGCCGATTTCGAACTGGCCGGCGTGCTTGGCCTCGATGGCGTTCATCTGCCATATCGGATCGCACACGCGCTTCGGCAACGACCGCTGCCGGGCAACCGCCTGGTGGGCGTCTCCTGCCACGATGCCGACGAGCTCGCGCATGCGGCAGCGATTGGTGCAGACTTTGCCACGCTCTCACCACTCAATTCGACTACGACCCACGCGCAATCGATCCCGCTTGGCTGGACACGCGCAGCGCTTCTTCTAGCCGAGGTTGCGTTCCCGGTGTACGCACTCGGCGGACTCGACGGCAACGACCAGCGCACGGCACAGGAGCACGGTTTCCAGGGGATTGCCGCCATCCGCTCGCTCTGGCCATAGCGGCACAGCACCCGTTTGACAAAGTCGCTCGACACGTGCGCCGCTTCGGACTAATTTGCAGTCAGCATTGGGCCACAGCGGGGGTTGGTTCAGGGCGCGATGCGAGGTGGAGCTGCCTGCGTTACTGATGGGGTTCGGTGGCGTGTATTGGTGCATCCAGATGCGTACTCGCACCCACGCGCCAGGACTTTTTGTAAACCGCTTTCTTCTTGAGCATCAGGCACGCAGTTGCCAAATGGCTTCCGGTCATGCCAGTTGATGGCATCGGGCGGATTGGGTTGCTCAACGTGATAGGAGAAACGAAATGGTCGCAGACCCCGTTCTGAATCCGTGTTTGAAAAGTGTACATCTCTGCTGGAAGACCTGTGCTTTTCTGGTATCTGTAACCTTGCTCTGTGCGGGTCATACAGAAGCGAATGCCGCACCAGCCAACGCGGCCGGGTATCACGTGAAACATTCGCTGGAGCTGGCCGGGCTGTCGGCAGCCGGAAATTCGGCAGCCCCGATACAGATAAATGCAATTTCGGTTGCGGATACCGAGATCAAGGGCTTTGCCAGCGAAAGCAAGATGCCCTCACCAGCCCTGCCAGCTGCGGCATACGCGCCGTCTGCCGTGCTCGGGCAGGGCTATGTCGAGGAGATCGAACCAAACGATCTCTCGTCCCAGGCGACACCCCTGGGAAGCCCCAATGTCGTTGCCCGCGGCACGGTATTTCCTAACGGGGACATCGACTGGTATTCGTTTTCCGGGGTCGCTGGCGATCACGTCTTTGCGGCGGTCATGACGAGCTTCTCTTCGAGTGGCTCGACCGATAGCCAGTTGCGCATATTTGCACCCGATGGCACTTCGCTCGTCGAGTTCGATGAGGACGATGGCACCCTGGGCGGCCTGTCTTCGTCGATTGCCGGCACCAAACTGACATCCACAGGCACCTACTTTTTGCAGGTCAAGCACTTCAGTGCGACCTCAACCCTGCGCCCGTACGAATTGCACTTCCGGCTGCAGAGCGACGCGCCGACGCCGGAAGTCGAACCCAACGACGGGCCGGCAACGGCCAATCCATTGCCCGCCAGCGGCTGGGTCAGCGGCTCGCGCGATCCCGCGCTGGCGACCGAGCAAGACTGGTACAGCTTTAGCCTAAACGCCGGCGATACGGTATTTCTGTCGCTCGATCTCGACCCCGAGCGCGATGATGTGCAATGGAACGGCCGCCTCGGCCTGGGCCTGTTCGGCGATGCCAACAACCAGATCCTGGTGGTTGACGATGGCAGCACCGGTTCGGTCGCCAACCCGCTTTCCGAAGCGTTCTTCATGACGGTGAAATCGGCCGGCACATACTACGCCTTCGTCGATTCGGCCACGGCCGCGACCGGCGGTCCCACCGCCACCTACACCCTCAGCGTCAGCGTGCATCCGGCGGCCACAGAGGGCGTCAATTGCACCGTCTACACAAGCACCGACGTGCCGCAAACAATCGGTCCAAGTGCCGGACTGACCAGTTCGACGATCACGGTTCCCGGCAACCCGCGCATTGCCGATCTTGACGTTTCGATCGTCCTCGACCATGCCCTGATGGCCGATATTGACGCCAATCTGCGATCACCTGCCGGCAACGACAACGGCCTGTTCAATGACATCGGCGCGACAGCGACCGGCGGCCAGAGCATGTTGGACATCATCCTTGACGATGAAGCCGCTGCGCCATTTGTCTTCTCGGTGCTCAAGCCCCTCGTCCTGAAGCCTGAACCGAACTATCGCCTGAGCTGGTTCGATGGCGAGGATGCCGGTGGCGTCTGGACCCTCGACCTGCGCGACGACCTGACCAATACCAGCGGCGGTACGCTGACGAGCTGGAGTTTGCGGATCTGCGAAATGCCGCCGCCACCGAGTTGTCCGCCCGGCACCACGTTCACTACCGCCTTTTCAACCGACTTCGAGGCCAGCGGAGGAGGATTCACGCATGGCGGAACGGCCGACGAATGGGAGTACGGAACGCCGAATTCTCCAGCAACCACGACCACCAATCCGCTGGCCGCATTCATCGGCTGCAATAGCGGTACCGGTTGCTGGAAGACCGACCTCGACAATACCTACGACATCTCGTCCAACCAGGATCTGATTTCGCCGAACATCAACCTTGACGGCCTCGGCCCGCCGATCATCGTCAGCTGGGCCCAGCGGTTCCAGATCGAGAGTGCAAGCTTCGATCACGCCTCTGTCGATCTGCAAAAGGTTGGTGGCGCTGATCCGGTTCGACTGTTCGACTTCCTGGACGCAACGATGACCACGAACGTTGGCAGCCCAGCGGTGAACATCGGTGGAAGCGCTGGTTGGGCACGAAAGTCGGCGCGCGCCGACAGCCTGGCCGGGCGCAATACGGAATTGCGCTTCCATCTGGACAGCGATAGCACGGTTGTTTTCCAGGGACTGGCGATCGACGATGTCCGCGTGACCGGCTGCTTCGATCGCATCTTCGCGAATGGCTTCGATTGAGTGGTGATCGATCCAACGCAGTAGCGTGACGGCGCCGATCGCTGGCAGCAGCCGCTGCTGGCGATCGGCGTACCAGCCGGATGGAACAGGGCTAGTGTGGCGCCCCACAAATAACTAGCAGCCTGTCGGACTTTACTCGGCCGGGCTGCGAATCCGTCTGTGCGGTTC
>CAYMHF010000020.1:23943-60876 GCA_964390215.1 uncultured Dokdonella sp. | reverse complement strand
CAATAGCCGGCAACTATATGATTATCAAGACGTATTTGTGGGGAAACCTCAGGTTGAAGCGCATTCCGTATTCGATCGTATGCCGCGAGATCGGTGCGCCACGCAGGCGCTTGAGGATACCGAACTGGATTTCGTGCGGGGCAAGCCCGACGAGCCGATCGAATCCAGCGGCAAATCCGTTGATGTCCTCGCCAGGCAGGCCGGCGATCAGATCCACGTGCAGGTGGGCATGCGTTTGCCTGCGCAGCCACTCGATATTCGCTGCGGCGACGTCATTCTTCTGCCGACGTGAAACCCGAGCCTGGACGACCGGATCGAAGCTCTGGATACCGATCTCGAACTGCAGAGTGCCCTCCGGAAACAGGACAATCTTCTCCTTGAGGCGCTCGGGCAAATGATCGGGGATCAGCTCCAGATGCACGAATACCGGATCTTCAGGGGCAATCGCCAGCTTGCCCAGAAAGAAATCGAGAATGGCCCGCGAGGTATCAACCTTGAGATTGAAGGTTCGATCGACGAACTTGAACCGGCGTGCACCGAGCGCATGAAGCGCGTCGAGATCAGCGAGGAACCGATCGAGCGGAAACGCCCAGGCGGTCTTGTCGAGCGCTGACAGGCAAAACTCGCATTTGAACGGACAGCCACGCGACGCCTCGACATACAGATTGCGCTGACGCACATCCTCCTCGGTGTATTCGGCATAAGGCGACGCGAGCGCAGGCAGAGGAGCCTGCACACCTGTTATGACCTTCTGCGCAGGCCGGCTGCCGGCCATCAAGTCGCGCACGAGGCTGGCGAAACTGACATCGCCCCAGCCCGTGACCACATAGTCGGCGAGCGCACAGATCCTTTGCTGATCGACCTCGTGACTGACCTCGGGTCCACCGAGCACGATGACGACCTCGGGTGCCAGCGTCTTGAGCTGGGCAACGAGACGCGTCGATTCCTCGACATTCCAGATATACACACCGATACCGATCACCCGTGGCCCGTCGGCGAGCAGCTTTTCGGCTATTTCCTCGGTCTTCTGGCCAATCACGAATTCGCGGATCGCCGAGGAGTCGCGCCACTCGCCGAGGTTGGCGCGCAGATAGCGCAATCCGAGCGAGGCGTGCGCGTAGCGGGCATTCAAGGTCGCAAGCAGGATGTCGGTCATCGCGGCATTATCGCTGGTATCCGGCAAACAATCCGCCGCATGCAGGAGCCCAGGGCTCAGCCACCGGATGCAATGGCTGCGGCGATGCTGTCGCGGATCGCCGCAATTGCCGCCCTGCACATTTCCGCCTCGGCCAGGGTTCCATCGACAATCAGGGTGCCCTCGGGTGCCGGCTCACGCCGGGCGATGACGTCATTGACCGTTTCCGGCGTGCGATCGGCAGCCATGTGCCGGTTCGCGGCCAGGTCGCGGGCAACCCGCGAGCGCGCCAGTTCGGGCGGACATTCGATCAGCAGCGGGATTGTCACGATGGCGTGTCGCGCCGCCACTTCGGCGACACGATCAAGCTCGTGGCGGCGCGAAAAGGTCATGCCGTCGATGACGCTGCCGACGCCGAGCATGCAGTTGATCTCGAGCGCGAGCAGCAGGCTGCGATAAGCCGCACGCTTTTCGAGAAAGGTGTACCTGCATTGCGGAAACATCGCCGCACGGATCTGGTCACGACAGATCCGTCTCAAGCCAAGCTGATTTTCGATCGCTTTCGCCACCACACTCTTGCCCGCGCCGGGCAAGCCCATCGTGGCAACCACGAAAGGCCTTGGCACGAGCTCCGGACCGAGCGGAAATGCGTCGCCGCTTGGCGGCGATCGTGACGGAATCAACGGGCTGTGCTCGACCGCCATGACTGACTGCCCCCGAAAACGATGCTCATTGGTGACAGCCAGACTGCCACGAGTCGTCGGCGCGTGCCATGTGCAACCAACCTGCAACGGGCCCGCGCCCGGCGCTTCGCCCGTATCGCATACGGGGCGGTGTTCTGGCCGCCCCGCCCGATAGGCGCGATAATCACGCACCACGACGCGGAATCGACATGGCCAGACGCCAGTTCTATATCAAGCGTTACCTGATTACCGGCCTGCTCACCTTTGTGCCGCTGTGGCTGACCTGGATGGTGTTCAAGTTCGTGTTCGGCCTGCTCTCGGAAGTCAGTGCACCGCTGGTGGCCGGACTCATCTCGGCTCTCGGCAGCACCTGGCCCGCGACTGGTCAGGTGCTGGGCCAGCCATGGTTGATCTCGTTGCTTGCGGTCGTCATCACCCTCGTGTCGCTTTACCTGGCCGGCTTCGCCGCCAATTTCGTGATCGGCCGACGCCTGATCGACGGCATGGAAAGCCTGATCGAGCGAATTCCAATCGTGCATTCGATCTATGGCGGCACGAAAAAACTGATGTCGGTTCTGCAAAACAAGCCGAGTGGCACCCAACGTGTCGTGTTGATCAATTTTCCCTCACCGGAAATGAAATCGATCGGCTTCGTCACCCGCGTGTTCCGGGATGCCGGTGGCCGCGATCTCGCGGCAGTCTATGTGCCGACGACACCGAACCCGACCGGCGGCTACCTTGAAATCCTGCCTGTCGAGCAGCTGACGGCCACCGACTGGAGCGTCGACCAGGCCATGGCCTTCCTGCTCTCGGCCGGCGCGGTCGGCGCCGACACCCTGCCTTTCGTCGCGCAATGGAACAGCCCTGGCGGGAATGACCTTCGACACTGACAATCGTCTCTCGGCCTGCCTATCATTATCGGCTGACACCTCGAATCAGACCCACTGGCGGGGCTCTTCCCTCCTCCGCAATGAGCATTGCTTGCGCTGCGGCATGTGCCCCGCACCCATACCTGACAGGAGTACACATGAAGATCGATATGCTGAAACCGTTGGCCATCGCACTTGGCATCTCGCTCGCGCTGAGCGCGTGCGGGCAGAAGGAACACACAACCGAAGCAGGCGCACAAACCGCTCCGGCCACGCCCGCCACGGTTGCCGAAACGCCGAAGCATGTCGCCTTTGACACCAGCGAGATCGACCCCAACATCAGTGCCTGCACCGATTTCAACGGCTACGTCAACAGCAAGTGGCTTGCCGCCAATCCAATCCCGGATGACAAGACTCGCTGGGGCGCGTTCGACCAGTTGCGCGAAACCAGCCTGAATACCCAGCACGAGATCGTCGAGGATGCGGCCAGGCTGGATGCCGCACCCGGTTCGATCAAGCAGAAGATTGGCACCCTGTACAAGGCCGGCATGGATGAAGCCGCCATCGATGCACTGGGCTACGAACCGATCAAGCCGGAACTGGCCAGGATCGATGCGATCAAGTCGAGCAAGGACGTCGTCGCCTATCTAAACGACAGCTTCTCGCGCGGTCAGGGCAGCCTGTTCGCTTTCGGCGCGGAAGCAGATTTCAAGGATTCCAGTCGCAAGATCGCGTATGCCTTCCAGGGCGGCCTCGGCCTGCCGACACCCGATTATTACGGAAAGCCCGAGCACGCCGAGTTGCGCGACGCCTACGTCGCGCACATCGCCAGGGTGCTCGAGCTGATCGGCGTCGAGGCGGCGACGGCAAGAAAGCAGGCCGCTGCCGTGCTCGCCTTCGAGACGCGACTGGCCAAGGCCTCACTGGCTCCGGTCGAACTGCGCAAGCCGGAAAACCAGTATCACTTCGTCAGCGTGGCCGAAGCCAACAAGGTCACGCCGCATTTTGACTGGAATGCATTTTTCAGCGCACAGAAGGCTGAGGTGACGGATGGCTTCTCGCTGTCGCAGCCGAAGTTCTTTGCCGAAGTCGACAGGATGCTGACCAGGAAAGTGGCTGACTGGCAGGCCTACCTGCGCTACCAGTACGCCGATGGCGCTTCGCCATACCTGTCGGCACCGTTCCAGCAGGAGAATTTCGCCTTCCACAAGCAAATCCTGAATGGCCAGAAGGAAAACGAACCACGCTGGAAGCGCGTGCTCGGCACGGTCAACAACCAGCTCGGCATGGCGCTCGGCGAACTCTACGTGGCCAAGGCCTTCCCACCCGAATCCAAGGCCCGCGCCCAGGAACTTGTCGACAACGTGCAGGCCGCGCTCAAGGCCCGCATCGAGAAACTCGACTGGATGAGTGACACGACCAGGGCCAAGGCGCTCGAAAAGTGGTCGACCTTTCTGCCGAAGATCGGCTATCCGGAAAAGTGGCGTGACTGGTCGGGCCTGACCCTGACCGGCGACAGCTATTTCGCCGATGTCGCCGCCGCGACCCAGTTCAACCACGACTATGACATCGCCAAGATCGGCAAACCGACCGATCGCAAGGATTGGGGCATGACCCCGCAGACGGTCAACGCTTATTACAACCCGACCGACAACACGATCAACTTCCCGGCCGCGATCCTGCAACCGCCGTTCTTCGACGCCAAGGCCGACGATGCGATCAACTACGGCGGCATTGGTGGCGTGATCGGCCACGAAGCCAGCCATGGCTTCGATGATCAAGGCAGCCAGTTCGACGCCCAGGGCAACAACACGAACTGGTGGACCGACGATGACAAGAAGGCCTTCGAGGCGCGTACGGCCAAGCTGGTCGAACAGTTCAATGGCTACGAGCCACTACCGGGCAAGCACATCAACGGCCAACTCACGCTGGGCGAAAACATTGCCGATCTCGGCGGTCTGGCGATCGCCTACGATGCCCTGCAGGTCGCCTTGGCCAGGAATCCTGCCGAAGCCGGCGAAAAGATCGATGGTTACACGCAAGACCAGCGCTTCTTTCTCAACTGGGCGCGCATCTGGCGTGGCAATACCCGCGACAAACGCCTGGAAGTGCTGCTAAACACCGACCCGCACTCGCCAACTACGTACCGCGCAATCGGTGCGCCGTCGAACTTGCCGGCATTCGCCAAGGCCTTCGACTGCAGGAGCGGCGACGCCATGGTTCGGGATGGCGACAGTCAGGTGAAAATCTGGTAACACTTGCTGCACCCGCCCGCCGAATCCGGCGGGCGGGCTTTCAGCGAGGATTGATCCAGCCGTGTCCTGGCCGACCTCGACGATCACATATCGAGCACAGGATTCGGAATCCGTGAAGCGGCCCAATTCTCTTTCGACCAACAGCTCGCCGTCGCAGGTCTCGAAAAGGCGCCCATGACGATCGATGCCGTGATCACATGGGTCAACGGCGCCGACCCCGTTCATCGGGCCAAACTCGATGCCTGGCTCGCCCGATCCGGCAAGTCACGCCCCGCCAGCGCCGACCGAACCCGATTCAACGATGCTGGCGAAATCGACTGGTGCATCCGTTCGATTCTTCGTTTTGCACCGTGGTTTCGTAAAATCCATATTGTCGTGGATGGCCAGATTCCGGCCATCCTCGAACAACTCCGCGCCAGCGGATACGCCGATCGCTTCAACCTCGTCGACCATCGCCAGATTTTCGCCGGCTTCGGCCAATACCTGCCGACCTTCAACAGCCGCTCGATCATCACGATGCTCTGGCGCATCGAAGACCTGGCTGAGAATTTCGTCTACTTCAACGACGACATGTTCCTGCTCGGCGATGTGAAACCGGAGGACTTCTTTCGCGACGGCAAGGTCGTCCAGCGCGGGCTTTGGCGCATGCAGTCCGGCAAAACCCGGGCCAGCCGCCTGCTCAGTGTCCTAAAGCGCCTGCGCGGCTCACGCGAAGAGAAAGTCGGAAACCTCGAATCCCAGCAGCTCAGCGCACGCATCGCGGGGTTTGACGATCGCTACTACCGGCTTTATCACAATCCCTACCCCATGCGCCGATCAACCCTGCAGGCGTTCTTTACCAAACATCCGAACCTGCTGGAGAGCAATTGCAGCTACCGCCTGCGTTCGAACGAACAATTCAAGACCGAAGCCGTCGCCACCCATCTCGAATTCCTGCGCGGTGGCGCCATCGTCGACAACAGCCTGCACGTTGTTCAGCTCAAGCCGAGCGAGCAACTGTCAGCCCGCGTGCGCTTGAAAATGGCCAGGGCCGACAGCGACAGCAGGGCCGCCTTTGTCTGCGTACAGAGCCTCGAACTTGCGCCGGGTGCATTGCAACGCGAGATCATCGAATGGCTTGATCGTCGGATTGGTCGCTGACCCGGGCTGCAAACCTGTGCGTGAATTCGGCGCCAATCCAAGCGACGATCCATGAAGGATTGAGGGCATCCGAACGCGCCTGGCACGACCCGCGAGATCGAATCATTTGCACCGGCGATGAACAACCATGGTCTTTTCGCGTTTCGCCTACGAGACGCGAACGGCCAAGCGATCCATCTCGGCGATGGCACGACCTTGACCCGGGTCAACGGCAAGGAAGATGCCATTGACACCGATCTCGGCCTGGGCCGCATTGGAATGCATATCGAAAGTCCGGCTTCCTGACCGATCTTCAGTGGCGCGTCCGATGTCAATGATGCCGGCGACCATGCCTTCATCGCCGCCCGCATCCAGACCGCGACGCCCACAGCGAATGGGGGACGCGTGAATTTGTCGCCTGGCCGGCTGGCAAGCCATTTTCAGCGATGGAATTGAACCGCCCCCAAGCCCGGATTTTCTGTTTGGAACGGCGATTGCCACTGCCAATTGCCGAAAATCCTGCGAATCGTGTTTATGCCTGCGGCCTGACAGGGGATAATCGCCGACCCTCTTGAAGAACTCCGAATTCTGATGGCTTTGGTTCCCGGTCAACGCTATATCTCGAATGCCGAGCCTGAGCTCGGCCTTGGCACCCTGATCCGGATCGAAGGACGCAGCGTCCAGCTTCTGTATGCCACGGCCGGGGTGTTGCGCCAGTATGCGGTGCACAGCGCCCCCATCGCACGTGCCGAGTTCCGCGCCGGCCAGAAGGTCAGCGGCAAGGGCATCAGTTTCGTCATAGAGCGGGTTGACGAAGAAGACGGCCTGCTCGTCTATCACGGTGGCGGCAAGACCCTCAACGAAGCCGAGCTCGATGACAGCCAGGCGATTTCGCGCGCCGACGAGCGCCTGGTCTCGGGTCGGGTCGATCGCGCCGATCGTTTCGATTTCCGCCAGGAGGCGCTGCTGCGTCGTGCCGATGCCTTGCGCTCGCCGGCCTGGGGCCTCGAATCGGCACGTATCGACCTGATACCGCACCAATTGCGCGTGGCTGAAATTGCCGCAGCGCGACAGCCGCTGCGTATCCTGCTCGCCGATGAAGTCGGTCTTGGCAAGACCATCGAGGCGGGCATGATTCTCGCCCGCCTGCTCGCCAGCGGTCGCGTCGGTAGGGTCCTCGTATTGCTTCCGGAAACCCTCGTCTACCAGTGGTTTGTCGAACTGCTGCGCCGGTTCAACCTGCAGTTCTCGTTGTTCGACGAAGAGCGTTGTGAATCGATCGAGACCAGCGATCCGACGCGCAACCCGTTCCAGGATGAACAACTGATCATGGCCAGTATTGGTTTTCTCAGCGGCTCGGACAAACGCTCCGCCCAGGTCGTCGAAGCCGACTGGGATCTGGTCATCGTCGACGAGGCACACCACCTGGCCTGGACGCCGGAATCGGCAAGCACCGAATACAGCCTGGTCGAGACCCTCGCTTCGCGCACGCCGGGGCTGATCCTGCTCACGGCAACGCCCGAGCAACTCGGTCGCAGCGGCCACTTCGCGCGTCTGCGTCTGCTCGATCCGGCGCGCTATCACGATCTCGACAGTTATGTCGCCGAAGCCGAGGGCTATTCGAAGCTGTCGGAAATCACCGACAAACTCGATGAGGGTGAATCGCTGTCGGTTGGCGACTGCAAGCTGCTGTCAGACCGTTTCGGCGATGATGAACAATTGACCGCCTTGCTCGCCAGCCCACTCGATGCGGCGGGTGCGAACACCCTGCTTGACGCCTTGATCGATCGCCACGGAACCGGCCGGGTCATGTTCCGCAACCGCCGCGTCCAGGTTGGCGGCTTCCCCCATCGCCTGCCGAAGCTGGTCACCCTGGATGGCAGCGAACTCGACGATGCGCAACGTCAGCACCTGCTGGCCGAATTCCACGCTGACCTGCAGACAACGGCGCCCGAGATCGAGCTGCCATACGCGAACGATCCGCGCCTGGGCTGGCTGCTCGGCATGATCGACCAGCTCGCGGCGGAGAAATTCCTGCTGATCTGCCGCAGCCAGGCCAAGGTGCTTGCACTGGAGGAAATCCTGCGCATGCGCAGCGGGATCAAGGTCGCACGCTTTCACGAAGGCATGAGCCTGCTGCAGCGCGATCGCAATGCGGCCTGGTTCGCCGACGAGGAAGGTGCGCGCCTGCTGTTGTGCTCGGAGATCGGATCGGAAGGACGCAATTTCCAGTTCGCCCACCACCTCGTGCTGTGGGATCTGCCGCTCGATCCGGACCTGCTCGAACAACGTATCGGTCGCCTCGATCGCATCGGCCAGAAACACGACATCCTCATCCATGCCTGCGCCTTTTCAGGCACCGCGCAGCACGCATTGATGCGCTGGTTCGATCTCGGTCTCGATGCATTCCGCAGCAGTCCGTCCGATGGTCGCGAGTTGCTCAAGCGCTATGGCCAGCGCCTCGTCGAGCTGGCCGAGCAACATGCCCACGGCGGCGAAGATGCGGATTCGGAGCTCGATGCCCTGATCGGCGAAACCCGCGCCAGCCACGAGGAATTGTCGGCCCTGGTCAACAGCGGTCGGGATCGGCTGCTTGAACTGGCCAGTGCGCGCCAGAGCCATGCTGATCGTCTGCGCCGCGCCCTTGTCGACGCCGATGCCAATACCGGCAACGACGAATTCATCCTGCGCCTGTTCGAGCAGTTCGGCATCGAGAACGAGGAACTCGGCCCGCGAACCGTGGTGCTTGATCCGGAATACCTGAGCACCGATGGCTTTCCGGGCCTCAAGGACGGCCCGCAACAGATCACCTTCGATCGCCGCATCGCATTGGCTCGCGAAGATCTGCCCCTGCTGCGCATGGATCATCCGATGGTCAGCGGCGCGATCGACTTGCTGCTCGAAGGCGAACATGGCAATGCGTCCTTCCTTGTCGATGATGCCCTGCCGGGTCGAAGCGCCTTGCTCGAATGCGTCTTTGTGCTGACCTGCATCGCAGACCGGAATCTGGCCGTCGAGCGCTACCTGCCACCCGTGCCGATCCGGATCGTAGTCGATACGCGCCTGCTGCCACGCCATGAGTACCAGCCTGGCGCCGAAAGCGTGAAGCGCTCGGCGGAACGCGCAATCGAGTATTCGCGCTACCGCAAATTGCTGACCAAGCTGGTCAAGCCGATGCTGGCACATGCCGAAACACTGGCCCGCGAGCGCGCCCAGATCGAAATCGGCGCGGCACTGAGCGCAATCGAACGCGAGCTCGGTGGCGAACATGTGCGATTGGTCGCGCTGGCCCGCGTCAATCCGGCTGTGCGTGCCGAGGAGATCGAGGCGATCGACGCTGAATTGGAAGCCCTGCGCACGGCAATCCCGCAAGCCGCACCGCGCCTCGACGCGGTGCGCTTCATCTGCAGTGCGGACTTCCTCAATCTGGGCTAAGTGCGGTGAGCGCTCAAAGCGCTACCGCTTCGCACATCATGCGGGAGCCACTTCAGGGGCGATGATTCTTGCGCTGTGGAGCGCATGCTCGCCCGTGAACGGGCACCTACAAAATACGCCGAATCCCTTTTTTCAACAGCCAAACGGCTCCGATTTCCACTATGCCGCCCTAGACTGGCGCATCATCAAGCCGAACAGGTCGGCGAGCTTGTCGCGCAAGGCGCGGCGGTCGACGATCATGTCGATCGCACCGTGATCGAGCAGGAATTCGGAACGCTGGAAACCTTCCGGCAGCGATTCGCGCACGGTCTGTTCGATCACGCGTGCGCCGGCAAAACCAATCTGTGCCTTGGGCTCGGCGATGATGATGTCGCCAAGCATGGCGAAACTCGCCGAGACGCCGCCCGTGGTCGGATCGGTCAACACCGAAATGAACGGCAGACCCGCCGCGCGCAGGCGTCCAAGCGCAGCTGCGGTCTTGGCCATCTGCATCAACGAGAACAGGCCTTCCTGCATGCGCGCGCCGCCGGTCGCACTGAAACAGACCATCGGCTTGCGTTCGGCCAGGGCGAGCTCGGCACAGCGCGTGAACTTCTCGCCGACCACTGAGCCCATCGATCCGCCCATGAAGGCGAAATCGAACGCGCAGGCAACCAGTGGCCGGTTCTTCAGGCGGCCCTGCATGGCGACCATGGCATCCTTCTCGCCGGTCGATTTCTGCGAAGCGACGATACGATCCTTGTATTTCTTCGAATCGCGGAACTTGAGCGGATCGAGGGGTTCGAGATTGCCGAAGACTTCCTCGCTGCTGCCGGCATCGAACAGGGCCAGCAGTCTCTTGCGTGCACGAATCTTGTGGTGATGACTGCATTGCGGGCAGACCATCAGATTATTCTCGAGCTCGGGGCCATAAAGGACGGCACCACAGCCGTCGCATTTCTCCCACAGGCCTTCGGGAACCTTGCCCTTGCCCGTACCCATGGTTCGAATGCGTGGGGCCATCAATTTCTGCAACCAGTTCATGTTGTGCTGTCTCCGCTTTCCCCGCGCATGCGACCGATGAGAGGATCACTGCGCGATCGTTGTCTGGGTGTCACTTTATCGTCGAAAGGCCTGATCGAGCGCTGCGCGGATCGGCGCGAGGAATGCATGCACCGCTGCGACGGCCGAATCGCGATCGGTCGTTGCCGCGAGTTGTGCGACCAGGGCGCTGCCGATAACGACCGCATCGGCACTTTCGGCCAGCTTGACCGCGTTAGTCGCATCGCGCACGCCAAAACCGACCGCGACCGGAATGGAACCGCCCTGCTTGATGTGCTCGACGCGCGCGCGCACCGCGGCCGTATCGAGTTGACTGGCGCCGGTGATGCCGGCAAACGAAACGTAGTAGATGAACCCCTCGGCTCGAGCGCGAATCGCCGCAAGACGACGGTCGGTCGTGGTTGGCGCGACGAGAAAGATTTCGCGCAGGCCTTTTTCGCGCAAGGGCGCAACCGCCTCGGCCTCCTCGACCGGTACATCGACAATCAGCACGCCGTCGACACCTGCGGCACTCGCCTGCTCGGCAAAACGCGCATAGCCGTAGATTTCGATCGGGTTCAAATAGCCCATCAGGACGATCGGCGTGGTCGAATCGATCTGACGAAATTCGCTGACCCAGGCAAGGATTTGCTTGATACCGACCCCGCGCTCGATGGCGCGCTCACTCGAATGCTGGATGATCGGCCCATCGGCAACCGGATCGGAGTACGGCACGCCGAGCTCGATCAGGTCGGCTCCGGCCGCGACCAGCGCATGCATGATGCTGACCGTCGCCTCCGGCATCGGATCACCCGCGGTCATGAACGGAATCAGGCCCTTGCGCCCGGCTTGCTTGAGATCGGCGAAGCGTTGATCGATGCGATGACTCACAGCTCGATGCCCTCGCGCGCCGCGATCGTGTGCACATCCTTGTCGCCACGTCCGGACAGGTTGCACAGGATCAACTGATCCTTTGGCAACTCGCGAGCGAGCTTGATCGCCTGGGCCACGGCATGGCTCGATTCGAGTGCGGCGAGGATGCCCTCGGTACGCGCGAGCTCGTGGAACGCGGCAAGCGCCTCGTCATCAGTGATGCCGACATAGCGCGCACGGCCACTGTCCTTGAGAAAGGCATGTTCGGGGCCAACGCCAGGGTAGTCGAGTCCGGCCGAGATCGAATGGGTTTCAGTGATCTGGCCGTTGTCGTCGCAGATCACATAGGTGCGATTGCCATGCAGGACACCGGGACGTCCGGCACTGAGCGACGCCGCATGGCGACCGCTCGCAATGCCGTCCCCGGCCGCTTCCGCACCGACCATGGCCACCTCTGGGTCGTTGAGGAAGGCATGAAACAGGCCGATCGCATTCGAGCCGCCGCCAACACAAGCGGTCAGCACATCCGGCAGGCGTCCATATTGCTCAAGCATCTGCGCACGCGCCTCGCGGCCGACCACGGCGTTGAAATCACGCACCATCATCGGATACGGATGCGGGCCGGCGACCGTGCCGATGATGTAGAAGGTATCGGCGACATTCGTCACCCAGTCGCGCATCGCCTCGTTGAGCGCGTCCTTGAGGGTCTTCGACCCGGAAACAACGGGCACCACCTTGGCGCCGAGCAGCTTCATCCGATAGACATTGATCTTCTGCCGCTCGATATCGACCGCGCCCATGTAGACGATGCAGTCGAGGCCGAACCGTGCGCACACCGTGGCCGTGGCCACACCGTGCTGACCGGCGCCGGTTTCGGCGATGATGCGGCGCTTGCCCATGCGTCGTGCAACCAGGGCCTGGCCAATCGTGTTGTTGATCTTGTGCGCGCCGGTGTGATTGAGATCCTCGCGCTTGAGCAGGATCTGCGCACCACCGATCTTCATCGACAGACGTTCGGCGTGATAGATCGGCGATGGCCGGCCGACGTAATACTTCAGATCCCGCTCGAACTCGGCGATAAATTCGGGATCCTCGCGCATGGCCAGATAGGCCGTCGTCAATTCCTCCAGCGGCGGCATCAGGGTTTCCGGCATGAAGATGCCACCGTAGTTCGCGAAGCGCCCGTGCGCATCCGGATAGGCGTGAAAGTCGCTGACGGGAATCGGTTTGTTCATGCTCGTTGCTTGCTCATTCGTGTTCGTTACTGCGCACGGCGTCAATGAAGGCCTGCATGCGCGTTGCATCCTTGATCCCGGGCGCCGATTCGATGCCGCTCGAAACATCCACCGCAAACGGCTGCATGCGACGGATGGCTTCGCCGACATTGTCCGCATCAAGACCACCCGCGAGTATCAGCGGGCAATCGAGCCTTGGCCGCTTCGACCAATCAAAGCGTGCGCCCCGACCACCCGGTTCGCCGCTGGCGTGTGCATCAAGCAGAAAGCCCGCCGCGCCGGGAAACCCGGCCGCATAGCTTGCCACATCCGTGATCGTCGCCATCGGCACCGCCTTCAGATAGGGCACTCCGTGCCCGGTGCAATCGGCGAGGTTCTCGTTGCCGTGGAATTGCAGGAGCTGCGGGCGCGTCATCGAGACCACCTGCCTGATCCAGGCCGGCTCGTCATCCATGAACAAGGCCACCGTGGTCACGAACGGCGCAAGCTCGCGCATGATCCTGGCGGCAGCCCCGGGCTCCATGAAACGCCGGCTCTTCGGCGTGAACACGAAACCGAGCGCGTCCACGCCAATTTCCGCGGCGAACCGCGCATCCTCGGCGCGGGTAATGCCGCAGAATTTGGTGCGCACCCGATTCATCGACAGACCTCGGCAGGCAGCCCGGATCCCGCCGGATAGAGCGGCGAGACAAAGCACAATCCCGATGCCGGCGCGGTCGGCCCGGCCAGGCAGCGATCACGCCCGGCAAGCAGCTCGGCAATCCACGCTTCCGGCTTTTCGCCGCGACCCACCGGCAACAACGAACCGACGATGTTGCGCACCATGTGATGCAGGAACGCATTGGCCTCGATGTCGATCACGATCCGATCATCAATGCGCAGCACGCCGATCGAATGGACATTGCGAAACGGCGTGCGCGCCTGACAGGCGATCGTGCGGAATGCGCTGAAATCGTTCTCGCCGACGAGAGCCTGACTGGCACGCTGCATCGCATCGGCATCGAGCAACTGTCGCTCCCAGGTCACGTAGCGCGCATCGAGGGCGGGCCGGGCGATGCGGTTGAGAATCGTGTAGCGATAGTGGCGACCCAGCGCCCCGTAACGCGCGTGGAACGCATGGTCGACCTTGATCGCCCAGCGCACGGCGACCGTCGAGGGCAGCCGCGAATTGGCGCCAAGCATCCAGCTTCGTTCGCTGCGTGCAGCATCGCTGTCGAAATGCACGACCTGACAACGCGCGTGCACACCGGAATCGGTACGACCGGCACAGGTCACCGCGATCGCATGATCGGCGACAAAGGACAGCGCATCCTCAAGCGCACCCTGCACGGTTGGGCCGTGTGACAGGCGTTGCCAGCCGAGGAAATCAGTGCCGTCATATTCAATGCCGAGCGCGATGCGCAACGAAGTCTCCGCCACCGGGTTGGAACCGGCGATTATAGGATGCGCGACATGCCCGAACCGCAAAACCAGAGAGGCCGGGAAAATCCCGGCCTCCGACTGGCAATGGCAAGGCGGGTCAGCCGATTTCGGCGATCAGCTTGCGAGCTTCGTCCTGCTGGGCCGGCGCGCCTTCGGCCAGCACTTCCTCGAGCATCGAGCGTGCTCCATCCGGATCGCCCATATCGAGATAGGCCTTGGCCAGGTCGAGCTTGGTACCGATGGCATCCTCGCCGGCGAAGAACTCGTCGTCGGTGACTTCGGCAGCCGGCACTTCGACTGTCGAGGTATCCGGCATGTCGAAATCCGGCAGTGGCATGGGCTCAGGCAATTCTTCGGCTTCGCTGCCGGCCGGAACCGACTCCGCCTCAAGCGGGGGCAGATCGAAGCTGAACGAAGTATCCGCGCTTGGTGCAGGTACCGGAGCAGGTGGCCGCGTGTCGCCAAGATCAAAGTCGGACACATCGAATGCCGGCATGCTTGCCGTCTCGAAGTTTTCGGCAACGACAGCGGATTCCGGCTCGCCCTGGTCGTCGAACTCCTGGAAATCCGGGAAATCAGCCGACTCACCCGACTCGGGCTCGTCGAATCGGTACGGCTCCGATCCGGTGTTCCGCGGGTAGTCGTCCACGATCGAATCCTGATCGCTGAACAGCGGATTGTGCGGTGCAAGTTCTTCGCCCATCTTGCGCACCTCCCGCCAGCTGGCCTGATTTGGATCGGCCACATAGGCATACATTTCCTCGGCACCGGCCTCGAATTTCTCAGCAGCGCCCTGGGAGTAATACAGGCTCAACAACTCCAGGTGGGCGTTGGCATTTCCCGGATCCGCCTGTACCTGGGCAATCAGCTCCTGCTCCTCGGCATCCGCAGCGCCCGCATCCGCAGGGCCGCGAGCGACCGGCGAATCACCGAACGTGTCGGCAATGGATGGCCGTGAAACCTTGACAACCGGCTTGCGCTTGCGCAATCCGAGGACACCAAGAACGACGAGGAGCAGACCACCGAGCCCGGCGGCGCCGAGTGTCCACGGCTGCAAATACCAGGGCGTGGAGTCGATTTCAGCCGCGGGGGCTGCGATTTCGGGTTTCGGCACCGGCTTTTTTGCTTCAACCGGCTTCGGCGGCGCGGGCTTGGCCGGCTCGACGGCGGTAGCCGCTGGCTGGGTATCGGACTTGGTCGAATCCGGCGCTGTCGATGGGACGGTCTCCGGCGCAGGCGGCGGTGGCGATTTGGTCGCCGAATCCACTACGGGTGGCTTTTCGCCGGTTGCACCGGCATCACCCCAGATATCGTCTTTGGTAACCGTCGTGCCCGCCTTGCTGCTTGCCGCTGGGGCTGGAGCAGGCGCGACGGCCGTGCTCAACGTCGGCGCCGGGGCCGGCTTGGTTGCGGCCACGCTGGCAGCCTTGCTGGACTCATCCTGCATCTTCTTCAGCTTGTCGCGCAACTCGGCAAGTTCGGTGCTCTGCAGATTGATCAGCTTCTCGTTCTTGCCCTTGATGTCCTCGAGATCCTTGACCCGCGACTTGAGTTCACTGGTTTCCTGCTCCTTGCTGGTCAACGCCTCCCTCACGCGGGCCAGCTCGGCCTTCGAGGCTGCGTCACCGGATCCGCCGCTGCGACCGCCACTCATGCGATCCGCAGCGCCCTGATCGGCCTTGCCTTCGCGCGGCGGCACCAGGGCCAGGCGCTCACCGGAGGAAGTCGAACTGCTGGCGTTCGCCGACTTGCGACTGGTCGGGGCCGTGGTCTCGGCAACGAGGGTCGGCGTATTGCCGACGCTGCCGCGCCATTCGTCGATCTGCGAGCGCACTGCGGCAGCCGCTTCCCGCGCCGAGCCGCCGGCTGCAATTTCCTCGGCCGAGGGGATGCGCAGCACCGCACCGCGCTTGAGCGCGTTGATGTTGTCCTTGAAAAAGGCCTGCGGATTGTTCTTGAGCAGGGCAACCATCATCTGGTTGATGCTCACGGCCTCGCCGGGCCGCGTGGCCCGGGCGATCTCACCGAGCGTTTCACCGGCCGCAACCGGCCCGTATTCGCTGCCAGCGGCAGCCCGCGGAGCGGCGGTTACCGATGCCGGCAACGGCTTGCTGGCTGCGGTCGACGGTTTTGCCGGAGCGGTTGGCGGAGTCGATGGTTTGGATGGCGGCAAGGCCTGGGTCGAACTGCGCGGCGGTTCCTTGGCGGCGACCGCGACGGCGCTCGAACCCTTGACCGCCGGGGCCATCACCGGCGGATCGAGCAGTATCGTGTATTCGCGCAGCAAGCGACCCTTGGGCCAGTTGGCCTCCAGCAGCAGGCCGATGAACGGCTCGCGGACGATTTCCTTGCTGGTGACCTTTACGACGGGTTCGCCACGGGCATTCTTGCCAAGACTGAATTCGACCGGAACCCCGATCGTCGCGCGGTTCATGCCGACCCGTTCGAAATCCTCGGCCGTGGCCAGTTGGACGATCAGGCCATCGGCCTCGCCCGGCGAGCCCTGGATGACAGGGATCTCCGCGACCAGCGGTTGATTGAGGCCGGACTGGACCTGGATTACCCCCAATCCGAGAGCAAACGCATTGGTCGCCCCCAACGCAAGCGCAATGGCCAGCGACAGTTGCAGCGGTCGTTTCATGAACAGGGCTCCCCAAATACGTTGTCGATGAGCCCTGTCCAGCGATCCTCCGGGATGCTTTTCAAAGCTCGAAAATGCCTTATAACACAACCGTAACTATAGATCACAGATACGTTTTCACCAATAGTTCGCCAACCTGAACAGCATTTAGCGCCGCGCCTTTGCGGATATTGTCCGCGACAACCCACAAATCGATCCCGCGCGGATGCGAAATATCCTCGCGAATCCGACCCACAAATACTGCGTCCTGGCCAGCAGCATCGCCAACCGGAGTCGGATAGCCGCCGGCCTTGCGTTCGTCGACAACTTCGACGCCCGCAGCACTGTTTAGCAAATCCCGCACCTGCTGTGCCGTGATCTTGTCGCGCGTCTCGACATGCACGGCTTCGGCGTGGCCGAGAAAGACCGGCACGCGCACCGCCGTAGGATTGACCTGGATCGACTCGTCGCCAAGGATCTTGCGCGTTTCCCAGACCATTTTCATTTCCTCGCGCGTGTAGCCGTTGTCCTGAAAATCATCGATGTGCGGGATGACGTTGAAGGCGATCTGCGCGCTGAACTTGAGTGGCTTGACCGGCTGGAGATTGAGCAAGGCTGCGGTCTGTTGACCGAGTTCCTCGATACCCGAACGGCCGGCACCGGACACCGACTGATAGGTCGCCACATTGATGCGTTCAATACCGACCGCACGATGGATCGGTGCCAACGCAACCAGCAACTGCATGGTCGAACAATTCGGATTGGCGATGATGCCGCGCCGTGCATAGCCCGCAATCGCTTCGGGATTGACCTCGCTGACCACCAGCGGAATGTCCGGATCGTTGCGGTATTCCGAGGTATTGTCGATGACCACCGCACCCGCCGCGGTGGCGCGTGGCGCATGCTCGCGGCTGACGCTGCCGCCAGCCGAGAAGAATGCAATGTCCACACCGGCAAAATCGTAACTGGCGAGATCCTGTACAACCACCGTGCGTTCGCCGAAAGCTATGCTTTCTCCGGCACTGCGCGCACTGGCCAGAGCAACGAATTCGCTGATTGGGAAATTGCGCTCGATCAGGATGCTGATCAGGGCATCACCAACGGCACCGGTGGCACCGACCATGGCCACCTTGTAACGGCTCTTCTTACTCATTTCGAAAACCTGGGCGGGAGTGGATCGAATCGGGATAAACGCGGTGGCGAATCGCCGACCGGTTGCAACGGCCTATCATTCAACAGCATGGCTGGACATGAAAGTGACGAAAACGCATCAGGTCATGTGTCAGCCGCTGCGGGCAGCAATGGTTCTTGCGCACCGACATCCCCGCATTGGGCACGATGGCGCAAGGCATGATCGATCAGGACGAGGGCAAGCATCGCCTCGACGATCGGTGTGGCGCGGATACCGACGCAGGGGTCGTGGCGGCCTTTGGTGCGCACCGCGACCGCCTCGCCGGCGAGGTTCACGCTGCGGCCCGGAATGAGGAGACTCGAGGTCGGCTTGAACGCCGCACTGGCGGTGATGGCCTGGCCACTGCTGATGCCGCCGAGGATGCCGCCGGCATGATTGCTGAGGAAACCCTGCGGGGTCATTTCATCGCGATGCACGCTGCCGCGCTGGGCAACGGCCGCAAACCCATCGCCGATTTCGACACCCTTGACCGCGTTGATCGACATCAGCGCCGCCGCGATGTCGCCATCGAGCTTGGCGTAAACCGGCTCGCCCCAACCCGGCGGCACGCCTTCGGCAACCACATTGACTCTTGCCCCTATCGAATCACCCGATTTGCGCAGCGCGTTGATCAGGTCTTCAATCTCGCCGAGCATCGACAGATCCGGCCAGAAGAACGGGTTCTGCTCGACCGCCGCCCAATCGAAAGCGCGTGGCACAAGCTCGCCGATACCCGCCAGATAGCCACGCACACGAATCCGACCGTGCTCGAACAGCCATTTGCGCGCGATCACGCCGGCGGCAACCCGCATGGTCGTCTCGCGCGCCGAGGAGCGCCCGCCACCGCGCGGATCGCGGATGCCGTATTTGTGCCAGTAGGTGTAATCCGCATGCCCCGGGCGGAAGCTGTCGAGGATCTCGCCGTAGTCCTTCGAGCGCTGATCGGTGTTGCGGATCAGCAAGGCAATCGGCGTTCCGGTGGTAAGCCCTTCAAAAGTACCCGAAAGTATTTCGACCTCGTCAGCCTCATGGCGTTGCGAGGTAAACCGGGAGCGACCTGTCGCACGTCGATCAAGATCGTTGCGGAAATCCTCACGGGTGATCGCCAGCCCGGGCGGACAGCCATCGATGACGCAGCCGATCGCCGGACCATGACTCTCGCCGAAGGTCGTGACCGTGAACAGTTTTCCGAACGCATTGCTCGACATGACGGTGAGGCGGTTCCCTATTGAGAAATCAGCGCTGCGCTGCCGCGCGGATCGCGTCGGCATGTTCAACCAGATCGCTGCGCTCGATCACGAACACGCCCATCTGGCCAACATTGAACTCGACCCAGTTGAATGGCACCTCAGGCAACAGTTCGACCAGGGCACGCTCGCTCTCGCCGACCTCCAGGATCAGCACGCCATCTTCGGTCAGCACCTCGGCCGCATCGTGGAGGATGCGCAGGGCCAGATCGAGCCCGTCCTTGCCTGCGGTCAGGCCGAGCTTCGGCTCGTGCGCATACTCAGCCGACATGGCCGCGTATTCGTCCTCGGTGACATACGGCGGATTGCTGACGATCAGGTCGTAGCGCTCGTCACCCACGCGCTCAAGAAGATCCGAGGCAATCGCCCGCACGCGATCGCCGACATTCTGGTAATCGATGTTTTCGCGCGCCAGCGCGAGTGCGTCGTCGCTGATATCGACCAGATCGACCAGCCAATCCGGATAATGCGAGGCCATGGCGATACCGATGCAGCCCGAGCCCGTGCACAGGTCGAGGGCACGATGGATCTCCCGGTCATCGAGCCAGGGCGAGAATCCACCAAGGATCAATTCGGCGATCGGTGAGCGTGGCACCAGCGCACGCGTGTCCGAGATGAACTCGAGACCGGCGAACCAAGCCTTGCCGGTCAGGTAGGCGATCGGCGTGCGTTGCTTGACGCGCCGCTCGATCAGGTCGAGCACGGCGGCTTTTTCATCGGCGATGAGGTGGGCCTGACCATAGGCCGGTGAAAGATCGTGCGGCAGGTGCAAGGTCTGCAGAACCAGATGGGTCGCCTCATCAAGCGCATTGTCGTAACTGTGGCCGAAGGTCAGCCCGGCGGCTGCAAAGCGGCTGGCACCGTAACGGATGAAGTCGATGATCGTGGCGAGTTCGGCAGTCATGGCTGGCTGGATCGGAAACGGCCAGCAAGTATATGCGGCTTGACCGTCCAATTCAGGCATCGACTGCAGCCGGCGGCGACATGCTGCGGGATCCTGCACAGGCGCCGCTATACTGGACGGATGAATATCAATCGCGTGCGTGGCCGGATCAGTGCCACATGGCTCATCATTGTCGCCGCCGTCGCCCTCGCCCTCGGACTTTGGGCGGGTTCGCAATGGCTTGCACATCCCACGGCGCCCGATCTGAAAACGGCGGTCATGTATCCGGCGGCTCTGGCAATCCCCGACTTTCAACTGCAGCGCGCCGACGGCAAGTCGCTTGCCGCCCATGATCTTCGCGGTCACTGGACCATCGTGTTTTTCGGCTTCACGCACTGCCCTGATGTCTGCCCGACCACGCTGGCGGCATTCAAGCAGGTCTGGAACAAGCTTGCCGCGCAGGGCAAGACCGACACGGTACGTTTCCTCTTCATCTCGGTCGATCCGGAGCGCGACACGCCCGAGCAGCTCTCGCGCTACGTCGCTTTCTTCAACAAGGATTTCGTTGCCGCAACCGGATCCGATGCGGAATTGACCCGTTTGACGCGCGCGCTCGGCATTCTCTATGTGCGCGTGCCCGATCAGTCCGGCGGCTACAGCATCGATCACAGCGCCTCGGCCATGATCATTGATCCTGAAGGTCGCCGTGCCGGCATGTTCCGTCCTCCCTTTCAGCCTGACGCGGTCAGCGCCGATATTCTTGCCTTGATCGACTCGTCCCGATGACCCCATCCATCCTGCTCCAGTACATCCTTCCGCACCGCTTGCTGTCACGCATCGTCTTCCACGCCACGCGCTGGACATGGGTGCCCTGGAAAAACCTGCTGATTCGCCAGATCAGTCGGCGTTTCAAGGTCGATCTCGATGAAGCGGCCGAATCCGACATCAATGCCTATGCGCATTTCAATGCGTTCTTCACCCGCGCACTGAAGGCCAGCGCACGACCGATGAGCGCGGATCCCGACGCCCTGCTGTGCCCGGCCGACGGCCATATCAGCCAGTCCGGAAGCATTCGTGGAGGTCGCATCTTTCAGGCCAAGGGCCAGGAATTCAGTGCGGCCGAGCTGCTTGCCGATGCGGATGCCGCCCAGGTTTATGCGCAAGGCCAGTTCATCACGGTCTATCTGTCGCCACGCGACTACCATCGCGTGCACATGCCGATGGGCGGAATCCTGATATCAACGACGCATGTTCCGGGGCGGATTTTCAGCGTTGCACAGAAAGCGGTCGAGTCGATTCCACGCCTGTTTGCGCGCAACGAGCGCCTTGTCTGCCACTTCGAGGGCGAACGCGGGCCATTTGCCGTCATCCTTGTCGGCGCCCTGCTCGTCTCCAGTGTATCGACGGTCTGGGGTGACCTCGAAATCCCCCCCTACGCTTCGGCGGTTAAGCGCCAAGACTACCGGGGACGATCGATCCGGCTCGAGCGCGGCGAGGAGCTGGGCCGATTCAACATGGGCTCGACCGTCATCGTCCTGCTGCCCACGCCGGGGCCAACCCTCGATTCGGCGCTGGCCCCCGAGCAGGCGGTGAGGGTTCGACAGCCCATCGGCTCGGTCGGGTCACCCGCTGGAGGCTGAGCCATTCAGGTTTGCCGACCTTATAAAAATTTGTGAACCAGGCATAGCTTTACCCCCCGGATAGAGACTAGAATTGTCAGAACATTACATTCCGCGTCACATCTGCGGCTGTCGAACACCAGGGGGAACACCAATGCAACTGATTACCCGCTTGATTGCACTTACCCGCGGCGTCCAGCTGCGCCGCCAGTTCAAGGAAATCGAGAAGGTACTCGAGCAATTGCCGCCGAACTCACGGCGTCAACTTGCCGCACTCGCAATGCGCGAGTTCTCGAATGCGACCAAGTGCGAATATCCGCATCTGTATGCAACCCCGCCGGACGAGAAATACTCGCCATGGGGCAGCGGCACTGCAATTGGCTATGAACGCATGAAGTCCGACAGCCTGCAGGTTCGCCTGCGCGGACTGGCGCTGTGGCTGACAGTAACCTTCCACGAGACCAAGGATTCGCCGTTTTCCGATCAGCGCGAACTGCACCGTCAGGTCATGCGCACCCTGCGCACGCTGAAGGAATCGGTGCCGGCCAACGAAATGTCCCAGTTGCTTGCCAACCACCCGCAAGCAGCCTGATTGCGTTTCCCAATGATTGCGCCGACCTGGATTGCGCCGTCGGCTTGATCGGGTAGGCGACCAGATTGATTCGTCCGCCCCCGCACCAGCGGATAGGCGGTTGCGCATCCGGTGGTTCAAGAGCGCAACTGTTTTGGTCAGTTGCGACTGCAGGATGGCAGGCGCAGTTTCTGACCAGCCTTGATCCGGTAGTGCGGCGCGTGGATGTTGTTCAGACGCGCGATCTCTCGAATCTGCACCCCCCCGCATCCGCTCTTGCGCGCGATCGCGGCCAGATTGTCACCCGGGCGCACGGTATAGGTTTTCACCGAATTCCCCGGTGCCGACGCCACGCTGCGATTCGGCCGAACCGCCGTGGTTGCCGCGTTCAGATCGTTGGCCAGGGTCGCCCACTGACCGCCTGCACACTGACCTGCATAGGCCTGCTGCAACAGCACTGGCACCTCAAGACGGGTTCCGACCGGCAACATCTTTTGTGGATCCAGCGCCGGATTGAGATTGCGCAAGGCACGGAACCAGCCGTCGTAGAGGTCGCCTTCGCTGCCAAAGCAGACACTCAACCCGGTCAGCGTCACCGGGCTGGTCAATTCGATGCTGCCAGGGCGATTATCGATCTGCGGAAACTTGAGGTTGTAACGCTCTGGATGCAGGAACAACCAGGCTGCCGCCAGCACCATCGGCACATAGTCGCGGGTTTCATCGGGCAGGATCGAATAGATTTTCGGATCCCAGAAGCTGGTCGAACCGCCGCGCGCGGCGAGGCGCCGCATACGCCCTTCGCCGCCATTGTAGGCGGCGATGACAAGCTCCAGGTTTCCATTGAACACTTCCAGTTGTTCATTGATATAGGCCGCATTGGCGCGAGCCGACAAGGCTGGATCGAAGCGCTGGTCGAAGCCGTCGCGGGCGCTCAGGCCGAAGCGCAAGCCGGTTGAATACATGAACTGCAGCGGCCCCGAGGCGCCCGCCCGCGAAACCGCATGCACCCGGCCATTTGATTCCTTGGCCAGCATGCCGAACAGCAACGCTTCGGGCAGCCCCGCCTTGTGGTATTCCGGCCACATGCGATAGCGCATGAATTCGTAGTTGACGTAGGTTGTGACGAGGTTGGGCCGATACTGGGTGAGCCATTGCTCGATACCCGCATTGACCGCATCATTGATGGTCAGGATGTCGGCCAGTTCCCGCCCGTTGAGCAGGGTGATCGTGCGTTTCATGGCAGGCAGACTGTCGATGACGGGCGAGGACTCACCGGCCTCGGTCTTGTCTTCTTCGACAATCTGTTCGGAATCCTCGTCACCGTCGACCGCAGGGGCGTCCACGCCGAGACGCAACAGGCGATCGTAGGCCGAGAAGAATCGGGCCTGGTCGCAACCGGCAACCGTACCGCACAGGATGGCCTTGGCTTGCAGGTCATCAAGTGCAGCCTTGATTTCGACCTCGGCACGATCGGTTGCTCCGCTTCGCGCGAGGGCCAGTCCGGCTTCAAAGCGTTGGCTGTCGTTGTCGAGCTGGGCAAACAGGGCATTGACCGCATTTTCGTCAACCTTGCCTGCCGACGCTGGCCGGCTGTTGATGGCACCACCGGCACAAGCCGTCAGGATGGCCGTGCACAAGATCAGGGGGAGTCGGAAAAACGGCGGCATCGGCTCTTGTTCCAGTTGGCAAACACGTCACGGTAACCGAGGACGATGCATCGCGGCAACGCGCAAGCGGTTGCTCGACTACAATCCTTGCTCCAACTTTCATCGAATGACCAAGGAGCCCCGTGGTGAACGAGATTCTAGTCGGCAAGAGCGATCAGGACGTCTGGCTGCATGCCCGGTACGCCAACCGCCACGGGATGATCGCAGGGGCCACGGGGACCGGCAAATCAGTCAGCCTGATGGTGCTCGCCGAAGGGTTCTCGAAGCTCGGCGTGCCCGTCTTCCTTGCCGATGTGAAGGGCGATCTGGCTGGTCTGGCCCAGGCCGGGGCGAGCAGCGAGAAGTTGAAGGAGCGTATCGACAAACTCGGCATTGACTGGGCTCCGAATGCGAATCCCGTCGTGTTCTGGGATATCTACGGCAAGCTCGGCCATCCGGTGCGAACGACAATTTCGGAAATGGGCCCGCATCTGCTCGGTCGCCTGCTCGAACTCAACGATACCCAGCAGGGCGTGCTCGATGTCGTTTTCAAGGCCGCCGATGACGACGGCTTGCTGATCCTCGATCTCAAGGATTTGCGCGCAATACTCAATTTCGCCTCGGAGAATGCCAGGGACATCTCCAGGCAGTATGGTCTGATCAGCCCCGCCTCGCTCGCCGCAATCCAGCGCGGCCTGCTCTCGCTGGAGGCCGCCGGAGCCGATCACTTCTTCGGCGAACCGGCGCTCGACCTGGCCGATTTCATGCGCCAGGACATGTCCGGTCGCGGCATCGTCAACATCCTCGCCGCCGACCAGCTCATTCTCAAGCCGAAGCTGTACTCGACCTTTCTGTTATGGATGCTCTCGGAATTGTTCGAAAACCTGCCCGAAGCCGGCGATCTCGACAAGCCCAAGCTGGTGTTTTTCTTCGACGAGGCGCATCTGCTCTTCGACGATGCACCGCCAGCATTGATCCAGCGTATCGAGCAGGTCGTCCGCCTGATCCGTTCCAAGGCAGTCGGCGTCTATTTCTGTTCGCAGAATCCGGACGACGTGCCACAAACGGTTCTCGGCCAACTCGGCAACCGCGTCCAGCATGCCTTGCGGGCATTCACGCCTCGGGATCAGAAAGCCGTGCGGGCGGCGGCGGAAACCTTTCCGCCGAATCCGAAAGTCGACGTGGTCGCCGCGATCACCCGGCTCGGCGTCGGCGAAGCCCTGGTTACGACTCTGCAGGATCACGGCATCCCGTTGCCGGTTCAGCAGACCCTGATTTCACCCCCGGGATGCCGCATCGGCACGATTACCGACGATGAGCGCGCGACGATCCGCTCACGCTCGCCGGTCGGCGCAAAATACGATACGGGCATTGACCGCGAATCGGCCTTCGAGACGCTTTCGGCACGCACCGAGGCCACCGCTTCGGCGACTCCGGCGCCAGGCGCAAAAACCTCGGACAAGGCACCGGCGGCCGCGGATGGCGGCTTCATGGACAAGGTCAGCGGCATGCTGTTCGGCACAGGTCGCCGTCAGGGCATGATTGAGGCAATGGCCAAATCGGCCGCCCGCAACGCCGGCGGACAGATCAGTCGCTCGATCATGCGCGGCGTGCTTGGCGGCATCTTCAAGGGCCGCTGAGCAAGACCCTGGATGAGTCGCTGGAGACCGCCGGCAGAAAGTTCTTCTGCGCTGATAACGGCCGACGGATTGCAACGCCTGCAACACGAGCTCGATGAACTGTGGAGTGTGCGTCGCCCGGAGGTCGTGGCGGCCCTGACCGCAGCGGCAGCCGAAGGTGATCGCTCCGAAAATGCCGAATACATCTATAGGAAGAAGCAACTGGCGGAAATCGATCGGCGCGTGCGCTACCTGAGCAAGCGTATCCCGAACCTGCGAGCGACCCACGAATTTCCCGCCGATCGTTCTGCCGTCTACTTCGGTGCATGGCTCTCGGTCGAGGACGAGGATGGCGGCACACATGACTACCGCATCGTCGGTGCTGACGAAACCGAGGCCGCGCGCGGCTGGATAAGCATCGATGCACCACTCGCACGTGCCGCGCTGAAGCGGCGCGTCGACGACGAATTCGAGGTGCAGACTCCGCAGGGTCTGCGCCGCTTCGTGATCACCCGGGTGCAATACATCGAGCCCGACTGAGCAGGACAATAGTCGCGGGGTCATCGTGGCGGAATAGCACAAATGAAAACGGGCGGGCCTTGCAGCCCACCCGTTGCCGATTCATCGCAGGAATCTGATCAAGGCTCGACTGGCAAATAGACCTTGTAGGTATTCTCGCCCTCTTCACTGGTCGCGCTGATCTCATCCCAGAACCGTCCGCCGTTCATCTCGCTGTAGAGATAACCGTGGGTTTCGGCAAACGCCTTTTCCTGCAGGCGAAGCAGCGGAAGCGCAGCGGCGCTGCCGGCATATTCCGTAACCAGGGCAAGGCCGCTGTAACTGACCTTGGCCTTGATCTTGCCCTCGACAATCAGGTAGCCATCCTCGTCGTGGTCGCCCGTCTTCAGTTCCGGCGCAGGCTCCGAGTCGGACATGTCTTCGATCGTTTCGGAAACCACCGGCGTGGTGATCGTGTACTTGTTTCCATCCAGCGTGAATTCGGTTGAACTCACCGGTATGGCCACGTCGAACACATAATTCTCATCACCCCAGTTGGTCGTGATCGTGCGCACCGGCCCGGCCTGGGTGAGACCGGTCTTCTTCATGACCTCTTCGATCTGGGTAACCGCAGTAGCCGTGGCATCCGCAACTTCGTCGAGCGTGCGCGGCGCCTTGGTCGACACGAAAAGTACCGGCACACCGGTCACCTGAATCGGCTGGATGTCCTGATCCTTGTAATCGACGTTCGGGAACGAGGCCAGCATGTTGGCGAAATTGGCCACCGCCGTCTGCACGTTGGCGTCCGGCTTGCCGTGGATGTAGAGCCCTGCGTAACGGGATTTCAGATCCCAGCCGTAATCGACGTCGTAGGCCCAGACAATCTTCGTGGTCTTGCCATTCTCGGATGGATTCAACGTGATCGTGTAGAACTTGTTGGTTCCGGTGAAGTTGTTTTCGACCGCCATCTTGACCTGGCTGTCTTGGTCGGACGAGACGATCTCCAGCTTGCCCGTACCCACGGATTCATTGCCATTCCAGTTGACGATCGCGCCGGGCCCATTGCGCTCACCGTCATAGCTCATGTGCAACTGCGGATCGAGCCTGCGTTCCGGTGACCACTCGGGGAATCGACGCAGGGTGTTGGCCGCATCGAATATCTGGCGCACGGGGCTGGATACCTCAACCGAACGCTCGACATGCCCGTGGTCAGGCAACAACACACCGACCACGACGACGAGCGCGGCGACGATCAGCAGGGAAACCAGCAATTCGAGAACACGCGTCATTCCGGACCTCTCCAGCTCTTGGTTGATCACCGGCACTGTTTTCAGGCGGCCCAGCACGTGAACTGCGATGGATCGCCCAATCCGGCGGTTTGCTGCCCACGGATCAATCCTCCCGGATCCGCATGGCTCAGACCGGCCATGTTACTTGAGTCTTGGGCCCGATGGCTATTGCCTGAGCCACCGCCATGCATGCCTTGATGGACTGGCCTCAGACGATGCCCAGCTCGAAGGCCTTGAGTACGGCCCGGGTGCGGTCTCGAACGCCGAGTTTGGAGAGGATATTGGAGACATGATTCTTTACCGTGCCTTCGGCGACACCCAGTGAATTGGCGATTTCCTTATTGCTGTAGCCACCCGCCATCAGACGCAGGATCTCGGTTTCGCGCTCGGTCAGCGGATCCGGACGATCGAGACTGGTGAAATTGTTGTGCATGCGCTCCAGCCCGGAAAGCAGGCGCTGGGTGACCATCGGCGCGACCAGCGAACCACCGCCGGCAACCACCTTGACCGCATCGACCAGTTGATCAAGCGAGACATCCTTGAGCAGATAGCCGCGGGCACCGGCTTTCAGTCCGGACAACACGAGCTGCTCGTCATCGAAGGTGGTCAGGATGATTGTGGGCGGCAGTTTGCCGCTGCTGCCAAGCGCATTGAGCACATCCAGCCCGGACATGCCGGGCATGCGCATGTCGAGCAGGACAACGTCCGGCTCGACTTCAGGGATCATTTGCACGGCCTGCGCGCCATCGGCCGCTTCGGCGACCACGCGAATCGAATCGGAAAGCTCCAGCAACGAGCGGATGCCCTGCCGAACCAGGGTCTGGTCATCGACCAGGCATACGGAAATCATGGTGTTGCCTCCAATGGCAGCCAGGCATCGAGCGCAAAGCCCTGATCCCGTGAAGTGACGATATCGAGTTGACCACCAAATTGTGAAAGACGCTCGCGCATGCCGGTCAAGCCATTGCCCGGCTTGAGCTGGATCACTCCTCGGCCATCATCGCGGGCATGAATGGCGAGCCGGCGATCATCGGTACGCTCGAAGCTCAGCCACAGGTTGCGCGCATTGGCATGACGCACGGCATTGGTGATGATTTCCTGGGCGCAACGCAACAACAGTTGCGCCCGGCGCGGATCGTCGACCGTGAAACGCGTCGGCAGCTCAAGATGGATGTCGAGTCCAGGCACGCCTTCGGTCAGCGCTTCAAGTGCTGCGGTCAGATCGATACTGTCGTCTTCGCGCAGTTGGCTGACGACCTCGCGCACATCGGTAAGCAACAGGCGCGCCACCGACTGCGCCTGACGTACATGCTCATGCGCCGGTCCACTGACCAGATGGCTGGCGACCTCCAGATTCAGGCTAAGCGCGGTCAGATGGTGGCCGACCAGGTCGTGCAACTCGCGCGAGATCCGCATGCGCTCGCCAAGCCGGCTCGATTCAGCCAGCAGGGCGCGCGTCGCCCGCAATTCAGCATTCAGGCGACGCTGATCCTCGCGCGCCTCCGCTTGTTGCCTGGCAACCAGCGAAGCAACGAACGTGGTCGCGGAAATACCGAGGTACATGATCGCCTGCCAGGCGGCCAGACTCAGCGAATAGGTCGGCCAGCTCGCAAACAACGGCAACAGCGAGAAATTCTGCAGGATCATCCAGGCCACGCCGATACGCAGACTGAGTATCCATGGCAGGGCGACGGATACGACCACGAGCAACAGGGCACACAGGCCGCTCTGGCTGAGCCAGCCGACCGCGATCGCGAGCAGATTGAGCAAGAGCAGCGAGGCCACCTGCACGAGTCGACGCAGGCCGGATGCATTGCGCGAGCCCATGTCGCGGGTGAGAAACCAGAACAGCAGGCCAAACGCCAGATAGCTGCCCAGCCAGAGATCATAGAAGTAACCCGGACGCCCCCGCTCGAGCATGTCGGCGACCACCGTGTCGAACTGCAACAACGGAATGCCCACACAGGCGTAGGTGAACAGGCTGGCGTAGCGCAGCAGGCGGACATGGTTGAAATGCGGCATTGGCATGGCATCATCATAAGCTGGTCCGTCGCCCCCGCAACCTGCCCGAAGTCATTGACGGATCGGGCGATTGCAATCCCGCGCCCGGGCAGCCCTGGCAGCGGAAAACTCCGGGCCGCGATGGCGCACTCATGCAAAGGGGCTCGCCGCTCGTTGAGCTCGCGAGGAAGCAGCATGCGCGCCCTCCGATAGCCACAGCCTATGGCGAGAACCCGGTTTCGGCATGCAAGGATCTGGCGCCAGATGCCAGCCGAGGCGCCGCCCACGCCTTTTTAATGGTTCGTTGATCGGGCCCATGCGATAATCCGCACTCCGTGCCGAACGCGTCGGCAACGCCTGAATTTTTCGCTGGAGTGCTTCAAGGCATGACCCTAGTTATTCGCGACGTGCGAGAGCACGAGCTCGATTCCGTGCTCGCTCTCAACAACGCCGTTGGCCCGCGCATCCTGCCGCTGGATTCGACCCGCATGCGCTGGTTCTTCAATCATGCCTCGTATTTCCGGGTTGCAGAAATCGATGGCGTGATTGCCGGTTTCCTGATCGCCTTGCGCGAGACCACGGCCTACGCAAGCCCGAATTTCATCTGGTTCCGGGAACGCTATCCGGAGTTCGTGTATATCGATCGCATCGTCATCGCCGAACCCTACCGAGGTCTCGGCCTTGGCCGGGTCTTTTATTGCGACGTGACCAGCTACGCCGAACTGCGCGTGCCCCTGCTTGCTTGCGAAGTCTTTCTTGAGCCGCGCGATGACGTTGCCGTGCTTTTTCATGGCACCTATGGCTTCAACGAAGTTGGCCAACAAGTGATGCCCGGCGTCGGGCGAACGGTCAGCCTGCTGGCGAAGTCGTTGTGCAGCCACGAATTCGTGCGCGAGAGCTACCTGACGGTCGGCACAGGCGAACTCCCTGACCTGCCCTGGCTTGCCGAGCGCAACGATGCGCTGCCCAGCGAAGCCGCGACCCGCGCCTTCGGCAGTTGACCGATACAGATGACCGCGTCCGCCATGTCATTCGAGCCGGCATCCGAACTCAAGTTTGGCCAGGTTGGTGTCGCCAATCTGCGTTTGAAGCGACTGGACGCCGTAGCGATGTCCGCCGAACTGGCGGCCAGGTTGACCAGCGCGCCACAGCTTTTTCTGCGCGCGCCGGTAATCCTCGATCTGAGCCATCTGCCAGCCCTGCCCGATCGCGATGAAGTGCGTGACCTGTTTGACCGGATTCGCGCCGCCGGCATGCTTCCGGTCGGATTGTCTTATGGCACAAACGAGAACGAGGAGCTCGCGCGCGCGCTCGAACTGCCATTGTTTGCGAAATTCCGCGCCGCTTTTGAACGCGCCGGCGAACCGATGGCCGCACCGCCGCCGGTCTCGGCGGCAACAGCGCCGAACAAATCCACGGCGCAAGCAGCAAACCGTGCCAGTGCATCGACCCTGCACCAGGACAGCCCGGTACGCTCAGGCCAACAGGTCTATGCGCGCGGCGGCGACCTGGTTGCCACCAAACTGGTCGCCAATGGTGCCGAAGTGATTGCCGATGGTTCGATCCATGTCTATGGCGCGCTCCGCGGTCGCGCCCTGGCCGGTGCCCAGGGCAATACCAGTGCGCGCATCTACTGTCAGGAGTTTCATGCCGAACTGGTGTCCATTGCGGGCCAGTACCGGGTATTCGAGGATCTTCCGGAAGACCTGCGCGGCAAGCCCGTGCAGGCCTGGCTGGAGGGGGAAAAACTGCTATTGGCCAGGCTCGGCTGACGGCGGAATCAACAAGAGCCATGGGAGTTGGGACATTGACTGAGATCATCGTCGTCACGTCCGGCAAGGGCGGAGTAGGCAAGACCACAAGCAGCGCATCGTTGGCGGTCGGTCTGGCCAAACGTGGAAAGAAGGTCGCCGTCATCGATTTTGATGTCGGCTTGCGCAATCTCGACCTGATCATGGGCTGCGAACGCCGCGTCGTGTATGACTTCGTCAATGTCATCAATGACGAATGCACGCTCAAGCAGGCCCTGATCAAGGACAAACGCTACGATTCATTGTTCATCCTGGCCGCCTCGCAAACCCGTGACAAGGACGCGCTGACCAAGGAAGGCGTCGACAAGGTGCTCACGGGACTGAGTGAGGATGGTTTCGATTTCATCATCTGCGATTCGCCGGCGGGCATCGAAAAAGGTGCTGCCCTGGCCATGTATTTTGCCGATCGCGCCGTGGTTGTGGTCAACCCCGAGGTCTCCAGCGTGCGCGATTCCGATCGTATCCTCGGTCTGCTCGCGAGCAAGACCCGACGCGCCGAACTCGGCAATGGCGCGGTCGGGCAGCACTTGCTGCTGACCCGTTACAACCCGAACCGGGTCGAATCCGGGGACATGATGAGCATCGCCGACGTGCAGGAAATCCTCGGCATCGAGGTGGTTGGCGTGATCCCGGAATCCGAAGGCGTACTCGCCGCATCGAACGCCGGTATTCCGGTCATTCTCGATGAAGGCTCCAACGCCGGGCTCGCCTATGAGGATTCGGTGGCGCGGCTGCTCGGCGAAAACCGACCTTTGCGTTTCATCGATGCGCAAAAGAAAGGCCTGCTGTCCCGACTTTTCAGGAGCTGAGCATGGGAATCCTCGACTTCTTCAAGAACAAGCCGAAGAACACCGCCAACGTCGCCAAGGAACGCCTGCGCATCATCGTTGCCCAGGAGCGCGCCCAGCGTGGCAGCCCGGACTATCTGCCGACCCTGCGTCGTGAAATCCTCGAAGTGATCAAGAAGTACGTCAACGTCGATCCCGATGCGGTGCTGATCAGTGTCGAACGCGATGGTGATCAAGAGGTTCTCGAACTCTCGGTTGCCCTGCCCGAAAAGGCGAATGTCGCACTCGGCAATGGCTGACCTTCGATGTTGCGACTTGAGGATATCGATGAGCCGATCATCCGTGACCTGCTCGGTCGATACGCATTGCAGCTCGAACGCGTTGCCGACGGCCAGGCCATTCCTGGCAGCTACTGGGGTGAGCCAGAAGCGGGCCTGATCGGATCGACCGTGTTCGCCCGCAGCGACACACCGTTGCATTCGCTGCTGCATGAAGCCTGTCACCTGATTGTTCTGCCAGCCGAACGGCGAGCCCTGGTGCATACCGATGCCACCGAATCGATCGCCGAGGAAGACGCCACCTGCTACCTGCAGATCGTCATCGCCGATGTCTTGCCTGGCGTCGGTCGCGACCGGCTCATGGCCGACATGGATGAATGGGGCTACACGTTCCGCCTTGGCTCGGCACGAGCCTGGTTTGAAAACGATGCAACCGATGCGCGGGAGTGGCTTCAGGCCAATTCACTGCTGCCGCCTGAAGCAACCAACGCCATCCGATGAATCTGTGAAACCCGGTACACCAACGGATCACTTGGATCGTTGGCGCGCCGAACCAAGCTGATTCCCGACTCGTTTCAGGAGATTCAATCAGGGCGTCTCGAATCCATCCTGAAGGATCAGGTCGATCGGTCCGCTCGGCAGCGGCCAGGCCCAGGCACCGCGACCGCGCGTGAACACGGCCAGCGTGCTGAAGCCACGGTCGATTGCCATGTCCCAGATCATCACTCGTGGCAGGCCGTTTTCGAATCGATACCAGACAGGAGCTGGCGCGGCAATGTCATCCGTGTAGTAGAGCCCCCAGTCGCTGCCGGCAAAGACCTGGTTCGGCATGTTCGGATTGACCGCCACGGAATTGACCGGAATATTCGGCAAATTGCCGCTGACATTGCGCCAGGTGTAAGTCGCGCAGTTGTTCTGACAGGTGACCTGATAGACATGGCCCGGCGTAGTCGGCGTGTTCTGGTCGAATCCGCCCAGTACCGCATAGCCGGTCGCACTGGCGCCCGGATTTCCGGCATCACCAACATCAATCGCCACATCCATGACCGGACGATTCGGCAGCACGGCATTGCCGTCGGGCAGATTGACCCAGGTCGCGGAGTTGCTGCTGCCCTGATTCATGCCGTAGCCGAGCTGCACGTTGCCGTCATTGGTGCCAGCAATCACCACGCTCGGCGTCTTCGTCGCATGTGCGAGCTGATTGATGAATGAGCGGTTGCCCAGGGTTCCCTTGGTCAGATTTGGACTGTTCGCATACCAGCTGCTACCCGGAATACCGCCGACCAGGGTCTCCCAGACGCGATTGGTGCCGCCGAGCATGTAGCTGCAGCCAATCGATGACGAACACCCGCTGCCGGCGGAATCGAGTACGCCATAGCGATAGATTTCGATCGGCATGACGAAACTCAGGGTATCGCCACCCCAGCCCGAGTTGGCTGATGAGTAACCGCCAAACGGTCCTGATTGGGAGACATTCAGATCTCCATTCTGGGACGAAAAATACCAGCGCAGCTCCTTGACCGGCTCGATCCGCGTGTAGATGCCATCGCCGCCAAGCCTCACGCTCCATTGCACCGGCGCAGGATCGGTATTGCTCCAGCGCACCGCGTCACTGCCATTGTCCTGCGCGCCGGCACTGGCGCCGGGGGAAGCCGCCGTTGCGAAATCGGCGGTGATGTCGCCCGAATAGAGCTCGATCGAACCAATGGTCTGGTTCAGCGAGATGAAGGTCGGCCGGTTGGCGGTTGATGAGCCACCCGATCCGAACTGGGCGTTGTCGGTATAGAAGACACCGCCGTCGCTGCCGCTGAGCACCTTGTTGCTGTCATATCCACCAAACGGATTACGCAGGAACGCGCGAGCATGATGATCGACATGCACATTGCCATTGCCATAACCGCAGGTAATGTCCTTGAAGGTACTGCCGCCATCGGTCGAGCGGTACATGTCGACACCGCTGAGCAGAACGATATCGGGATTGCCCGGGAACACCGTCAGGCCCGCGTCGTACCACATCTGGCTGCCGCCGCCCGATGCATTGCTGCAGCCGCCCGATTGCACGCCGGAACTGGTCGCGCGCTGCACCCAGGTATTGCCGCCGTCATCGCTGCGCCAAACGCCAAGCACGGCACTGGTCGAGGAGTTCGATCCCATTGCATAGAGGATGTTCGGGTCACTTGCTGCATCGGCCAGCTCGATGCGCCCAAGCGTCTTGCCGGCCGGATTGCCATTGCCGGTTCCGGTTGGCCAGCCGTTGTCGAGCAAGGTCCAGTCAGCCGTTGCCGGGCAACCGGTTGCCGGCAAGGTCGCCCGGTAAACGCCGTTGGCGCCCAGATTGGCAAGATCGGGCTGCACCGTAGTCGGCAGCCCGCGCGTTCCGACCGCCGCAAAGACACGCGTGGCACCACCACCGGCGTCCTGTATGACGAGGCCTGTGATGTCCTGACGCTGATCGCTGAACGTATTGGTGTAGCACGGACCAACCCAGTCGACACCGGCATTGTTGGAAACGAACAATCCTGTCTTCGTGCCGACAACAATCGTGTCCAGGTTGTTCGGGTTCGTTCTGACCTTGCCCACGGCCTGATACTGAGGGAAACCGAGACTTCCGGACGACGGGTAGTACGGATTGAACACATCCTCACCGAGGACGGCCCAGGTTTCACCCTTGTCGACGCTCTTGAGTACGCCGGAGGAACCAAACGAGAACGAACCGTAGCGAAGATCGCCAGTGCCGAGATAGATGACGTTCGGATCGCTCGGCTCGATGTAGATGTCGCCGATGGCCGTGCTGGCGATCGCCCGATCATCGGTGACGTTGCGCCAAGTGGTACTCGCGCTGCAGCAATTGGTCGATTTCCACAAGCCACCACCATCGGTAGCCGCGAAAACCGTATGCAAACCGTTGACATCCGGCCCGCTTGGATCGACCGCGATCACATTGGTTCGTCCAGCGACTTTCGAGCCGCTGTTGAGTAGCGGCGAAGGCCCGAGAAACGTCCAGCCATTCGGTGTCAGGGTCAATGGCGACTGCGCCGAACGGAGGTAACTCTTGTCGCCGGCCGGAACACGGGAAGCAATCCTCTGGTCGGCCGGTTTGGCCTCCTCGTACCAGGCTGGGCTGAAATGCATGGTCGGATAGGCAACGCGATGCGCCCAGAAGTCGCCGGCTATGGGCTTGGCCCAGGCTCCGACGCTGTCCGCATCAACGTTCTTTTCGCCAGACCAGACAACATATCCCGTGGCAATTGCACCAACGACCAACAATACCCCTGCGACGCCGAACCTCAACCTCATGACTACCCCGATGCATCAACCGCGAATGGAGACCGGAGCATAGCAGCGCAACAGGAGGAAACCATTCAGCGCTGCATCGGAGCATCGGAATTCGGAGCTGCGCGATCACCCTGCCAATCCTGGCAGCGCTCCGGTGAGCGAACTCTCACCGGAGCGGCATTTCGTCAGAACCGAGCCTGTTTCACTTTCCTTCCAGCCAGCACCAGCATCAGACCAACCATGAGTAACAACGCCCATCGTGCGTCTACTGGAACTGCGGTCACGTTGCTGGGGGCGCCGTCGAGGATGGTCACCCCATCGTCATCATCATTGTTGTTGGGACTGACATCACCACCACCACTGACCACCACTGTGTTGACGACCAGAGCCGCAGCATTCGCTGTCACCGTGACTGCGATCGTGATCAGCGGGTAGCCGTTGCCCGGCAGAAGTACATCGGAGCGCGTGCATGTGAGTGTCGCCAGGACACAATTCCACCCCGCTCCACCGATCGAATCTGCAATCAGACCGGGCGGCAGCGTATCCACGACAGTGACGAGACCGGAGGTGGGTCCATTGCCGACGTTGGATACCGCCAAGGTGTAGCTTCCGCCGGATTGTCCGCGAATGAAGATGCCGGCATGTGCCTTCACGATGGTCAGATCGGGAATCAGTCCAAGCGGCGTCACCACCGTGTCGCTACACACCGAACCGGCCGTCGTCGGATTGCAGACATTGGTGCCCACCGTCGTTGCCGTGTTGCTCACCGAACCGGTCGTGATATCGCTCGCAATCAGGGTGTAGGTGCCCGTGCAGACCAGGCTCGCACCGGCCGCCAGAGTCGTCGGCAGGGTCACCGGGTTGCCCGCAATCGTGCAGGTCAGCGTGATCAGCGAGTCGCTCACATTCACGCCCGTTGCCGCGCCGTTGCCCGAGTTCGTCACCGTGATCGTGTAGGCGATCGTGTCGCCCACATTGCTCTGGTCATTCGGCGCCACCACCGTGTTGTCCACCACGCCGACCTTCGTCGTCGTCAGGATCGGCACCAGGATCGGCACGATGACCGTGTCGCTGCAGCGTGTCGCCGCCGGACAACCCGGATCACCGCCGCCAGTGACGCTGGCCGTATTGCTCACGCTCGGCTGTGCCGCATTGGTCGGCGTGACCGGGATGATGAAGCTCGCCGTCGCCGAGACCGCCAGGCCACTCGGGATCGTGCAGGTCACGACCTGACCGGCCGCGCCGCAACCAGCCGGCATCGTGCCGAGGGTCAGGCTCGCCGGGATCGTGTCGCTGATCGTCGAGACCGCATTGGTCGCTGCCGTGCCGGTGTTCTGCACGCTCAAGGTGTAGCTCGCCGCCACGCCCACCGTCCACGGAGTCGTGCTCGCGGTCTTGGTGATCGTCAGCTGCGGGGCATTGACCGGAACGATGATCGTGTCCGAACAGCGGGCCGCCGCCGGACAGGTCGGATCACCGCCGCCAGTGACGCTGGCCGTATTGCTCACGCTCGGTTGTGCCGCATTGGTCGGCGTGACCGGGATGATGAAGCTCGCCGTCGCCGAGACCG
>CAYMHF010000020.1:0-23843 GCA_964390215.1 uncultured Dokdonella sp. | reverse complement strand
GATGATCGTGTCCGAACAGCGGGCCGCCGCCGGACAGGTCGGATCACCGCCGCCACTCACCGTCGCCGTATTGCTCACGCTCGGTTGCGCCGCAGAAGTCGGCGTAACCGGGATCACGAACGCTGTTGACGCTCCCACGGCCAGGCCCGCCGAAATGGAGCAGGTGACGACTTGCCCGGCTGATGAACAGCCTGCCGGCATCGTGCCAAGGGTCAGGCCTGCCGGAATCGTGTCGCTCACCGTTGAGGTTGCCGTCGTCGCGGTTGCACCGGTATTGGTTACTGTCAGCGTGAAAGAGGCAGGAATGCCAACCGTCCAGGGCATCGCGCTCGCTGTCTTGACGATGGTCAGCTCGGGATCACCAAAAACGATGCAGCTGGCGCCGTCGGACGAGCTGCTGTTGGTCGGCAGTGGCGGAGCAGCACCAATGATCGATGTCGGCGAAGAGTTGACCGGATCAGCAGCAAATGCGGCGCCAAAGGAAAAGGTGACTTCCGAAAGCTGCGAGGTCGCGTTTTCGTAGACGAAGAAGGCTCCCGCATTATTGAAGAACGCCGAGCCTATGCCACCCACATTCGGAATTGTGCGAGTCGTTACCGTTGCGGTTCCGGGCGCGAGCAGAAACTGCACCAGGGTCGTACCGGTGGCTCCGTACAGATTGCCATCCGGGCCGAATGCGATGTCCCCGACGTTCAGCGTGGTTGCACTGAGCACATAGATTTCCGCGACACCGAGTTGCAACCCGGGCGTACCGACATCAACGTCGGTTATCAGATCATCGACGCGATAGATTGCCGACGGCGATAGGTTGCCACCCCCCTGACCAACGAAATAGAAGCGGCCGAGCGAGTCGAATGCGGCCCCGGTCGGCGTGAACGCTGGAGGTAGTACCGGCGTCTGCGCACCCTGGGTGATGACCTGGCCGACATCGCTGATTCCGCTTTGCGACAGGCGAACGAGTCGCGCCGTACCGGCATCGGTACGCAGACCATAGATATATCCATCAAACCGGTTCAGGCCAATGGCGTTGACACCAATCGACTGGACCGCGCCGTAGACGTTTGTCGCCGTTCCTCCCGAAAGCAGGACGGAGGGCGGGAACTGCAGCAGGGTCGTTCCGGGAATCGCACCACCCGTACCCTGTCGAGTCTGGTAGAAATCTGCACCACAGCCAAACGGCTGCGCTATGGGCACGATCACCGTATCGCTGCAGCGCACGGCAGCCGGGCAAAGCGGATCACCACCCCCCGAGACCGTCGCCGTATTGTTGCCATTGACTGCCGAAAGCGTCGGCGTAACGGGGATAACGAAGCTGGCCGTGGCACTCACCGCCAGGCCGGTCGGTATCGTGCAAGTGACAACCTGGAGCGCGGCGCCGCATCCGGCCGGCAGCATGCCGATGGTCAATCCGTTGTTGATGGTGTCGCTGATCGACGCAGGCGAAGAAGTCGGCAAGGTGCCGGTGTTCTGCACGGTGATCGTGTAGCTCGCCGGACTGTCCACGTAGAACGGGGTCGGGCTCGCCGACTTTGTCAGGGTCAGACTGGGCGAGGGCCCAGTGACTGTCGCTGAATCGGTAGGCGAAACGGTCGAACCTGCGGAAGCCGACGCGATGTTGGTGACGCTTCCGGCAGTCATGTCGGCTGGCGTAATCGTATAGGTCGCCGTACAGATCATCGACTCGCCAGGATCGAAGAAGTTGTCGAAGTCACCGATGGTCGTGAGCGCAGGGCAGGCTTCATCGATTGACTTGTCATCGGCTACGACGACGGGTCCGTTCAGGGTCGCCGAGCCGGTATTGGTCACCAGATACGTGTAGTTGATGACCTGGCCTGCTGCGGTGTAGGTCGTCGGAGAAGCGGTCTTGTCGATGCTCAGGCCCGTACTGGCATAGACCGCCGTACTGTTGCTGCTGACCGGGCCACCCCCCGTGATCGGTGTGCCGTTCGCCGTTGCCGTATTCGGATGGGTTCCGGAACTTGCCGCAACCGGCCCGACCACACAGATGGCGATGTGATTGTCATTGGCCGCCACGGCCACAGGCAGGGATGCCGGCAAGGTGCAGGATGCCGTACTGACAAGGGGATCGTTCAACGTGATCGGCGACAAGGCCACGTCGCCGCGATTCTCGATCGTGAAGCGATAGTAGATCGACCCAGGCAGGTTGACCGGCAGGAAACTAGTCCATGGTCCGGCGGCACTGGTTGCCACTTCCTTGAGCAGGCCGATGGCCGGATTGGGCGGGATGACCTGCAGCGAACCCGAGGCGGCATTGCCGTTGACGGTCGCCGCATTGATGAGATGCGAGACGACGCCGCTGACGTTGTTGTAGGTGCCGACGGTTGGAGCGGTGACATTGACCGCAACGCTGCAACTGCCGCCTGCTGCAAGGCTGCCTCCGCTGAAGCTGAGTGAAGTGGCCCCCGCGGCCGGCGCAAATGTCGGTGCTCCGCAACCCGACGTGGTGGCATTCGGCGGATTGGCCACGATCATGGCGCCCGGCGCAACGGGGAACACGTCAGTGAAAGCCACGCCAGCCAGGGCGTTGTTCGGATTGGGATTGCTGATCGTGAATGTCAGCCGCGAAACGCCGCCGGGAATGATCGGGGTGGGCGAGAACTGCTTGGCGATGCCTGGCGGGGACACCGCAGTGAGCGTCGCGTTCGCGGTGCCGGTGGTCGTCGTCCCCGTTTCCGTCGTGGACAGGAATCCGCTGATGTTCAGGTGCGGGCCGGCGGTGGTCGCGGTCACGTTGACACTGACCGTACACGACCCGCTGGCCGGGATCGTGCCGCCGGTCGGCGTACCGAAACTGAGATTGGTCGATCCCGCTACTGGGGCCCAACTGGGACCGCCCGTGCAGGTGGTGCTTGCCGCCGGCGTCGCGGCAACCTGCAGGCCGGCTGGCAACACGTCGGTGAATGTTGCACCAGTCAGTGCGGCCGTATTCGTGTTGGTCAGGGTAAAGGTCAGCGTCGAGGTCGCGCCGACCGCCACCGGATCGGGGGCAAACGCCTTGCCGAGGGTCGGCTTGATGCCGGCGCTGCAGCCGGTGAAGACCACGTCATCGAGGACCGGATCGGAACCCGGGTTGGTGTTGCCTGCATTGTAGAAGTAGATGCGGAAACGCGTGTTTCCCGATGGATTGAGCCCCGAGGTGACTCCAATCGAGTTTCCGGCGCCAAAGGCGACGGTCGCGTTCTGGGTCGGTATAGCGGTCGCATTGTTGAATAACTGCGTGCCGGTTTCGGGGTTGCCTGCGGCCAGCCCCCAGTAGACGGCAACGCCCTGCGGCCCGTTCGCGCTGCGCCGCGTTGCGTTGAAAGCCAGGTAAACCGCGCTGAGTCCGGTGGTGTTGAGCTGGAAATCGAAGTAGTCGTTGTTGGCCGTGGCCAGCGGCGTGCCACCGATGCTGCCATTCGATCCCCATGCGTCCGTACCATCGGCGGTAAGCGTGGTTTGCGTATTCGCCGAAACACCCGCGCCAGGCGCCGCGGAAGCGGTGACATTGGCTATGGTCGGCGCCGGGGCTCCCACGTTGAATCCGGTAGGGAAGCGCCACGTTGCAAGCGTCTGCCCGCAGACCCCGGTTCCCGGCGGCGGATTGTTGTTCACGACCAGGGTCGCGGTCGCCGAATTGCCCGTGTCGGTGGCTCCGACGAACAGATTGTTGGTGGTGTTGACGTAGCTGCCAGTCGCCGCCGCGGTGACGTTGACGCGAATGATGCAGCTGCCGCTGCCGGCGACCGTGCCATTGGAGAAATTGATCGTCGATGTACCGGCGCTCGCAGTCAGGCTCGGCGTGCCGCATCCACTGGTGCTGGCGTTGGCCGGACTGGCAATGACCAGCCCTGCCGGCAGGTTGTCGACGAAGTTGTAGCCACCGAGCGCTCCGGCATTCGGATTGCCGAGCGTGATCGACAACGTGGAAACGCCGTTGACCGGCATCGGTGTCGGGCTGAAACTCTTGCTGATCGTTGCAACGCTCGGGTCGATGATGTTGCCGATGCGCGCGCCTGCGGAATAATCCGCATTGTAGTGGTAGCTGCTGCCGGAGAAATCGTAGAGCAGGGTGTTCAATGTCTGCGCGGTACCTCCACCGGAGAGAATGCGCACGGTGTAGGTGCTGACCACGTTGCTGCCGCCGGTCTTGCCCGGCACGCCGACGCAGCTGCGGTAGTTCGGGCTGTTCGGATCGTTCTGCCACAGGCAGGCGTCGGCATAGAGCTTGTCGCTGGGCGAGGTGACATAGATCGAGGTGTTCGCCGAATAGGTCGTGTTGACCGACAGCACCTGGAAGATCGTGTTCGGGAAATTGATGAAGGCCTCGAACTGCTCGTAGCCCTGGGTCGCCGTTCCGCCCCTGAGCTCGATCTGATAGGTATTGCCTACCAGCAGGGACATCGATCCGCCGGCCGGAATCGAGACGCCATCCAGACGCACGTCGGTGATCGAGTTGCGGTTCTGCGAAATAAGGTGCTCGACGTACACTTCACGCGGCGTCGGCGTACTCGCCGTGCCCGAACCATCGGTGGCGTCGATGCGATATCGGCGCGTGGTGTCGAAAGATGCCGCGATCGGGTTGACTGAAACCTCGAAGTACGCGTCGCTGCAGCCGCCGCCTGCGATCGCTGGCAAAACCACCGACGCAAGGGAGCCGGCGCGCAGGTCGACGTTGGCGTTCGCGCTGGTCCAGACAAAACTGACATTGACATTGGTGGTCGGCACGTCGCTGCAGACGCGGGCACCGATTGGAAAGTTTCGCGGCCCGGTGGCCGGCGAATTGCTGTCCAGGCCAATGACGTTCCAGGTCAGCGGCGTCGCGCTGAGGGCCGCCATCGAGGAAGCCGAGCCAGCCACGCCGGCAAGGAACAGGGCGACTACGGCGATGCCGTGGGCGACTGAGCGGCTAGCCGCCCGTGATTGCTTGAACATGTACTTCCCCAGGATTTTCAGGTCAACCGCTGTTGGCCTGCCGAACAGAATGCTTGTCGGGAATGCCTGCATGCGACTGCGCAGGACGGACTCGATTTGCGTATTCCCCGTATTACGACCGCATTCCGTTGGCGGATACCGGATCCAAAGCAATTCCGGGCAGCACCCGAAGTGCGACGTGTGCCCATCGGGTGCAACGTTGCACCAGGCATCCGCGCAGAACCGGAATTCCAGCCGCAAGCCGACCTCCACAACAGGACGGATACGAAGAAATTTCTATCAATAGATTGCCCCCAAAGCGAACCCCCGCGTGTAAACGTCATCGGGAGATCCTCTCCACCAGCGTTTGCCCGCATCGACTTGCAGGATACGAAAAGCATGCAAGTTGCTGGCAATCTAGCATGGTTGATTGCCGAAGAGGGGCGGATCTGCGCCCCTGGATTCGGGGCGGACACGGGAACCAGGCTGTCGCCGACCGCAGCGACGGCCCGCAAGCAGGCGCGCGCTACGGCCCCCCTCCCGATTCACCTGCGTCCGACTGCATGCCGCGCCCGAGGAGACACATTCTTTGACCATTCTGGCATGCGCCCGGCCGGCTACCGACAGCACTGCCGCGCAAACGTGCACACCCCTTGCCGGGTCGAGGCCCCGACAGCGGCCCTTGCACGTCTTGCGTGGCCCGGTCTAGCCTTCGGGACCATTTCGAGGGAGCACCGCGATGAAGTACACGGCAAGCCTGCTGGTCCTGGCAGGCACGATGGCGCTGGCCGCCTGCACCGCGCCGCAACAGCGCGCCGACCAACCGGACCCGGCCAAGGCTGCGGCGACGCCAGCCGAGGCGGATGCCTTCGTCGCCGGGGTGAACCAGGAAATCCGCGACCACTACGTGGAGGACGTCGCCGCGCAGTGGGTGGCGGCGACCTACATCACGCGCGATACCGGGATACTCGAAGCCAAGGCCAACGAGCGCGGCCTGATCCGCCTGAAGAACAACATCGAGGCCGCGCGCCGGTTCGATGGCGTCGAAGGCATGTCCGCGCCGACCGCGCGCAGCCTCGACCTGCTCAAGCGGCAAAGCTCCATGCCGGCACCGAAGGATCCGGACCACCTGGCCGAGCTGGCCACGCTGGGATCGAAACTCGGCGCGGCCTATGGCTCGGGCAAGTATTGCAGGAACCCGGACGATCCGAAGACTTGCAGGAACCTCAACGAACTCTCCGAAGTCCTCGCCAAGAACCGCGACTGGAACGCCGACCTCGATGCCTGGCAGGGCTGGCATTCGGTCGGTCGCGGCATGCGCGCCGACTACCAGCGATTCGCCGAACTGCTCAATGAAGGCGCACGCGACACCGGCTACGCCGATGCCGGCGAGGCCTGGCGATCCGGTTACGACATGGATCCGGCCGCGTTGCGTGCCGAGACGGATCGCCTGTGGGGCCAGGTCAGGCCGCTGTATTCGCAACTTCAGTGCTATGTGCGCGGCAAGCTGGAGAGCCGCTATCCGGGCAAGATGCCAAAGGACGGCACGATTCCGGCGCACATTACCGGCAACATGTGGGCGCAGGACTGGTCTGCCCTGTATCCGATGCTGCGACCCTACCCGGGCGTCTCCGGAGTCGACCTCGATGCCGCGCTGAAGAAACAGAAATACACGCCGGAAAAAATGGTCCGCAGTGCCGAGGATTTTTACCAGTCGCTCGGCATGCCGGCCCTGCCCGCCACCTTTTACGAACGTTCGCAACTTGTGCGTCCTCGCGATCGCGACGTGGTCTGCCATGCGAGCGCCTGGGATCTCGACCTCGAGGGCGACGTGCGCATCAAGATGTGCATCACGCCGACCGATGAGGATTTCCGCACGATCTACCATGAACTCGGGCACATCTATTACGACCTCGCCTACAACCATCAGCCGCCGCTGTTCCAGAATGGCGCACACGACGGTTTCCACGAGGCGATCGGCGATACGGTCCAGCTCAATCTGACTCCGGCCTACCTGCACCAGATCGGCCTTGCCGGCAAGGCGCAGGGCAACGAAAAGGCGGTGATCAATGCGCAGATGCAGCTTGCCCTTGAGAAGGTCGCCTTCCTGCCATTCGGCAAGCTGATCGACGAGTGGCGCTGGGGCGTCTTCGACGGATCGATTGCGCCGGCCGACTACAACAGCGCCTGGTGGAAACTGCGCCAGAAGTACCAGGGCGTCTCCTCGCCGGTGCCACGCAGTGCCGGAGACTTCGATCCGGGCGCCAAATACCACGTGCCGGCGAACACGCCGTACATGCGCTATTTCCTTGCCCACATCCTGCAGTTCCAGTTCCAGCGTTCGTTGTGCAAGGCGGCCGGCTTCACGGGTCCGCTGCACGAGTGCTCGATCTACGGCAACAAGCAGGCCGGCGAGAAGTTCTGGGCCATGCTCGGCGAGGGAGCGAGCCAGCCGTGGCCACAGACACTCAAGCAATTGACCGGACAGGAACAGATGGACGCCAGCGCCATCATTGATTACTTCGCGCCGCTCAATGAGTGGCTGCAGAAACAGAACAAGGGCAAGGACTGCGGCTGGCAAGGCTGAACCGTGGCATCATCGCCAGCCCGGCCAGGGGCTTTATTGCAAGGCTGGCGACTCTCTCACCTCAATCACGGGTAATACCATGCAACGCTGGGTAAAGATTCCGGATGGCCGTTTTCTCGATGCCAATCGCATCGCCTATGTCGGCAAGGTCGAAACCTTCAATCGAATCGATGAGGATGGCACTGAGCTGGGCCTCGCCTACGCGGTCAATCTTGGTACCGATTTCCCGCGCGAATCACAGATCAACGTGGTTGGCACCAAGGACGAGATTTTCAGCCTGCTGCGCGGAATTCTCGGCGGCACCGCGGCGAGCGCCGCAGCGCCAGCCGATCAGGCCTGAATTCCAGGAACCCGGCGCTCGATCACGCGGCACAAGCGCCAGGCGACAAAGCCGGTCACGGTGATTCCGGCAGCGGTCAGGGCGAGCTTCAGCGCACTGTCGGATACCAGCGGTGAGACCGCGCCAGCCAGGATCGTGCTCATCACCAGACTGAAGAAGGCCTGCATTGACGACGCTCCGCCGCGATGGCGCGGGAATCGATCAAGCAGATTCAAGGTCAGGGTCGGAAAGGCAATGCCGATACCCATTGCGTGCAAGCCAATTGGCAGCACCGACCACGGCACCGTCGGCCTGCTCAGCGCCAGGGTCGTCGCGATATTGAGCGCCGACGCGCCGAGCATGATCGAATAACCCAAGCGGATCGTGGCGGTACCGCTGACCCGACCGGCGAGCCTGCCCGACAGGAATGAGCCCAGCATGAGGCCGCCGATGGCCGGAATGAACAACCAGGCAAATTGTTGCGCATCGAGTCCGAGCAGGCCAATGACGAAAGCCGGCGCCGACGAGATATAGACGAACAAGGCGTTGAAGCCGAGCGTGCCGGCAAATACCAGCGGCAGGAAGACGGGATCGCGCAGGATCGTCCGGTAGGTCTTCGCCATGGCACGCACGGAAAGTGCGTTGCGACGCCCTTGTGGATGGGTTTCCGGCAACAGGGCCAGACAGGCGATCCAGAGCAGGCCTGCGAATGCGGCGAGGAACCAGAAGATCATCGACCAGTGGGCGAAGGCGATGATCCAGCCGCCGATGATCGGCGCGATCGCCGGCGCGATGCCGAAGATCATCGACACCGTCGACATCAGGCGCTGTGCCGCCGCCCCGTCGAAACAATCGCGGATGATCGCGCGTCCGACGATCATGCCGGCCCCGGCCGACATGCCCTGCAAGGCGCGAAAAGCCAGCAGCTCGCCGATCGTTCGCGACAGCGCGCAGCCGACCGAGGCCAGCGTGAAGACTGCCACGCCAGCAAGAATCACCATGCGTCGTCCGAGCGAATCCGACAGCGGCCCGTGCAACAAGGACATCATCGCGTAGGCGATCATGTAGACGCTCAGCGTCTGCTGCATCGCGACCGGACTGGCCTGCAACTGCGCGCCGATGGCCGGGAACGCCGGGAACATGGTGTCGATCGCAAACGGCCCGAACATCGCCAATGCGGCAAGCAGCGGCGCAAGGCGTCGATTGCTCGGCGAGGCAGTTGCGGTCACGAGACAAGGTTCCGATCAAGAATCGAGTCGGCACATGCTACGGACTGTGCTGCGGCAAGTCATCCGTCGTGCGCATCGACCTTTTATCGCGCGAAGTTCCAGCCAACGGTTTGGACCGATCGCGAACATCCTAATGTTTTCGTGGATTGATGAGCTGCGTCAGGAACCTTCGGGCGCATTGTTGGCGACTTCTTGAGATTGACGGGCTCCTCTGACACGATGCGATTCGGGGGCCAGGGATGAACTACGATGCACTCGACTGAGCAACTGCTTCGTCTTATACGAATGAACGGATTTTTCGGACTGCTCTTGAGCGCCCAAACCGCGCTCGCCTATATCGATCCACCTGTACTCGTGCCTAGAAAACCAAATCGTGTCTGTTAGCATCGACGCTGGTTTCTGCGATGGACTTGTTGAGTGGCCGGGCTATCCCCAAGTTGCCCAGACAGGAAACGACGTCCGACTCGTTGTATATGCACAACATGTGGATTTCATAGATTTTTGCGTCTTCGGTCAACACAACATCACGTTTCCAATTGGAGTGTTTCAATCAGGATCCTACTCCGTGCAAATCGACAGATTTTATATAGATGATCTATTTGGACCGACTACCGAGACTTTAGCCACAATACCTTTCGAGGTGAGCGGCGCTGTGAATGCTGTTGCTCTACCGTCGAGTAGCTTCGTTTCATTGCTTACCTTAGGGCTTGGCTTTCTTCTTGTCGCTGCTTCCGCAACGAGGCGGCGTGTATTGCCCATGGCTTTTCTTGTGATGTTTTTGATGCTTCCGCTAAGCACCTACGCCGACACAGCGAAAGGGTATGTTCATATCGAATGATCCTGAAAGAGATCAATATTTCGCCCCTCGTGAGAACAATCGTGGCCAAGGAACACCAATGAATCTGGTTTCACCAATGGCGGTTGCGGGCGGCGCCGGAGTCGGTGCCCTGATCCGCTGGATGCTCGGCCTCGCCCTCGATGCGGTTTTTCCGGCCATCCCGCTCGGCACCCTGGTCGCCAATGTGATTGGCGGCTTGCTGATGGGCCTGGTGATTGGATCCCTCGATCAATTCCAGACCCTGCCGCTTGAATGGCGGCTGGCAATCACGACCGGCTTTCTCGGCGGGCTGACCACCTTCTCGACCTTCAGTGGTGAGACAGTCAACCATTTGTTGCGCCAGCAATGGGGCTGGGCCAGTGCTCTGATTTTTGTTCATGTCGCCGGTTCGATAATGGCTGCCTTGCTTGGAGTCGTCGTCATCCGCACGATCCTTCGTCAATGAGGACATCAACATGCCTCGCCCCAGTCTCAAAATCCGTGTCACTTCGCTGCTGGCCGACTGCGGCATTCAAATTGGCGGCGATGCGCCCTGGGATATCCAGGTACACGACGAAGACTTCTATGCCCGCGTGATCGCCCATGGCTCGCTCGGATTGGGCGAGTCGTACATGGATGGGCAATGGGATGCGGTGGCACTCGATGCCTTCTTGTTCCGGCTGCTCAATGCGCACATCGATGAACGCACCGGACGACTCGATGATGCGCGTTTGTGGGTCAAGGCGGAGCTGATAAATCTGCAGCGCGGGCGCCGTGCCTTCGAGATTGGCGAGCACCACTATGATCTTGGCAACGACCTGTTCCGGGCCATGCTCGGAAAGCGCCTTGTCTACAGTTGCGGCTATTGGCAATCCGCGCAATCGCTCGATTGCGCGCAGGAGCACAAACTGGATCTGGTCTGTCGCAAACTCGGACTATGCACCGGCATGCGTGTGCTTGACATCGGCTGCGGCTGGGGCGAGGCGTTGAAGTTTGCCGCCGAACGCTACGGCATCCGTGGTGTCGGCATCACTGTTTCCAGAGAGCAGGCCGAATTCGCCCGCGAACTTTGTCGCGATCTGCCGATCGAGATCCGCGTCCAGGATTATCGGGAGCTCGATGAGCGATTCGACCGGGTCTTCTCGATCGGCATGTTCGAGCATGTCGGGGTCAAGAACCATCGCCGTTATTTCGACGTGGTGCGGCGCTGTCTGGTCGATGATGGCCTGACCCTGTTGCATTCAATCGGCGCCAATACCACCACGAACCACACCGACCCGTGGATCGCGAAATACATCTTCCCGAACTCGATGGTTCCCTCGGCAGCCCAGATCACGAAGGCCGCCGAGGGTCATTTCGTGATTGAGGATTGGCATGGCTTCGGTCCCGATTACGACCGTACGCTGATGGCCTGGCTGGCCAACTTCGAGCATGCCTGGCCACAGCTTTCGGCCAACTACAACGAACGCTTCCGGCGCATGTGGTGCTATTACCTCGCGGCTTCCGCGGCGGCCTTTCGCTCACGGCGCGACCAGCTCTGGCAATGGGTGCTCAGCCCGCGAGGAGTCCCTGGCGGCTATGTCTGCCAGCGTTGAGGCGGGTGGCTCTCGTCTTCTGCGTGATCCGGGTGAACCTGTGCCTGCTGCCCAGGATCGACGAATCCATCAACGCCCTGAGCGGCGTTCCTCGACGCCATCCAGTTGGCTGATGATCCCGTCGTCGAACCATTGACGCAACAAGCCGATCGCCATGGCCGGAACAAGCTCGGCGGGTTTCAGCAGTGAGAGACGCTCGCACATCAGCGCAAAATTGTTCTGCTCGGAAAACATGGCACGCAAGGCCACGAGCTCGTCCACCTCGACGGGTCGGAACCGGGAAATTCGTTCCCGATCACGCCATAGCAGTCGCGCCGGCATCGACGATGCGCCGACTTCTGGCGGTGGTTGTGCGTCCTTCAATGCACGCCAGATCTCGACCGCATTGGTCATTGTCGGCAACAGACGCACACTCGGGTGGAATTTCAGGCACAAGCCGGGCCATGCTGCGGGGTCAAGCGCCTGCAATACCGACCAGTCGATACGCCCGCCATCGGCCGCGTCGAATACATCGAGCAACTCCCGCTCGAACGCGGCCAGCTCGGCGATCGCCGGATGGTCGGCGAATGGCTTGTGCTGCGCGAGCCAGATCGGCACCTGCGCACCAAAATGGCGCAGCGAACGTACCTGCGACGGATGTGCGCCGACATAGCCACTGCAGAATTCGGCCCAGAGCGCGTCACCGAGATACTCAGCGAGCACAGGATGATCGACCTCAAGGGCTTCGCCCAAGCGCGCGTGATAGGCGTTGGCATAGATTGCAAGACCGATGTCGCTGTCGACCCGACCCTGTGCACACCATGCACGCGGAAAGTCCGTAGCGCCGCGCACATGCGCAAGAAACCGTTGCTCAAGGGGATCCAGCGCGATCATGCGCAGACCGCCCGCGCCGACTGCAAGACGGATTCGCCGATGCGCCGGGCATGATCCAGCTCGGTAACCAGTTCGGCCAGCGGTGGAATATGGTCATCGCGCTCGATCATCGTGGTGACCTGACCGACACGCTCGATCGTGCGCTCATACAGCGCCCAGACCTCATCACGCACGGGATGGTCGTGGGTGTCGATTACATAGTCGCCGTAGTCGCTGTGTCCGGCCAGATGGATCTGCCAGATCTTTTCCGCCGGCAATACCGCGACATAGGCGTCGGCATCGAAACCATGATTGCGCGAACTGACATAGATATTGTTTACATCGAGCAGGATGCGGCAGCCGCTGCGGTGCGCGATCTCGCTCAAGAATGCCGCTTCTTCCATTTCGGCGTTGGCAAAGCTGACATAGGTCGAGACGTTCTCGATCAGAATCTCGCGCCCAAGGAAATCCTGCACTTGCCCAATCCTTGAAACAACATGCGCGATCGCTTCCTCGGTGTATGGCAGAGGCAACAGATCATGGCTGTTGATGCCGCCATTTCCGGTCCAGCATAGATGATCGGAAATCCAGATCGGCTCGACATGGCCGGCGAGCTGTTTCAGCTCGCGCAGGTAATCAACATCGAGCGGATCGGTGCTGCCGATCGACAGCGATACGCCGTGCATCGCCAGTGGATATCGGGAGCGGATTTCGTCGAGATAATGGCGCGGCTTGCCGCCTGCAACCATGAAGTTTTCCGAGATGATCTCGAACCAGTCGACATCCGGCTTCTCGTTCAACACCGCATCGAAATGCTCGGTGCGCAAGCCGAGCCCATAGCCGTACCACGGCCGAACGCCCGAAGCGCGAGCCCCGGGCGTCGACACACGCGCGATTTCAGCGCGCTCGATCATTACGACTTGGTCGTGCCACCCACATCGGCGCAGGTACTTGCCGGGATCGCGACAAAGCCCTGGCCCTTGCAACTGCCCATACCCTTGCAATCGTTGGAAGCGGTCTTGCAGTCATTGTGGCCCTTGCAGGCATTCACGCCGTAGCATTTCACGGTATCGGCCTTCTCGGCCATCGCCATGCCGGCGGCGCCATCCATCTTGCCACCCAGATCCGTGCAGGCACTTGCCGTGGTGGCGACGAAGCCCTGTCCCTTGCAGCCGCCCTGGCCCTTGCAGGCATTGGCGGCGGTCTTGCAGCCGTTGTGACCCTTGCAGGCATTCACGCCCATGCAATGGCCCGTTTCGACCTTGGCCGCCGCCTCGGGAGAAGCATTGGCCTGTCCCGACAGACTGGCCAGGCTTGCGGCAACCAGAGCCAGACTGAAACCTGAAATTCCTGCGCTGATGGTATTCATGTGGACGTTCTCCAAGTGGATTGAATTGATGTGGGGTGTCGCATTGTCCTTGCACGCGCCAATGGATTCAGGGACGGCATACGTGCCGGACACAAGACCTTGTCAAGACGATTTTGCTTTCGCTGACAGGGAAGTTGTTCCGGATTCCGTCATTCGCGACGGTCGCGGAAAAGGCGCTGCAGCAGGTGATCCAGCGAAATCACGCCGGGTCCGGCCGTACCCAGCCAGAGGAAGATCGCCAGATAGGCAAACTCGCTCAGGCCAAGCAGGTATTCGACGGAATCGACCTGCTCCCAGAAGACCGATTTGATTGCCACGACCATCACTACGATGAGTGGCACGGAAAAGATGCGCGTGAACAAGCCGAGCAGCAGCATGATGCCGCCGATGAATTCCAGCCCGGACACGAAGGGTGCAAGAAGTTCCGGAATCGGCACGCCCCAGCCCCGGAAATTCTCGATCACCTGCGGCATCGCGCCAAGCTTGCCCCAACCGGCCCAGAGGAAAACCCAGCCGACCGTGATACGCGCGAGCAGCGGCCCCAGCCACGCCAGATGTGCGGCAACCCGTTCGGGCCGGTCGATCAACGCGCCAACGATTGCTTTCATTTGAGCACTCCCACTGGATTCACGCGTTATTTGACGGATGGGCTCCGCCGCACGGGTTTCAGATCGAGCGATGGATTCAGCGAGCCGCGACGCGGGTTCGCCAGTCCCACGTTGCCGCGCCCGGCAGCAATGTGCCGGCCAACGGCGCTTTCGCTGCCCGGTGCTGTGCGATGCCGGAGTCGATCGCCGCTTTCCACGCATTCTCGATTGTGTCGAAACCGCTGCTGCTGGCGGCCAGCATGACCAGGGTGCCCGTGCCCATCGGCACTTCGCGACCGTAGCCGCCATCGCTGCGGAAATCCGCGCGCGACTGCGGCGGCGCATCAACGACATAGACAACGCTGACTTCGGTACCGCCCTGCGGCATGACCATGTGCACGCTCTTGTACGGCCCAGCCGGGCATTTGTGCACAAAATTGACACCCGCCGGCACGGAGGCAAGCTTCACTCCCCGCTGGGCAAATACGTCGATCACGCTCTGCCTGGGTACTTCAGTCTTCGCCTCGGCGGCACTGACGACGTGCTCGTGCAGATGTTCGTCGACCATGGCTGCCAGGATCGGCATTCCCCGTGCGGGCCAGTTCAGGGCAACGACTGCAACGACAATCGATGCCGCCGCGGCAAGGATCAGGGCGGAATATCGGCGCCGGCGATTGCGTGTGCCCTGGCGCAACTCGGTGGTTTGCGCCAGCAGGATACGATCAGCCAGATTGACCGGCACCAGGACGTTCACGGCGCAGCGGATTCGCGCCTCGAATTCGTCGGCACGCGCCTGCGCTGCCGCACATCCCGGGCATTCGGCTCGATGGGCGACGAAGGAATCGAGCGTACTTGCCGGTTCACTGCCAAGCCGTCGGCGGAATTCAAGGCAGTTCATAGCTCGCTCACTCCGGCGGTTTGATCCGCAATACCCAGTTGCCCTTTCAATTTCTGTCGTGCCCGGAACAGCTGGGTCATCACGGCGGCTTCACCGAGGCCGAGCTGTGCGGCGATCTCGGCACAGGAAAAACCGCCGATCACCTGCAATACCAATGGCTCGCGGTATTTCGATTCGAGTCGGCCGATGGCCTCACGCAATGCCGATTCCTCGGTGCGGTGCTCGGGGGTTGCCTGCTGATCGGCCAATTCAAAATCATCGATGTCATCCGACGGCATCGCCTTGCGCTCGAAGAGGCGCGCGTGTTCGCGGCGCAGGATCGTGATCAGCCAGGCCTTGACCGCGCCGACCTCGCGCAGTTTGTCGAGCGCCCGCCAGGCCCGCAGAAACGTATCCTGGACAAGATCCTGGGCCAGTGCGTCCTGACCGCACAGCCAGTAGGCATAGCGGTACAAGTCCGTGGAATGTCCGCGAACCAGTGCCTCGAATTGGTGTTGGCGACTGCTCATGGGCGAATTGACCGGCATCGATTCGGTTTCCTTTCAAAAGCAGGCGCGCGACCCGCACCCGCTCGCTCACTCCGCCATGGGCTAACCACGAGGGCGCGGCAGCCACGAGCACACATCGCACACCGATACTCTGCCACGCCAACCAGCCAGGCGTTACCCTGGGTTGTGCGTGATCGGGCACGATCCGGCACAATTGGCGGTTCGCGTCGGCCTTCTGCCGATGCCTGAAGACTCCGGAAAAAGATGACCCTGCAAGGCAATTACGAACAGATCGCGCTCAAGGATTATGCCGAGCGCGCCTACCTCGATTACTCCATGTATGTCGTGCTTGATCGCGCGCTGCCGTTTATCGGAGATGGCCTCAAGCCGGTGCAGCGTCGCATCATCTATTCGATGAGCGAACTCGGCCTCAATGCCGGGGCCAAGCCGAAGAAATCCGCGCGCACGATCGGTGACGTGATCGGCAAGTTCCACCCGCACGGCGACAGCGCCTGCTACGAGGCGATGGTGCTGATGGCGCAGCCGTTCTCGTATCGCTATCCGCTGGTCGGCGGCCAGGGCAACTTCGGCTCGCAAGACGATCCGAAATCCTTCGCCGCGATGCGCTACACCGAATCGAAACTGACACCGATCGCCGAGGCCCTGCTTGAAGAGCTTGGTCACGGCACGGTCGACTGGGTGCCGAACTTCGACGGCACCCTCAAGGAACCGGCCTGGATGCCCTCGCGCATCCCGCATGTACTGATCAATGGCACCACCGGCATTGCGGTCGGCATGGCTACCGACATCCCGCCGCACAACCTGCGCGAGATCGTCAATGCCTGCATCCACCTGCTCGACAATCCGGATGCCGGCATCGCCGAACTCTGCGAACACGTCCCCGGCCCGGATTTTCCGACCGAAGCCGAGATCATCACGCCACGAAGTGATCTGCTCAGCATGTACACCACCGGCAACGGCAGCTTGCGTGCGCGTGCCGTGTACACACGCGAGGACGGCAACATTGTCATCACCGCGCTGCCCCATCAGGTTTCGCCATCGAAGATCATCGAGCAACTCGCCGCGCAGATGCGCGCGAAAAAACTGCCGATGATCGAGGATGTGCGCGACGAATCCGATCACGAGAATCCGATTCGCCTGGTGCTGTTTCCGCGTTCGAGCCGGGTCGACGCCGACGAGATCATGCCGCACCTGTTCGCCACCACCGATCTCGAGAAGAGCTATCGCGTCAACCTCAACATGATCGGCCTGGATGGCCGTCCGCAGGTCAAGAACCTCAAGCAGATCCTCGCCGAATGGCTGCGCTTCCGTACCGATACGGTGACGCGCCGTCTGCAGCATCGGCTGGAGAAGGTCGAACGTCGCCTGCACCTGCTCGAAGGCTTGCGCATCGCCTACCTCAACCTCGATGAAGTGATCCGCATCGTGCGCAGCGAGGATGAACCGAAGCCGGTGCTGATGAAGCGCTTCGGGCTCAGCGAAGAGCAGGCCGACTACATCCTCGAAACAAGGCTGCGCCAGCTTGCCCGCCTCGAGGAAATGAAGATCAATGCCGAAAGCGACGAGCTCGAACAGGAGCGCGCAAGGATCAATGTGCTGCTCAATTCGAAGGCGCGCCTGAAGACCTTGATCAAGGACGAGCTGCGCGAGGATGCGAAGAAGTTTGGCGATGATCGCCGCTCGCCGCTGGTCGCACGCGCCGCCGCGCAGGCACTCGACGAGGCTTCATTGGTGGCCAGCGAGCCGACCACGATCGTGCTTTCGGCCAAGGGCTGGATCCGCGCGGCCAAGGGCCACGACATCGATGCGGCCGGCCTCAACTATCGCGAGGGCGACAGCTATCTGGCTTCGGGCAAGGGACGCACCACCCAGCAGGTTGCCTTCATCGACTCGACCGGTCGCAGCTATTCGACCGCCGCGCACTCATTGCCCTCGGCACGCGGCAATGGCGAGCCGGTCAGTGGTCGCTTCAGTCTGCCATCCGGTGCGCAGATCGACACGCTGGCAATCGCCGATCCGGCCACGCGCCTGGTGCTGGCTTCGGATTTCGGTTATGGCTTCGTTACCCGATTCGAGGCCCTGCTCGGCAACAAGAAGGCCGGCAAGCAATTGATCAACCTCGATGCCAAGGCGCATGTGCTGCATCCGGCCCTGGTCGAGGACACCGCGCGCGATCGCATCGTCGTCGCCACCAGCAGCGGCCACCTGTTGATGTTCTCGGTGGCCGAACTGCCCGAACTCGACAATGGCGGCAAGGGCAACAAGTTGATCGAGATTCCGAAACCGAAGCTTGCATCCGGAGAACGCGTGGTCGGTGTCGCCGTGGTCGCCGAAGGCAAGGGCGAAGTGACCCTGTTCGCCGGCCAGCGCAAGCTGATCCTCAAGTGGGCGGATCTCGTCGAATACGGCGGCAATCGCGCCACCCGCGGCTCGCTGTTGCCGCGCGGCTTCCAGCGCGTCGAACGCGTCGAAACATCGGCCTGATTGCCGCTGCGAACGGCAGAAACAGACAGGGGGCCTTGCGGCCCCCTGTCTGTTTCCAGTCAAACGGAATTACATGCGGCGTGTGCGACGACGCAGACCGATCACACCGAAACCAAGAACCAGCAAGCCCAGCGCGAGCTTGCCCCAGGTTGCCGTGGTCGGCAGATCGATTGCCGGAGTCCCCGGGCCGGGTCCGCCACCTGCCGCACAGACCGTGCAGATGCCTTGCAGGCCCGGCGTCGGGATCAGGCTCCAGTTGACGATCTGGCCGGTGTCGCCACCGGCATTGTCGGAAACAGTCAAGGTCCAGGTACCGAGCGTGCTCTGACCATCAAATGCGGACAGCGCTGAAACCGGCAGCACCGGACCACTGAGCCAGGGCGTGGTGCCCGGACAGGAGGTTTCGGGAACGACACTGGCGGCATCGGAGAAGACCACGTCCATATTGTCGTTGCTGCAACCGAAAGAACTTGCCGGGACGCCCGGGCGATCGAGCAAGCTGACCGTGGTTCCAAGCGGGCTGGTCAAGCTGATGGCCAGATCGCCAACCCAGGTATGGTCGATCTGCACCGCCACCTGGAGATCGGTCAGGGTGATCGCCTGGCCGACGGTGATCGTCGAGGTGATGCCAGCCGGGGTGCTGTCCGGAATCGCCAACGGCAGGGTCTCGTTGGGCGCAATGCTGCCGCTCTGGCCAATCTGCGAGCTGACCGAGCCGCTTGCAGTCGCACCTTCGGTACTGGTCACATTGATCGGCAGCGTGAACGCACTGACGCACGTGGCCGTCTGGTTGGCGGTCACCGTAAAGGTCGCCATCGCGCTCGAACCGCTGGCGATCGAGCCGAGATTTGACGTCGATGTCACATAGGTGATGCCCGCCGGTGCCGGAAGACCCAACGAAGCAACCACACCCGTGAAGCTGCCGGCCGCCGCACTCACTGGTACCTGCACGGTGACCAATTCGCCGGGTTCGATGACACCGTTGGCCTGGCCGGGATTGCTCGAGCATTGGTCGGTCAGGGTGGCCGAAGCAGAGCCAACCGAAAGCGTCGGACCACCGGGATTGCCAACCACGTTCATGACGATATTCATGCCCGGGAAGCCAATCGAAGCCGCTGTAGCCGGGGTGGTGATCCCGCAATCCGGCGCGCGCAAATAACTCGGCGCCGATTCTCCCCCGGCATTCGAGCCGATGAAGAACGAATTGCCTGCGGCCTGACCGTCGGGCGTCAATACTTCGACAACAAGATTGGAGCCGGCCGTGGCCAGTCCGCTGATGGCTGCCGGGAAGATGGTCGCGGCCTGATCCGGAACGCTGAGCGCGGTGGTGGCAATTTGAGTATAGGAGCCGAAGCTTCCAGGAAAGGCACCGGTTCCGGTGTAGAGCTTCACGGTCACTGGTTGCGAGCCGGTGGCGCCGGCCGCCGTTTCAATGCCGAACTGGACTTCGCAGACATTGATGTCGGCGCTCAGCGGAAACGAACGGTAATAGGAATTTTCGGCATGCAGTCCGCCCGCATTGCAGGAAACCGAATTGGTAGCGGTGATCGCCTGCGAGGTCGACTGGGTCAGCGTGATCGAGCCGCAGGGGGTTCCAAGCGGCAGAACCACCGGACGCTGCGGCTTGGGCAGCTCGAATGTCGAATGCGAAAGGCTGCTTTGCGCGAATGCGGCGGATGCGCCCATGGCCAAGGCGATGACAATAGGAATTGCGGTAAAACGATACAATTTCAACATAGTCGATTCCCCAGGGAAGTGCTTTGATGAGCACGTTTATTGATCATGAATTGGAGCACTACAGAACCAGTGCGTTTGCAGTTCATGGACGACCGCGTCGACATTCCGTCGGCGCGACCACAGCACAGGGTCTGAACTTGCAACCCTATCATCGGACTGGAATCAAATGAAGCGCAATCCCGGCAGATTCATGCTTTTCGTCATCGACTTGTGCAACGGCCATCCCGCGTCAGCTTGAAGCACGCGCGGACTCTTCATGGCGCAGGTCTCCTGACGGCAACCCGTGGCGCTGCATGATTCGCCCCGCTGGACGTTGCCCATGGCCATGGGCCAATCTCACCGACCACAGCCGCTTTCGGCCAGACCTCAACCTCAGCGTGGAGAAGATCCCGTGTCACTGATATTGCGTCGCAGCATTTTTCTGCTGCTCACCCTTTCAACCATCGTTTTTGCGCTCGCATGGTTGGCGCTGCGTGGCAGCTTGCCGCAACTGGATGGCAGCCTGCAGACGCAGGCTGTCCGCTCCGAAACGAGCATCGAACGCGATGCGCTCGGCAGCGTGACCATCAACGCGGCAAACCGCGGGGATGTGACCTGGGCGCTCGGCTACGTGCATGCGCAGGAGCGCTTCTTCGAGATGGATCTGATGCGCCGCAGCGCGGCCGGAGAGTTGGCCGAACTGTTTGGCACGGCTGCGCTGCCGCTGGATCGACGTGCCCGCGTCCATCGCATGCGCGCTCGCGCCGAAGCGACCCTGGCCCTGGCTCCCGCAGACGATCGCGCACTCGTCGACACCTATCGCGATGGCGTCAATGCCGGATTGGCTGCGCTGCGTGTGCGGCCGTTCGCCTATCTGCTCACACGGAATTCGCCACGCCCGTGGAGCAGTGCGGACACCCTGCTCGTCATCGACTCGATGTATTTCTCGTTGAACGATGCGGGCAACAAGAGTGAACTGGCTTACTCGCGCATGAAAGCCGCCCTGCCCGATTCGGCATTTCAATTTCTGACCGCGACCGGCGGCTGGTGGGATGCGCCGCTGAGCGGTCCGGCCATGCGCTGGCCGGATCCTCCGTCACCGGCGGATATCGATCTGCGCGCGCTGGATCAATCCCTGCTGAAACACACCCCGGCGGCGACCGACGTGGTTCCCGGCAGCAACAGCTTCGCCGTTGGTGGCGCCCTGACCGGCGGCCCCGGCCTGATCGCCAACGACATGCATCTCGATCTGCGGGTACCGGATATCTGGTTCCGTGCGCGCCTGGTTTATCCGAATCCACGTCGCCCCGGTGCAACCATTGATGTCAGCGGCGCCAGCCTGCCCGGCACGCCGGCCATCGTCGCCGGCAGCAATCGCTCGATCGCCTGGGGTTTCACCAACAGCTACGGGGATTTCACCGACTGGGTGCGCGTGATCGCCGATCCGGCCGCTGCCGACCACTACTTGACGGCGGAAGGCAGCGCAGCGATCGAAACGCACGAGGAATCGATTGCCGTTCACGGCGCAGAACCGGAAATGCTGCTCGTGCGGGAAACGCGTTGGGGGCCGATCATGGCCGAGGATGCCGATGGCACACCACTGGCCCTGGCCTGGACCGCCGAACGCGAGGGTGCGGTCAACCTGGATCTGTTGAACCTGGAAACTGCGGAAACCACCGACGAAGGCATCGCGATTGCACAACAGACCGGCATGCCGGCACAGAATTTCCTCGTTGCCGACCGCTTCGGCAGTATTGCCTGGACCATCGCCGGACGGATTCCCCTTCGCATTGGTGGATTCGACCCACGCCTGCCGGCCGACTGGAGCAAGCGCGACACGGGCTGGAATGGATGGCTGGCGACCGCCGACTACCCGCTGATCTCCAACCCGCCCTGGAATCGACTTTGGACGGCGAATGCCCGCGTGGTCGACGAGGGCCATCACCTTGATCTGCTCGGCGATGGCGGCTATGACCTCGGTGCGCGCCAACAGCAGATCCGCGATGACCTTCGCGCCAGGGATCATTTCAGCGTAGCCGACATGCTCGAAATCCAGCTCGACGATCGCGCCGTGTTCCTCGATCCATGGAGAAAGCGATTGCTCGCCCTGCTCGACAAGAGCGCAACAAGCCCGCAACGCGGCGCGATGCTCAAGACGCTCGATGACTGGGACGGCCGGGCTTCGGTGGATTCGGTGAGCTATCGCATCGTCCGCGCCTGGCGCAATGAAGTGAAGGACAGCGTGCTCGACGCCTTTGCCGGCGCGGTGCGCGTCAAGTACGCCGATTTCGAGCTACCCAAGCTGCCGCAATCGGAGCACGCGGTCTGGATGCTGCTCGAGCGTCGCCCGCCAAACCTGCTGCCGCCCGGCTACGAAAGCTGGCAGGCGCTGCAACTCGCTTGTCTTGATCGGGTTGCGGCCAATCTCGAAAAGCAACCGGGCGGAATCCCGGCGCGAACCTGGGGCGAGCGCAATACCGTGCGCATTGTCCATCCGCTGTCGCGCGCCCTGCCCGGCTTTATCGCCCGATGGCTCGACATGCCGGCCGATCAGCTGCCGGGGGACAGCAACATGCCGCGCGTGCAGGCACCCGGTTTTGGCGCATCGGAACGCTTTGCCGTGGCGCCGGGCGATGAGGAGCATGGTTATTTCGAAATGCCGGGCGGGCAAAGCGGGCATCCGCTGTCGCCGTTCTATGGCGCCGGGCACAGCGACTGGGTCGAGGGCAAGCCGACGCCTTTCCTGCCCGGTTCTGCGCAACATCGGCTCCGTTTCGAACCCGGAGATCGGCGCTGATCGGCCATTGAATCCGCGGCTCGATGGACAACCTCAATCTATCGCAACCTTCACCCATGGCAGCAATGTGCGGCGCGCTCATCGCTGCCATGGGCAGGGCGAGATCGCGCCTCGGCCCGATCCCGCCGTCGGCTCCGTGCGCCTACGGCGTCTCGAATCCATCCTGGAAAATGATGTCGCCGCCACCCGGCACCAGGATGGGCACGGTAAAGCTCGACTGCAGCCCGGTCGTGGCCGGCTCCAGCTCGCTGTTTCCAGCAACTGGTGCACTGTTGGTGGTCACCGAGAACAAATACAGCGAGCCCCAGTCGAGTGATGCACCGCTCGGTGCGGTCCAGGTCAGGTAGCCGCCGGCGGAGCTGAAGGTCCAGTCGTTGCCGCTGTTCAGATCGCCGTCACTGAAACGATTGGCAAGAACACTGACCCCGGCCGGCAACGCAATCCGGAAGCGGTCGAAACCCTTGTTGCTCAGCACATCGAGATTCGGCTCCGCACCGACGGTCTGCGCCCGTGAGAAATCGAGATTGTGCACGGCGTAGTGATACGTTGTCTGGCCGTTGCCAAGATCGATCGCACGCACGGCGACCTTGGTATGCCCTTCGGCAACCACCAATTCCGAGTTCTGCGCAACCGTGTTCAGCGGCAGGTTCTCGACCCAGCGATCGGTGACCGAACCGAGCTTGAAATTGCTCACGCCGGCAAAGTTCCAGCTGCTGCCCGACCAGGTCGGCGTGCCAGTGACCGTTGCCATCGAGTTGTAGATATTGATGTCCTGGCGGGCCAGATACCACGAGTCGAACAGGTAGCTGGCGCCGGGATTGACCGTGTTGCTGATCTGCGCCTCGTTGACCACCATGCGTCGCACGTATCCGTCATCGGTCGGCGATGAGTTGGTATTGCTGCCGACACAGCCCGGATCGAACAAGGAATGGCAGCGTCCCCATTGACCGGTCGCAGGAATGATCTCGGAACGCAACGAGAGATCCTGGTTGGCATCATTGTTGCCGTTACTGTAGGTATCACCGCAGGAGCGGCCGAGGATATGGCTGTCGAAGTTTTCACCCGAAGCACAACCCTGGTTGGTCGTCAGCCAGGCATGCTTGACCCCGGAACGACCGATCTGCTCGATGCTGCCATCGGCATTGATGCGGTACATGTTCCAGATCAGGA
>CAYMHF010000019.1:0-70603 GCA_964390215.1 uncultured Dokdonella sp. | reverse complement strand
AGACGTGCACCATCAGCGAGACGAAGGTGACGACGACCATCATCATCGCGGTCAGGCGATCAACCAGGAAACCGACATGCGCGCTTGTGCTGCCGACTTCGAACCAGGTGTAGATGTTCTGGTTGTAGACCTGGGCGCCGCCCCAGACCAGTTGATAGAGCACGTAGATCGACAACGCGCAGCTCAAGCCGACGCCGGCAATAGTCACGCTGTGCGAGGCGACGCGGCCGATGCGCTTGCCGAAAAATCCGGCAACCAGCGCGCCGAACAGCGGTGCGAGGACGATCGTCAGCAGGATGGATTTGTCGAGCATCATCAATCAACCCTTGAGCGTGTCGATGGCGGTCACGTCAATCGTGGCGCGATTGCGGAACAGGACAACGAGGATAGCCAGACCGATCGCGGCCTCGGCGGCAGCCACGGTCAGAATGAAGAAGACGAAGACCTGGCCGGACGGGTCGCCGAGGAAACGCGAAAACGCGACGAAATTGGTATTCACCGCGAGCAGCAGCAACTCGATGCACATCAACAGCACGATCACGTTCTTGCGATTGATGAAGATGCCGGCCACGGCAATGCAGAACAGCACGGCGGCCAGGGTGAGGAAATGCGCAAGAGTGATCATGGTGTCGCCTGCCCTTTCTTTTCGGCGCTCATCTTGACCAGGCGGATGCGATCCCCGCGCTGAACCATGACCTGGCGCGCGGGATTCTGCAGCTTGGTGCCGGTGCGCTTGCGCAGGGTCAGGGTGACCGCCGCGATCAGGCCCACCGTCAGGATCAATGCGGCAATCTCGAATGGCAGGACAAAATCGCGAAACAGTGTTTGTCCCAGCCACTCCATGTTCGACATGCCGGCAAGCACGGCTGGATCGGCGGTCGGCGGCGTCTGCAACGTGCGCACACCGATCATCATCAGCATTTCCACCAGCATGACCGCGGCAACCAGCACGCCGACCGGCAGGAAGCGCACGAAGCCCTCGCGCAAGGGCGCGAAATCGACATCGAGCATCATCACCACAAACAGGAACAGCACCATCACCGCACCGACATAGACCAGCACGAGCGCAACGCCGAGGAACTCGGCTTGCGCGAGCAGCCAGACACAGGCCATCGAGAAAAAGGTCAGGACAAGGCAGAGCGCCGCCACGACCGGGTTCTTGACGCTGATCACGGACAGCGCCGCAATCACCGCGATTGCGCCGAACAGATAAAAGCAGACCAGTTCAAATGTCATCGGATTCTCCGTATCTGCTCATCGAAATGCCGCATCCTGGGCACGCGCTGCGGCGATCTCGCTTTCGTAGCGATCGCCAATCGCGAGCAACTGGATCTTGTTGACAACATTCTCGCCGCGCTTTTCGAAATGGTATTCGTGCAGGTGGGTTTCGACGATCGAATCGACCGGGCAGGATTCCTCGCAGAAGCCGCAGAAAATGCACTTGAACAGATCGATGTCGTAGCGCGTCGTGCGCCGCGTGCCATCGCTGCGCATTTCCGAGTCGATCGTGATCGCCAGCGCCGGGCACACCGCTTCGCACAGCTTGCACGCGATGCAGCGTTCCTCGCCGTTCGGATAGCGGCGCAGCGCATGCAGGCCGCGGAACCGATTCGACTTCGGAATGTGTTCTTCCGGATAGCGCATCGTGTACTTGGGCTTGAACAGGTAGCGCAGGGTCAGCCACATGCCGGCCAGAAGCTCGAGCAGGAGCAGACTCTTGAAGTAGTGAATGACTCTTTTCATGGCTGGTCTGGAAGTCCTGGGTCGCTCATGCGCCAATCGTGACGAGGCCGAAATACTTCAGGCAGGCGGCAACAACCACCCAGGCGATCGTGATCGGAATGAACACCTTCCAGCCCAGGCGCATGATCTGGTCGTAGCGGTAGCGCGGGAAAGTGGCGCGGAACCACAGGTAGAGGAAGGAGAAAAGGAAGGCCTTGATGAAGATCCACTGCCAGCCACCCTTCCAGATCCAGTCGATCCACGCCAGATCGGCCGTGACCCAGCCCTGCAGCGGGCTCAGCCAGCCACCCATGAAGAGTACGGCGGCGAGGAACGAGATCAGGATCATGTTCGCGTATTCAGCGAGGAAGAAGATCGCGAATGCGGATCCCGAGTACTCGACATGAAAGCCGGCAACGATTTCCGATTCACCTTCGGCCATGTCAAACGGCGAGCGGTTGGTTTCGGCGACACCGGAGATGAAATAGATCACGAGCATCGGCAGCAACGGCAGCCAGTACCAGTCGAAGAAGCCCTTGGTACCGGCCTGGGCCATGACGATGTCGGTCAGGTTGAGGCTGCCGGTCAGGATCATCACGCTGACAAGGGCGAAGCCCATTGGAATCTCGTAGGAGATTGTCTGCGCAGCCGCACGCATGGCACCGAGCATCGCGTAGCGCGAGTTCGACGCCCAGCCGGCGAGGATGATGCCGTAGACGCCCAGCGAAGTCAGCGCCAGCAACAGCAGCAGGCCGACGTTGACATTGGCCAGGACAAGACCCGCATCGAATGGAACCAGCGACCAGGCTGCGAACGAAGGCACCAGCGCGATCAACGGAGCGAGTAGGAAGAGCACCTTGTTCGACGAGCTTGGCTGGATGACTTCCTTGAACAGCAGCTTGAAGACATCGGCAAAAGCCTGCAGCAAGCCAAACGGTCCGATCTGGGTCGGCCCGAGGCGCACATGCATCCAGCCGATGACCTTGCGCTCCCAGTAGACGAACATCGCCACCGCGATGATCACCGGAACCGCGATCACCAGGATCTTCAGCACGATCCAGACCACGAGGCCGGTATTGCCGTAGCCGAGCAGCATTTCGCGCATTGCGTCGATCATGCCGTGGCCCTCGCGATCTTCAACGCCGATCCATTGGCAGGCAGCGCGGCAACCGCCGGGTATCCCGCTTCGATCCATGCCGCACCCGCCGGAACAGACGCATCCAGATGCACCTCAAGCCGCGTGGTCTCCACGTGGGCCGTGTCACCCTGACCGAGACCGAGTCTTGCCGCATCGGCCGGGTTCAACGAAACACAGGCGCCTCGGGTCAGCGGATGCGCGTTGAGCGCCGGTGAACGCCGCAGCACCGCATCGCCACGATAGATGGCCGTGGTTGCAATACGCTCGAACGCGCCCAGCGCAAGGGATCTGGCACTGCGCTCGCGCGGTTCATGCGCGGTCGGCGAAGACTTCGTCATCTGCGCACGCACCTCGCCAATCTCGGTGAAACCGAAACCGTCGAGCGCAAGTGCGGAGCCAAGCGCACGCAGCACCTTCCAGCCTGGACGCGCCTCGCCAGGCGCCTTGGAGCCAGCTGCGAGTGTCTGCACGATGCCGTCGACATTCGTGAAACTGGCGTCGATCTCTGGCAGCAAGCCAATCGGCAGCACCGCATGCGCCTTGCTGCGCACGCCCGAGCACGCATAGGCACCCATGTACAAATAGAAATCCGTGTTGCCACGCGCCTGGTCAAACGCGGCAGGCGTGGCGAAATCGGCTGAGCCCGCGTGATAGACGATCAGGGTCTTCGGCGGATTGGCGAGCATTGCCGCTGCGTTGCGTCCATGCGCTTGCGGGGCAACACCGGCATCGGCAAGGCCGATCGCATTCGCACCGGAAGGAATCTCATTGCAGGCCGAGTCAGTCGCACGCGCGATGAATTTCGCCGCAACGCGCAACCAGGCCGCGTCGGCATGCTGCACGGCGGACTCGCCGAGGATCACCACCGATGCGCTGGCGGCGGTCAACTGGCTGATCAGCGCCCTGGCGGACTCGCCGGGCGTGGTTTTGGCGAGCTGACTGGCCAGCGCCGACGATGCCGGCAGCTTGCCCGCATCATTGGCGGCGCGCGCCAGACCCAGAACCGCATCGACCATCGCGCCCGGGGCGAGGATCTGCTTGCTGGCGAGATCGAAATTGAAGTCGAAATCGAGCGGATTGATCACATGAACCTTGGCACCCGCGTTAACCGCCTTACGCAGGCGATGATTGAGCAAGGGCATTTCGTGACGCGGGTTGCAGCCGATCAGAAGAATGGCATTGGCCTTTTCGAGATCGGCGACCGGCATCTCGAACGCACTCGCGCGCGGCGCATCGGAAAGATCGAGCTGGCGCAGACGATGGTCGATCGCATCGCTGCCCAAACCACGCACGAGCCGGGCCAGGAGATGGCCTTCCTCGCTTGATGTCAGCGGCGCAACCAGCGCACCGAGGTCGGCGCCCGAGGTACGCAGCCGCTCGGCGACGAAGGCGAGCGCTTCGGTCCAGCTGGTCTCGACCAGTTCACCGTTCTTGCGGATCATTGGCATGCTGGCGCGATCGTCCGCATACAGTCCTTCGTGACTGTAGCGATCGCGATCGGATAGCCAGCACTCGTTGATCGCCTCGTTGTCGCGCGGCACCGTGCGCAGCACTTCGCCACGGCGCGTATGCAGCCAGAGGTTGGAACCGAGCGCATCGTGATAGCCGATCGACTCGCGGGCGATCAGCTCCCAGGCGCGGGCGCGGAAACGGAACGGCTTGTTGGTCAGCGCACCGACCGGGCAGACATCAATCACATTGCCGGACAGCTCGCTCATCAAGGGCTTGCCAACGTAGGTGCCGATCTGCAGGTTTTCGCCACGCTCCATGCCACCCAGTTCGTAGGTACCGGCCACTTCGGCCATGACCCGGATGCAACGCGTGCAATGAATGCAGCGGGTCATCTCGGTTTCAACCAGAGGGCCGAGATCCTCATCGGCGACCACGCGCTTGCGCTCGACAAAGCGACTGACCGAGCGGCCGAATCCGAGTGAGAGATCCTGCAATTCGCACTCGCCACCCTGATCGCAGATCGGGCAATCGAGCGGGTGGTTGATGAGCAGGAATTCCATCGCATTGCGCTGCGCCGACAGCGCGCGCTGCGACTGGGTGAACACCTTCATGCCATCGGCCACCGGCGTCGCGCAGGAAGGTTGCGGCTTCGGCATCGGCCGTCCACCCATCTCGACCTCGACCATGCACATGCGGCAATTGGCGGCGATGGCGAGTTTTTCGTGATAGCAGAAGCGCGGAATCGCCACACCGATGCGATCCGCAGCCTGGATGATCATCGAGCCCTTCGGCGCAAACACCTGCTTGCCGTCGATCTCGATGCTGACGTGATCGGGTGGTGCGGTCGGCGTCACCGGCTGGGCGCTCATGGGTTGGCTCCTTGCGGAGCCGGGAATGGGGAATGGGGAATAGAGAGTCGAAAAAGCGAGCGGCTTCGCTCTAACCATTCTCCATTCCCGATTCTCGATTCCCAATCAACGAACACCAGAAGAGTAGTCATGCGGCGTCCTCCAACGGCGTACCAACCATTGATCGCCCGTGAGTAATGAAAAACTCGAACTCGTGCCAGTAGTGGCGCAGGAATCCCTGCACCGGCCAGGCGGCGGCTTCGCCGAATGCGCAGATCGTATGACCTTCGATCTGACCGGCAGCGGCCTTCAGCATGTCGAGATCGCCAAGTTGGGCATTGCCTTGAACGATACGGGTCAGCATGCGGTACATCCAGCCGGTACCCTCGCGACACGGCGTGCACTGACCGCAGGATTCGGCATAGTAGAAGCGCGAAATGCGCTGACAGGCGCGCACCATGCAGGTTGATTCATCCATGACGATGACCGCGCCCGAGCCCAATCCGGATCCGGCTTTCTGGATCGCGTCGTAATCCATGGTCAAACCCATCATCGTTTCGCCGGGCAAGACCGGCATCGACGAGCCGCCGGGAATCACGGCCTTGAGCCTGGCGCCATTGCGCATGCCACCGGCCAACTCAAGCAGGTCGGCAAACGGAGTACCGAGCGGAATCTCGTAATTCCCCGGCCTGGCCACATGGCCGGAGACCGAGAAAATCTTCGGGCCACCATTGTTCGGCTTGCCGACATTGAGGAACCAGTCCGCACCCTTGCGCAGAATCGCCGGTACCGAGGCATAGGTTTCGGTGTTGTTGATCGTGGTCGGCTTGCCGAACAGGCCAAAATTGGCCGGGAATGGCGGCTTGAAGCGCGGCTGGCCTTTCTTGCCTTCGAGCGATTCCATCATTGCAGTCTCTTCGCCGCAGATGTAGGCGCCGGCGCCAAGCGCGGTATGGATATCAACATCGATACCGGATCCGCCGATGTTCGTGCCCAGCAGGCCGGCCGCGTACGCATCCTTGAGCGCCTGCTCGAAGTGCTCGAACGGCTCGTGGTGGAACTCGCCACGCAGATAGTTGTAGGCAACCGTCGAGCCGGTCGCATAGCAGGCAATCGCCAGACCTTCGACCACGGCATGCGGATTGAAGCGCAGGATGTCGCGATCCTTGCAGGTGCCCGGCTCGGATTCGTCGGAGTTGCAAAGAATGTATTTCTGCCCCGGCGCATTGCGCGGCATGAACGACCATTTCAACCCGGTCGGGAAGCCGGCGCCGCCACGCCCACGCAGGGCGCTGGCCTTGAGCTCGTCGATGATCGTCACCGGATCGGGCTTGTCGGCGAGAATCTTCTTCCAGGCCTGGTAGCCATCGACCTTGAGATAGTTGTCGAACGTCCACGGCTGATCGAAATGCAGCGTGGTGTAGACAACCTGATGATCTTTTGGAGCGGGTCCGAATGCCATTTTCTTTACCTTTGCGACCCTCGTGGTCGCGAGGATCAAAAAGCGGCCATCCATGGTCGCACTTTCAATAAGAGCTGCTTGCGTTGTTCAACATCATTCGCATCGCGGCTGATGCCGATTCCTGCGGGTATGCCTATTTCAATGTATCGAGGATCTTGTCGAGTTTCGCGATATCCAGGTTTTCGTGGTAGTGGCCATTGACGACCATCATCGGCGCACCACAGCAGGCGGCCAGGCATTCCTCTTCATGCTTGAGGTAGATGCGGCCATCGGCGGTGCTTTCGCCGAGTTTTGTGTCCAGTTTCTTTTCACAATGTCGCACGAGATCCTCGGCGCCATTGAGCCAGCATGAAATGTTGGTGCAGATTGCGACATTGTTGCGACCGACCGGCCTGGTCTCGAACATCGAGTAGAAGCTGGCGATCTCGAAGCCCCAGACCTGCGGCAAGTCAAGATAGCGCGCGACAGCGACGATCAGCTCATCGGTCAGGAATCCGCCGTTCTGCTCCTGGGTCACGAACAGCCCCTGGATCAGCGCCGAGCGCTTGCGATCCGGCGGAAACTTGGCCACCCACGCATCGATGTGCTCGCGCGTATGCGCCGTCAGCAGGGCCTGCGGATCGACATCCTTGACCTGGTTGTGGGTTCCGGTGGGTTTCATGGATTGAAGGCCGGGAATGGGGAATGGGAAATGGGGAATCGACGAGCAGGAGCGAAGGCAATCAGGCATCGATACGTTTGCGCTAGCGCACTCGCTTTTACTATTCCCGATTCTCTATTCCCGATTCCCGTCTTCATCGATCTATCTCCCCGAACACGACGTCATAGGTGCCGATCATGGCAACGACATCGGATAGCATGTGTCCGCGCACGACCGTGTCCATCGAGGACAGGTGGGCGAAACCCGGAGCGCGCAGCTTGCAGCGGAACGGCTTGTTGGCGCCGTCGGAAATCAGATAGCAGCCGAACTCGCCTTTCGGCGCCTCGACGGCCGCGTAGGTTTCGCCAGCCGGAACGCAATAGCCTTCAGTGAACAGCTTGAAGTGATGAATGAGAGCCTCCATCGACTCCTTCATCTCTTCGCGCTTGGGTGGCGCGACCTTGTAGTTGCGCACGATCACCGGACCCGGATTGGCGCGCAGCCAGGCCACGCATTGCTGGATGATGCGGTTGGACTGGCGCATCTCCTCGATGCGCACCAGATACCGGTCATAGCAATCGCCATTGACGCCCACCGGAATGTCGAAATCGACCTCGGCGTACTTCGCATAGGGTTGCTTCTTGCGCAGATCCCAGGCGATGCCGGAACCGCGCAACATCGGCCCGGACATGCCCCAGGCATTGGCCAACTCGGGCGGAATGATGCCGATATCGACGGTGCGCTGCTTCCAGATACGATTGTCGGTGAGCAGCTCCTCGTATTCGTCGACCTTGCTCGGGAAGTCGGCACAAAACGACTCGAGGAAATCAAGCATCGAACCTTCGCGCCACTGGTTGAAGCGCTTGAGGTCATCACCCTTGTGCCAGCGCGATTCCTTGTACCTGGGCATCTGCATGGGCAAATCACGGTAGACGCCGCCGGGACGGTAGTAGGTCGCGTGCATGCGTGCACCAGACACCGCTTCGTAGCAGTCCATCAACTCTTCGCGCTCGCGGAAGGCGTACAGAAAGACCGCCATTGCGCCGAGATCGAGCCCGTTCGAGCCGATCCACATCAAGTGATTGAGGATGCGCGTGATCTCGTCGAACATCGTGCGGATCCACTGCGCACGATCCGGAATATCGAGCTGCATGAGGTTTTCGATGGCGCGCACATAAGCGTGCTCGTTGCACATCATCGATACGTAGTCGAGACGATCCATGTAGCCGATCGACTGGTTGTACGGCTTGGATTCGGCCAGCTTCTCGGTACCGCGATGCAGCAGGCCGATATGCGGATCGGCACGCACGACAGTCTCGCCATCCATTTCGAGGACGAGCCGGAGAACGCCGTGCGCAGCCGGATGCTGCGGGCCGAAGTTCATCGTGTAATTGCGGATCTCTTCCATTATTTCACCTCCGCTTCGCGTTCGGCATTGGCTTGCTCGTAACGCGAGTCGTCGCGGATCGTGCGTGGCACAAGCACGCGCGGCTCGATCGACACGGGCTCGTAGACGACGCGCTTCTTGTCCGGATCGTAGCGAACCTCGACATTGCCAATCAGCGGGAAATCCTTGCGGAACGCATGACCGACGAAACCGTAATCGGTGAGGATGCGGCGTAGATCCGGATGGCCTTCGAAGACGATACCGAACAGGTCGAAGGCTTCGCGTTCAAACCAGTTGGCGGCAGGCCAGATCCCGACCAGCGACGGAATCGATGGCACATCGTCATCGGCACAGAAAGCGCGCATGCGCAAACGATGGTTTTGCCTGATCGAGAGCAGGTGCGCGACCACGGCGAAGCGGCGCGGCATATCAACATCGCGTGGTCGCTGGGCCCAGTCGAAACGTCCCGCGCCCCGGCCTTCGACGCCGCGCGAGAATCCTTCCGAGGTTGCGTCTGTGGTTTCCCACTCGCTCTGCCCGTAACTCAGGTAGTCGACGCCACAGACATCGACACACTGCTCGAACTGCCAGGCCGGATCGTCACGCAGGATTTGCGCCACGGACAGCCAGTTCTCGGGCAACACCTCGATGGTGGTCTCGCCAAGGGCTTCGACACCGCCGGCCACTTTCGAGCCAAGCTGGACTTCGAGACGGCGGGCCAGGGATTCGGGTTCGCTCATGCCTCGTCCTCAGCGCGCAATGGTATTGGTGCGGCGGATCTTCTTCTGCAACTGCAGAATGCCGTGAATCAAGGCCTCGGCCGTCGGCGGACAGCCCGGCACATAGACATCGACCGGAACGATGCGATCGCAACCACGCACGACCGCATAGGAATAGTGGTAGTAACCGCCGCCGTTCGCGCAGGAACCCATCGAGATCACCCATTTCGGCTCGGGCATCTGGTCATAGACCTTGCGCAAGGCCGGGGCCATCTTGTTGACCAGGGTGCCGGCGACGATCATCACGTCGGACTGGCGCGGCGAAGGACGGAAGATCACACCATTACGATCGAGATCGAGGCGCGCGGCGCCAGCATGCATCATTTCGACCGCGCAACAGGCCAGGCCAAAAGTCACCGGCCACATCGAGCCGGTACGCGCCCAATTCACCAGCTCGTCCATGCGTGCGGTGACAAATCCGCGATCGATCAATGGGTTGTCGTCGCCCGGACGCAGGATGTCGTCTACCGGGCCCGGCGGCGCCGGGTTGTGCATCATCCGTGAAATGGAATCGCTCATTCCCATTCGAGGGCTCCCTTCTTCCAGACATAGACGAAGCCGAGCACGAGCAACCCGACGAACATACCCATTTCGGCCAGACCGAACGCGCCCAGCTTGTCGAACACGACCGCCCACGGAATCACGAAGGCGATTTCGAGATCGAAGATGATGAACAGGATCGCAATCAGGTAGTAGCGCACATCGAATTTCGTGCGCGAGTCTTCGAACGCCTCAAAGCCGCATTCGTACGGAGCCAATTTCTCCGCGGTGATTTTTTTCGGCCCGAACAGGTTGCCCAGGATCAGCAACACGATTCCGATGCCGGTGATCACTATCAGGAACAGCAGAACCGGGAAATACTCGACTAGCACATGCACCTCCGCGCCATCTGACGCATCAGCGGCTGCCGCAGTGTGCGGCAACGACGGTTGTTCGCAATGTTGGTGCCCAAGGGGGGACTCGAACCCCCACAGCTTTCGCCGCTACCACCTCAAGGTAGTGCGTCTACCAATTCCGCCACCTGGGCAACGCCATCAAACTCCGTCCTTCCTCGCTTTATCCGGCTGCGCCGCATCGGACTTGGCGGGCCCGGAAGCCGGCTTGTCCGTCGCAGGTGCAGGCATTGGCGCTGGCGCTGGAACATCCGTCGATACCGGGGCCACCGGAGCAGCCGCCGGCACATCACCGGAAGCCGGTGCCGGGGTCTCCTTCGGTGCAACGCCCGCCATCACGCCAAGGTCATCCGAAGGGCTGCCAACGGCAGCTGGACGACTGTGATACATACCCATGCCGAGGCTGAGCAGGAAGAACAAACCAGCGAGGACCGCCGTGCTGCGCGACAGGAAGTTTGCCGAGCCACGCGCACCAAAGACAGTCGAGGAAGCGCCACCACCGAAACCCGAGCCCGCATCGGCACCGGCACCACGCTGCATGAGAATCAGCGCGATCATCGCAACGGCAATCAGCACATAGAAAACTTGGGCAATTATCGTGAACATCTGAATCAGGAACCCTGGTTTGCAGCAATCGCCGCTGCATTGCATATTGCAAGAAAATCGGCCGCCACCAACGAAGCGCCGCCAATCAGTCCACCATCGATGTCGGACCGGGCAAACAGTTCGGCAGCATTGGCGGCCTTTACGCTGCCGCCATACAAGAGGCGCAGCGAGCTCGCTATTCTAGCATCCTGCTTCAGGAATTTGTCACGCATGAACGCATGAACCTGCTGGGCCTGCTCGGGAGTCGCGGTTTTCCCGGTACCGATCGCCCAGACCGGCTCGTAGGCAACCTCGGCCATGCCGAACGCGGCAATCCCGGCGAGCTCGAGGACGGCATCGAGTTGCGCGGCAACAATCGCCTCGGTCTGCCCGGCTTCGCGGTGCTCAAGCAGCTCGCCGACACACAGGATCGGAATCAGCCCGGCCGCTTGAGCCGCCACAAACTTGCGCGCAACCAACTCGTTTGATTCGGCATGGTACTGGCGCCGTTCGGAATGACCAACCAGCACATGGCGGCAGCCAATCTCCTTGAGCATCGCCCCGGCCACTTCGCCGGTATAGGCGCCCTGCGCGTGTTCACTGAGATCCTGCGCACCGAACAGCAGGCCGCTTGCTGCTCCCAGCGCAATCAGCTCGGACAAGTACGGATACGGCGGCAGCACGGCCACATCGACAGCATGCGGAAGCGAAGTGGCCAGATTCACGACGAGCTCGGCCGAAGCCGAACGCGAGCCATGCATCTTCCAGTTCCCGGCAACAAGTTTGCGGCGCATGGGCCTGCTCGCTCAAAGCAAAGGTCGCGAAGGATAGCCGCGGGCGCAGGCAACGGCAAATGTTGGGGCTGGGCGTGGGGAGTGGGGAGTTGGGTTCGGGATGATCAGCCGTTCGGCTGTTGGAAGCCGGGAGTCGGGAAATGCATCGCGGCGTTCAGATTGCTGTCAACACGTGTTTTCACTCCATAACGACTACTTCAAACTTCCCTGGACTGCCCTTCCCACTGACGGCTTACCGCGTCTTGCCCGGTCACCGCTGCCGACTTACCGCTTCTCCAACTCCCCACTCCCGCTCCAATCCCCCTCAGGCTACCCTTGCCATCGAAATTCAATAGACAGAAAAACATGAATGAAACGAAAGGCTACGCCCTGATCACCGGCGCTTCGGCCGGCATTGGCGCCGCATTCGCGCGTGAGCTTGCCAGCCGCAAGGTTGATCTGGCGCTGAGCGCACGACGCCTTGAGCGGCTGCAGGATCTGGCCGGTGAACTCATGACAAGGCACGCGATCAAGGTTGAAGTCATCGCCTGCGACCTCGCCGATCGCGATGCCCCGCGACATCTGGTCACACAACTGGAACAGCGCGGCGTTGCGATCGACATGCTCATCAACAATGCCGGCTACGGAGTCACCGGCTATTTCCTGAGCCAGCCCTGGCAAGCCCAGGCTGATTTCATCCAGGTGCTGATGACGGCACCCACCGAGCTTTGCCATCGCCTGCTGCCCGGCATGCGCGAACGCGGTCATGGCCGCATCATCAATGTCGCCTCGTTGGCCGGGCATATCCCCGGTTCGGCCGGGCAGACGCTATATGCGGGCGCGAAATCCTATCTGATCAAGCTGTCCCAGGCCTTGCATCTCGAGTACCGCGACGATGGCGTGAACACCTGCGCGCTCTGTCCGGGTTTCACCTACAGCGAATTCCACGATGTCACCGGCTCGCGCGAGATGATGTCGAAGCTGCCGAAGTGGATGTGGATGGATGCCGAGACGGTTGTCCGTCAGGGTCTCGATGCGGTCGAACGCGGCGATGCGGTTTATGTCAATGGCCGAGCGAATCGCGCGATCAAGTCGATACTCAAGCTGATCCCCGATCGACTCGCCCTGCACATGATGGGCAGGCAGTCGAGAAAATTCAGAAAGACCTCACCGGATTGATCGGTCGCGCAAGTTGGCCATGCACCCGCGATTTGATACCCGCCTCGATCCGGCATCTTGTGCAAATTGTGGCAGATGAATCGGGTCGACGACCAGCCTGGACGAATTCCGGCAATCGCGAGTGCCCCGATTTTGCTATCGTGCGCCCCGCCCCGGGCAAGCGCAGGAGACCCTCGATGAATTCCCTCGAACAATACTTTGCCCCGTTTCGTGCCAACACCGTGGGCCAGGAACAGACCTTCCGCTCACCGTATGGCGAGCAGCGCATCGTCTATGCCGACTGGACCGCCAGCGGCCGCCTGTATCGCCCGATCGAGCAGCGCCTGCTCGACCGCTTCGGGCCGTATGTTGGCAACACGCATTCGGAAAGCAGTGAAACCGGCCGCGCGATGACGCTCGCCTATCACGAGGCGCATCGCATCCTCAAGGCCCATGCCAACGCAAGCCCTGACGACTTGATCATCACCACCGGTACCGGCATGACCGGAGTGATCAACAAGTTCCAGCGCATCCTCGGACTCAAGGCGCCGCAGGGCTTGCGCCGCTTTCTCGACATTGCTGCGGCGGATCGTCCGGTCGTGTTCATTACCCACATGGAACATCACTCCAACCAGACCTCCTGGTACGAGACGATTGCCGATGTCGTCGTCGTGCCGCCGGATGAGCAGGGCCTGGTCGATCTGGCCGCGCTTGAGGCGTTGCTGCATGAATACTGCGATCGCCCGCTGAAGATCGGTGCGTTCACCGCCTGCTCGAACGTGACTGGCGTCTGCACGCCGTATCACGCGATGGCGAAGCTGATGCACCAGGCCGGCGGCGTCGCGTTTGTCGACTTTGCCGCCTCGGCTCCGTACGTGGATATCGACATGCATCCGGCCGATCCCGAGCAGCGCCTCGATGCGGTGTTGTGGTCGCCGCACAAGTTCCTCGGCGGGCCGGGCTCCTCGGGTGCCCTGATCTTCAACCGCAATCTCTATCGCAATACCGTTCCGGATGATTGCGGCGGCGGCACCGTGAACTGGACCAATCCGTGGGGTGAATACTCCTTCCTCGACGACATCGAAGCCCGCGAAGACGCCGGCACGCCCGGCTTCCTGCAGACCATCAAGGCCGCCCTGGCCGTGCAACTGAAGAACCAGATGGGCGTCGAGGCCATGCGCCGACGCGAAGAGGAAATCGTTCCGCAGGTGATGGATGCATTGCAGGCGATCCCGGGCGTGAACCTGCTCGCCCGCACCCGACGGGATCGGCTGGCGATCTTTTCGTTCTACGTGACCGGCATCCACTACAACCTGATCGTGCAACTGCTCAATGACCGCTTCGGCGTGCAAGCGCGCGGCGGCTGCTCCTGCGCCGGCACCTACGGCCACTACTTGCTGCACGTGGATCCGACCCTGTCGCATTCGATCACCGAGCGCATCGACCAGGGCGACCTGTCGGACAAGCCCGGCTGGGTGCGGATTTCCTTCCATCCGAGCACGACAATGGCCGACATTGACCATACCCTCGATGCGGTGCGCGCTATCGTCGAGCATGTCGAGGAATGGGCGAAGGAATATGCCTACTCGCCGATCACCAACGAGTTCACGCTGCGCGATAGCGACCATGAGGCGCCGCTTGTACGCATCAAGAAATGGTTTGAACTAGCAGCCTGTCGGACTTAACTCGGCTGGGCTGCGAATCCGTCTGAACGGTCCATATTTCCGCCGATTTTTGACCCATAGCACCACTATGGGCCTGCAAACCGTCGAAAATCTGGCCTCGCCCAGCCGAATTCTCGCCTCAACCGGCAAAGTCCGACAGGCTGCTAGGGGCGTGAAATCGCCGTCGTTGCTGACGCCCAGTTGCGGGGCTCGCCAAATGGGTTCCGACGCAGGAAAAATCATCACACCCTTTTTCAACTGATTCGGAAACGACGGGATCATTCCTTTCGCCTCGCGCAATCGGCCACTATCACGCGCCCTGATAGGTAGAACCCATAGCACTCATTTCCACTGGGGTCGCCGAAAGCTGGACTTCCGCGAGCGCCTCATCCGGAAGCGCGTAGGAGTTCTGCAGATACTCCTGTTCGCTGAGAATTTCCGGAAACTGCGCACCAAGCAGGGCCTGTACTGCGAAGATCTCCTCGACACCGCCGGTGAACTTGAGGAATGCCACGGTATTGCCATTCTCGATGTTGACCACCCACACGCCGGATTGCCGATCACTGTTGTCATCGGTAATCGGAATATCCGTGAATGGGTTGCTTTCACGGAGTTGTGACAGGCCAATGAAGGCGAGCGGACCCATGAAATCCATGCCACGGGCAAATCCAGGCACGCGTCCGACATCGGTGCGCACACCCGTCTGCGGATCCACGTTGACCAGCGCGCCACGCCCCGACTCGAGCACCCACAACTTGTCCTGGTACCAGCGTGGCGAATGCGGCATCGACAAACCACGGCAAAGAATGTGTTCTCCATCGAGATCAATCAGCAAACCGCCATCGCGCTTGTTGGCGCGCCAACCACCCGGACTGTTGGAGTCGCCCAGGCTGGTTACATAGCGTGGCTTGCCATCACGCATGGCCAAGCCGTTGAGATGACAACGATCCTCAGGCGCGTAATGGCTGACGAAGGAGGGCCGCCAACGTGGCACAAAGCTCGATTTCGAGTCCAGCGTGCACAGGCAAGAAAACAGCGTATTGATGAACCACAACTCGCCTTCTCCGTCCCAAGCCATTTCATGGATGTCGATAGCACCCGTGATATGACCACGTCGAGCCAGATATACCGCATCATGCCTTGGCGGATTCGCCAATCGCGGCGCTACCGCCGGCATGTTTCGAAACTCGGCGATCTCCATGAAAGCGCCAAGCGCCAGACGCTCGTTGTCGGCGGCCATCCCCATTGGCCGGTTGAAAGTGCGGAAGTGCGTGTTGATAGCCTGGCCATCTGCGCGCAACAGCACCAATTTGCCTGCCTGATAGGTCGTGACGGCCAGCGAACTCTTGAAATGGGTGAGGAGGTCGGCAAAGTTGGTCGTATGCACGCTGGCCAGAACCTGCTTGGGATCCTGGAGTGCGGCAGGTTGTTCGGCATTCGCGGCAATCGAGATGTCTGGATTGTTGCCGTAGCTGGAGACAACGGGCTTGCTGTCGTCGCCCATGATCATTTCAGCCTGGCACCGCGAAAATAGCGCACGCGAACATCCAGTCCGCGTGGGCTCTTGCCGATATAGATGAAACGAGGCTTGCTCCATTCCGCCTTGCGGAAAACCTCTCCGAAGCGGGTGTTTTCGAGTTCAAGAATGACGCCGATGCAGGGGAAGCCCCGCTCGCGCGCATAGCCCTCCAACAAGTCAAAAGAACCCATCAGCAAGTTGTAGATCAGACGGGTCGCGCGCCATTTGGGTGCCACAAACGCACGCCAGAAATACACCGGTTGCCCCAGATGTGGCGGCGTCATGGGCACTGCCGTGCAGACGCCAGCGACCTCGCCATCCTCATCACGTGCGATCAACACCACTTGATCAAGACGAGCCCTGGCCTGCGCCTCATCGGGAATTGCGCCCTCGCGCTTCCAGAATGCCAGCAATTCAGTGGCATCCTGATTCCCGATTTTCGGCCAAACCGGGATCAGATCGAACGTCGATTTCCTTCCCGCAACGCCGCCTGCATCGGCTGTACTCATGGGTCGATATTCCTTGTTCGTCTGCTGTCAAGAAAGGCGGCAGCCATCGTGTCAAGTTGAACACATGATGGCGCGGATATCACACCGCTCTTGATTGAGCGGGAAGTTTCCGCCACCCATGCAGATATTCAGGGCAAAAAAATGGGCCGACTGAGTGCGACGGGCACACTCGACCGGCCCAATGACAGATGAAGCCTAATCGAAGCCGTTGGCAAAGATAGTGTCTCCACCCAACTCGAACGAACCAATATCGGCGGCAGCACCGAAGGTTCGCAAGAATCCTGGGCCGCGCTGGTCCGTGGTGAAGCCGTTGGCATTCCCTGTGTCAATCGCGGGACTACCCGGCAACACCGCCATCGTCCGCGTGAAACCGCCGTTACTTTTCAGTACACCGAGTTTCGGTTCAGAGGAGTTGATTGTGTCCCCGGGAGTCGCAGCATACTTTGCAATTCCAACCAGGTTATGGTCGCCGGTGATCGTGGCAGGCGTCGTGCTGTTGCCACGGATATCCGAGGGCAACACGGAACTCGAACTATCGATCAGGGAATTCGCCGAGACGATTGTGCTGGACATGGTCACCGCGACACCGTTCTTGACAAGAAATCCGGCGCCGTATTTCTTGTCCGCACTGTTCTTTTCGGTGTTGCCGCTGATCGTGCAGTTATTTATGGTGCTGGCATTACCAAGATATACGCCGCCGCCATACTTGGAATTCGAAGCACTCGCTTCGTTGTTGGCAACCGTACTTTGGTAAATTCCTGACGTTCCCGTACCGACGCGGCCCAGTAACATGGCGGCGGCGGAATCAGCCTGGTTGCCGGAGATGCTGGATCTTATGATGGATGACGTCCCTGAAATCCAGGCACCGCCGCCCACGTCCAGAACGGAACTTCCGCTGCTGGCAGCGCTGTTGCCACTGATGTTGGCGTATTTCGAGGTCAGGCCCAGTTTTGAGTAAATACCGCCGCCGCGCGCAAACACCCCGCTACTCGAGCCCACACTGTTGTTGGTGACGGTACCGTACTTGAGGGTGACGCCACCTTTGGCATAGATGCCGCCACCCAACGCATTACCCGAGTTGGCGGTGGCCACACTACCGGAAACGAGGCTTCCCGAAAGCACCGAGGTGTAGCCTGCACTGTAGATCGCACCGCCCGTTGCATTGCGGGTTCCCGTGTGCTCGGCCGTGCAGTATTTGACTCGGGTCGAGTCCTGCAAAACGACGTTGCCTTTCGAGTAGATACAGCCGCCAGCGCCATCAAAACTGCCTGATCCAGTCGAGAACTTGCCATTTGCGACCGTCACTCCGGACAGCGTCAAAGTTCCGGTACCGAAATGAATGAGCGGCTCTGTTGTGTTTTCGCCGCTGATTATGGGGTACTTGGAATTTGGATTGCCCTGAATGGTCAAGTCATCAACGCTGGTAACAATCGAACTCGCGAGGCTGACGGTACAACTGAGCCCACTCATATCGAGCGTGTCGCCGCTGGAGGCGAGGGCCACAGCGGCACGCAAACTGCCCGTGCCTGTATTATTGCAGTTGCTGACCGGAATGGTTGCTCGGGTGACAACGCCGAGATCATGGATTCCCAACAAGCGCTGCATGGCCACATCGACCCTGCTTGCCTGAGCGTCGGTGAGTCTCGAAAGCATTACCTCACCGCTGGCAACTCCATCCAAAAGCTGCGCCCGCGAACTGCCGAACTGAGAATTGCTCTCCGTGCCGTTGGCCAGCAGCGGGCCAGACGCACTAAAGGCCAGTGCAGTGGCCAGGCAAGCGGCGAGTGGCCTCAATCGAAGCCGAGGTTGCCGCATCATTTTCCCTTGTTTCTTGACTAATTGATTCATCGGATACTCCCCAAGTCATCTTTCGCCGGGACAAGCGGGGTGCTTGTCCTTCCGGTTCCTCCAGAACTCCCACACAACACAATTTATTAAGCACAAATACCAATACGGTTTTCTTTATTAAACCCAAAAACACCGGGCAATTTCCAATTGCCTGATTATCTCGCGCGATTATGCCACATAGACCCAGTACACGCAGTGATTTACCAAACGCCCCAGGAAATCCGGGGGCTCGTCAAGATATTGTTGAAATGACGTCTTCCGTGATTTCCGCTTTATCAGACCAAAGGCGAAGCCGCGAGCTGCGCGAGGTCAACACATTGCGTCATCCAAGGGCCCGAAACCCGGCATTCGACGGGCTTGCTTGAATCGTTTGGCCAACGCGCGTCGGTTGCTGCCCGACTCGATCATGCCGGCGACCGCTGTGGTGTCTTCAATCGCCTGTACGCAACTGAAAAGTGCAGCGCTTCAGTTCCGATCAATAGCTACAGACCTTCAAACTAGGTGCGTCGCTGCAAATCAATGATTACCTGCTGGCTACGTTGAGCCAGGTGCTGGCGATCGCTTTGCTGCATATCGACAGTGGCAATCGGCCTGCCGACGCGCAGGCGGATGCGGCCTGGGCGCACCTTGAATCCGGCCGCCGGAAGCACCAGTCCACTGCCATCGATTGCAATCGGCAGGATCGGAATACCGGTCTCGATGGCAAGCTTGAACACACCGCCCTTGAACGGCCCGACACGTCCATCGCGACTCCGTGTGCCTTCAGGGAACGCGCACAGACTTTGCCCATCCTTGAAGATGGCGGCGGCATCGTGCAGACGGCGTGAGGCGGCCCGCGCCGACTGGCGCTCGATAAAGACCATGCCCATCGCCTTTGCATAGGCGCCAACAAACGGAACCCTGGCCAACTCCTGCTTGAGCACAAACCGCATCGGTACCGGCAATGCGCGAAACAGCGCGCAGATATCAATCATCGACTGATGATTGGCGACGACGATATAAGGTCGCGAAAAATCGATCGCCTCGAAGCCTTCCAGATCAAGGCGCGCACCGGCACCGCCCAGCAAACCCGGAGCCCAGACCCGACTGGCCATGCGCAACGGCCAATGCCGGCGCCCGCCGCAGAGCACAAGCAGGAGCAGCGCAAAGCAGATCAGTACCGAGGTCCATGTGATTGTGAACAGCAATTGCAGCGTGTTGAACACACGCCAACCGATGCCGCCCAACAGACCCGGGCGCAGCGACGATGAAGTAACCGACATGCCATACCCCCGATTCCGCCGCGCAGGATAGTCGATGCGCCCGCAGCTGCCAAATTGCAGCTATGCAATCGGTGACCTGATCAACAGCCGTATGCCGCAGCCGGGCAGCGTATCGTACCCGCGCGCCGAATGAACCATGCTCAATCCTGCAATCGAATGTGCGGCGACGAACTCGTCGGGCAATGGTTCGGGCGACGATTGCAGACGAAGTTCGGCGATCGCTTTCCGCGCAGAATATCGTCGCTCACATCGACAAAGTCGCCGTTCCGCCAATCGAAGAAGCGCGCCTTGCTGTGCACAGGAATGTATGCGCCCGCGTCGAGATTGAGAACCAGGAAGTGTGCCCTGCCAATCGGCTGCAACGTGGAAACCTGATTGGGCCCTTGCACGATGCTCAGGGGCCTCAAGGAGGCCGAATCGAAGTCATCGAGAATTGCAATGTGATACCAGGGCGTGTGTTCGGTCTGGATCAGGCAGTGGGCAATCCTGTCGAGGTTGGGGTAGGTCGCCTTGATTGCCTCATCCGAGATCCAGCCGAACGACCAGCTTGACGTACCCAGAAGATAGATCTGGCAGCCACGAACAGGAATCTCGATTGTCCCGATGGCGCGATTCGCCGCCTGAATCACCGCTTCCTGTTGTTGGGTCTCGTTGCGGTATCGGTGCGCCAGGCTTTGCGAAGTCGACAGCCACGGCAGCATCAGCAGCGCAAGCGCCGACAGCAGAACGGCGCGAGTCCAAGGCAGACGAGTGAGCAAGGGCGCCAGCAAGGCGGCGAGCGCGATCAGGAAACCTGCCAGCGACACGTAGAAGTAGCGTGCATTGACCACCGCCTCAATGACCGGACTCGTTTGGCGAAGGTGAACGCCAAAGTGCGCAAGCAATGGAACTTGCAGCACAGCTGTCGAAATCCACAAGACCATTCCGGCAAGGATGGCCTGCTGCCTGCCCCGACTCCAAGGCTGCCGCATCGCCAGCAATGCGATCGCCAGCAGTCCCGCCAAACCGCAGATGGACAGCACCAATTTGAGTCCGCTCAAGCGCGACGCAAGAAAAAGGTAGTCAACCCATCCCGCCATCCAGTTGGCCAGGCCAAGCTTCAAAGTCGCCATCACACCGTCGGCGGCCATCAGTGGACTCGCAGCAGGGAAGTCGAGAACCAGACTGCGCACCAGCGCGTACACGGCTAGCAGCAACGACAACGCCAGGCAGCCCAGCATGCCAAACCTGCTGTGCGGCGGGTCGTCAGGTCGCAGGCAGATCACCACAGCCGCCGCGAAGCAGGCCAGGGCAATTTCCTTGCACACCAGGCTCATGCCCAGAAAACCGAGCATCAGCCAGAACGATCGCCGGCCACCACGCCGGCTGAATTCGAGTGCTGCAAGCAAACCGAGGATCCCGAACAGCAAGGCGAGCAGATCGAATCGATCCGACAACCACAACGCGGTGCCAATGCCGATCGGGTGCAGGGCGAAGCAGGCAGCGACAAGCAATCCGGCCCAGCGATTGCCGCAAAAGCGTGCAACCAGCACTCCCAACGCACCGGCTGCCGTTGCATGCAGCAGCAAGCTGATCAGATAGTGGGCGAATGCTGCGGTTCCGAACCCTCGCTCACTCAGCCACCAGAGCAACATGCCTGCGGGTCGGTAATAGATTCCGCCCGGAATGTGATTACGCGCGAATGGCTCAAGCGGATTGTCGAGAAAGCGCACGATCGACAACATGCCGAAATCGTCAAGCAGGAAATAGGCTGAAAACGCGGCACGGAAAACCGTTACGAGGGCAATGGCGCTGAGCGCAATCGTGATGCCAAATCGCCAATCCGGCCTCGAATCACCAATGTGTGGAAACCGCGTCCGCTTTTCCTCGCTCGTGCGCCCGATTTCGCTCATGTGTTTGCGTCCCGTCGCTGCTGCCGCGCAAGCGTGCGCAATTCAGGCTCTCTGCTTTGATGAAGTAGCGCGTCTGCAAGCGATACGCTCACGGGCATTGACTCGGTGGCCGGAAACAGGCGAATGGAATCGTCCTTCGCCCTGCCCGCACCTCGTCGCCGACATCGACAAAGGCGCCGTCTTGCCAGGCGAGAAAGACACTGCCGGGGCCGAGCGGTGGCTTGGCATCGGGGGGCGTGTTGACGAACAGCAACGCACCGTGGCCGAGCAGGATCGGGGTGAGACTGTCCTCGCCAATGCGCACCGGCGTAAACGGTGCTGAGTGAGCACGCTCCACTTCCGACGCATCGACCAGGTGATACCAGGGCGCAATTTCGGTCTGGATGAAACAACGCGAGACTGTGTCGAGGTGCCGCGTGAGCGCCTTGACCGCCGGATCCGCATAAAAGCCGAACAGCTTGCTGCCGGTGTCGAGCAGATAGATCTGGCAATCCTTTCCGGGCAGCGCCCGCTGGTCGATCGCGGCGACGGCGGCGCGGTCAAAGCGGGCCTGCTCCAGGGTGGCGCCGCGATAGCTGCGCGTCAGATGCTGGGAAACCGCGAACAACGGGATCAGCAACAAGACACTCGTGATCCATGCCAGCCGGCGCCGAGTTGATGAGGAATCGCACCCGCGTGATCCGCTCAGCAAGGCCGCCAGCACGACGATGAAACCCAGCGCGGCCATGAAGTAGTAACGTGCGGCCAGCACATCGAGAAAAGCATCGGAACCGAACCTGAGGTTCATCAGAACCAGGCCGGTACGCGGCCACTGCACGATGGCGGCGATGGCGATGATCGCGATGCCGCCGACCAGGGTTGCGATACGGTCGTGTGTCCAGTTCTCGCGCGCACTGCGCAGGGCGAATACCAGCAAGCCAAGTCCGCCCAACGCAAAGGCGGTGCCGGTGGCAAGACCGAGGCGCGGAATCAGCAGCAGGTAATTCGGCAGCTTGATCAGCCAGGCGCTCATGCCGTCGCGGAACAGCAGCCACGCAGGTTTGGCGGCGAACAATACATCGGTGCCGTGGGCTGAGAGAACCGCCTTGCGCACCAGCAGCCAGAGCACGACCAGCGCAACCAGCCACAGGCAGGCGAGCTGTCGCCGATCGAACCAGGCGGGGCGATCCGCCGTTGGCCACGACCAGAACACGAAGGCCGCGGAAATCAGCGCGACCGTGTTTTCCTTGGCGCACAGACCGCAGGCAAATAGGATCAGCGTAGTAACCAGAGCCGGGGTGCCATGGGACTTGCGGTAGCGCCAGGCGTAGCCAAGCGCAAGCAGACCGAACAAGGCGGCGAGCAACTCGAAGCGGTTGGACAACCACGCCGTGGTGCCGGTCGCAATCGGATGGACGGTGAATGCCAGTGCCAAGGCGAAGGCCAGACCCTCGCGCGCGGTGATGCCCGCGATGAAGCGCCAGAGGGCTATGGCTAGCATGCCGAGCAATGCACTGTTGAGCAGATAATGCGGCCACGGTTCGGAACCGAACAGGCGCTCGCTGATCCACCACAAGGTCAAACCCATCGGCCGATAGTGCAGACCGCCTTCGACGTGCTCGTGCCAGAACGGCAGCAGCGGATTGTCGAAGAATCGCGGCAAGGCGAGCAGCGAGTAATCGTCGAAGATGAAGGTACCGCCGAAGCTGCCGCGCATTGCGGCCATGGCCGCAAGCATCAACACGGCGGCCAGCGGCAGCCACGCGCGAATGCCGATGACTCGATCCGCGCGTTGCATCAGATCAGCTTGATTTCGCGCAGGCGCTCAAGCAGGTACTCGTGCGAGGTGATCGAGGTCGGATAGCGATTCGGATTCCCGGCACTGATGCAGGTTGGCAGCACGTCCAGCACCACATCCGGATTCGGATGCAGGAAGAACGGCACCGAATAGCGCGGCTGTCGTGCCAGCTCGCCTTGCGGATTGGTCACCCGATGGGTTGTCGACGGATAGACGTGGTTGGTCAGGCGCTGCAGCATGTCGCCGATGTTGACAACGATCGCATCGCCCTCGGTGGTGATCGGCAACCAGTGGCCTTCGCGGGTCAGCACTTCAAGACCGGCGGCGCTGGCGCCGACCAGCAGGGTGATGAAATTGATGTCTTCGTGGGCGCCGGCGCGTACGTTCGGAATATCCGATGTGGTGATCGGTGGATAGTGGATCGGGCGCAGGATCGAGTTGCCGGTGTTGGTCTTGTCGGCAAAGAAATCCTCGGCCAGACCGATATGCAGGGCGAGTGCGCGCAGCACGCGCGTGCCGAGCGCATCGAGCGCCTGGTAAAGGCCGTAGCCATGTTCGCGGAATCCCTCGACTTCGCTCGGCCAGACGTTCGGCGGCATGACTTCGGCATATTTTGAATCACGTGGAATTTCGCGACCGATATGCCAGAACTCCTTGAGATCGGCATGTTTCGAATCCTTCGCCGTCTCCACGCCGAACGGTGTGTAGCCGCGCGCGCCGCCCGTGCCGGGCTGGTGGTATTTCCGCTTGGCCTCATCCGGCAGCGCGAAGAACGCCTGGAATGCCTGATAAGCCGCATCGATATCGGCTTTCGGGATGCCGTGACCACGGATGCAGCAGAAACCGAATTCTCGATAGGCGGCACCGAGTTCGGCAACAAAGGCATCGCGCTCGCTGTCGTAGCGTCGAATATCAAGGGTCGGGACGTGTTTCATCGGCGGCTTCCTGAGCCCGCATGCCAGACTGCGGGTATCCGTGTTGAATGATTGTGGCGAAACCGCTCGGGCGGGCTCGCGCATGAATCGCGCAATTATTCCACGAGCGCTCAGGAAACGCGCGTCTGCGCGTCGCGCACGGCACTGGCCAGCTCATCGACAAGTCGGGCGACCAGGTCGGCATCGAGCGCCTCGACCGTGACCCTAACCAGCGGTTCCGTGCCGGAAGGGCGCAAGACGACCCGACCATGTCCGGCCAGCCTTGCCTGCACGCCGGTCAGTACGCGCTGCACCTCGGCGTCTGCGACCAGGGCCTTGCCGCCACTGGCGCGAATGTTGACAGTCGTTTGCGGCACCTTGCACATGCCTGCCGCCGCTTCGGCCAGGGTTCGGCCACTGCGCGTGAGTGCTTCGAGAACCTGCAGAGCACTGACGATCGCATCCCCGGTCGAGACCCTATCGAGGCAGAGGATATGGCCCGAAGTCTCGCCGCCGAGCACACCCGCGTGCTCGCGCAACGCCTGCATCACATGGCGGTCGCCGACCTGGGTACGCAGGAAAGGAACGCCGATCGCGGCCATGGCTTGTTCGAGGCCGTAGTTGCTCATCAGCGTACCGACCAGCGGGCCGATCAGGCGTCCCTGCGCAAGCCAGTCCAGGGCGAGGATGTAGAGCAGTTCATCGCCATCAACGATGCGACCCGTGTGATCGACCATCTGCAACCGATCACCATCGCCATCGAAGGCGATGCCGAGATCCGCGCCGGTCTCGACCACGGCGCGGCTCAAGGTGCCCGGGCTGGTCGATCCGCAGTCGCGATTGATATTGAGTCCGTCGGGTCGATTGCCGATTGCGGTGACGGTTGCGCCGAGCTCGCTGAGCATCTTCGGCGCGATCTGATAGGTCGCCCCGTGTGCGCAATCGACGACGATGTGCATGCCGTGCAGGTTGAACGAGCGTGCCACCGTCGATTTGCAGAATTCCAGATAGCGCGCCGAGGCATCATCGATGCGCATGGCCTTGCCGATGGCTTCCGATTCGACGGTCGAAAAAGGCTGCTCCAGCTCCGCTTCGATGGCCAGCTCGACGGCGTCGTCGAGCTTTTCGCCGATCGCCGAAAAGAACTTGATGCCGTTGTCCTGATGCGGGTTGTGCGAGGCGCTGATGACGATGCCGGCATCGGCACGCATCGAGCGGGTCAGGTAGGCGACCCCGGGCGTCGGCATCGGTCCGAGCAGGCGCACGTCGGCGCCCGCCGCGAGCAGACCGGCTTCAAGCGCGGATTCGAACATGTAGCCGGAAACCCGCGTGTCCTTGCCGATCAGCACGACAGGCTTTTCGGAATCGCCCTGCAACACCTTGCCCATCGCGCGGCCAAGCTTGAGCATGAATTCGGCCGTGATCGGCCACTCGCCAACCCGGCCGCGAATGCCGTCGGTACCGAAGTAGCGGCGTCCGCTCATGAGCAGACGTCCGGAATTCGGGATTCGAGATTCGAGATTCGGTGACTCAGATCGGAATCAGTCGCAAGGATGTGTTCTTGCCACAACGCGCCCTTGCAAATCCCGAATCTCGAATCCCGAATCCCGGCCCCCATCAATCACCCATCTGCTTCTGGCGATGCTCCCAGCGTTCCTGGGCATCAAGGCATAGCGTGGCAATCGGGCGGGCATCGAGACGTTCCAGACCGATGTCCTCGTCGGTTTCCTCGCAGAAGCCGTAACGGCCCTCCTCGATCCGCTTGAGCGCCTTGTCGATCTTCGAGATCAGTTTGCGATAGCGGTCGCGGGTACGCAGTTCGAGCGAATTTTCGGTTTCCCGCGTGGCGCGCTCGGCTTCGTCGCCGACATCACGCACTTCATCGCGCAGGTTCTCGATGGTCTGCTTGGATTCCTCGACCAGATCCTCGCGCCAACTCTGCAGCTTGCGGCGGAAGTATTCCAGGTGCTGCGGACTCATGTACTCCTCTTTCGGAGACGGGCGATAGCCGGATGGCAGATCGATTACCGTATTGGTCGGCAGCGCGTAGCGGCCGTCCTGCATGGTCACGCCTTTCAATTTCGTCGTCGAGAGGGTCTTTGCCTTGGGCTTTGCGCTCGCACGCAACGCTGCCGTTGTTTCAGTGTTGGTTTCAATCACGGATGACTTGATGTTCTTCGGGGAAATAGGAGCAGGCTTGCTCGCCTTGCTGGCTTTCTTGGGCGCAGGCGGCCGTGTCGCCACCGATTTTGCCGGGAGCTTTTTCACTTCGACCTTGCGCGTCGTCTTGCTGGCAGATTTACCTGCCTTGCCGGCCTTGACCGTGGCGGCCGGCTTGCTCGCCTTGCTTGCCGGAACCGGCTTTTTCGCAGCGGGAACCTTCTTGACTGCAATCTTGGCCTTGGACTTTGCCGCAGGTGCCGGCTTCGCCCTGGTTGCAACCTTCGGCGCAGACTTCTTGACGGGCTTCGCCGCAACTTTCGACTTGGCCGCAGGCTTGGCGCGTGCGGGAGCCTTGGTCGATTTGGCGGTGGATTTGGATTTTTGCGTCGATTTCGCCATTTTCGTCCTTACCTTGTGACTCGGCGGCGGCGTGTTATAGCCTAAGTACCCGCCCCCGGCAACCGCTGTCCACTGCGCTTCAGCCGGTGCCCCAGTGCGATCAACACTCTTGTCATCGTGTCCCGTCTAATCCTCTCGTCGCTGGCGTTCTACAAACGCTTCATCAGTCCGCTGCTCGGCGCACGCTGTCGCTTTCATCCGAGTTGCTCGGAGTATGCGCGCGTTGCCGTGGCGCGATTCGGCAGCATGCGCGGCTCCTGGCTGGCGATCAACCGGCTACTGCGCTGCCAACCGATGTGCGATGGTGGATTCGATCCGGTGCCTGCAGAATTCAGTTGGCGACCGTTCCTGCGCGAAAAGAACCAATCTGGACATGACCATGAATGACTGGCTGATCACGAACGCCCATCTCGTCAACGAAGGCCGGCGCTTCGATGCCGACGTGCGCGTGAGCAACGGACGCATCGAGCGCATCGACGCGCAAATCCCTGCCCAAGCCAATGAGCGGGTGTTCGACGCGGCTGGGCGCTGGCTGTTACCCGGCATGATCGATGATCAGGTTCATTTCCGCGAACCGGGCCTCGAGCACAAGGCGAACATCGAATCGGAATCCCGTGCCTGCATCGCCGGTGGCATCACCAGCTTCATGGAAATGCCGAACACCAAGCCACCGGCGGTCAATCGCGACGCACTCGAAGCCAAGTACGAGCGTGGCCGTGTTTCCTCGCGCGCGAACTACTCGTTCTATCTCGGCGCAACCAACGACAACCTCGAAGACATCCGCACGCTCGACCCGAAAGCCGCGCCGGGCATCAAGGTGTTCATGGGCGCCTCGACCGGCAACATGCTGGTCGACGATCCGGCCACGCTCGATGCGATCTTCCGCGAGGCACCGACGCCGATCATCACCCATTGCGAAGATACGCCGATGATCAGCGCCAACGAGGCGAAAGCACGCGAGCGCTGGGGCGATGACATCCCGGCCGATCAGCATCCGCTGATCCGTTCGCGCGAGGCTTGCCTGAAATCGACCAAACTCGCGATCAGCCTGGCGCGCAAACACGGCACGCGCCTGCATGTGCTGCATATATCCACCGCGGATGAACTTGCCCTGTTCTCGCCGGGGCCGATCAGCGGCAAGCGCATCACCGCTGAAACCTGCGTGCATTTCCTGCATTTCAGTGCCGATGATTACGCACGCCTCGGTCATCGCATCAAGTGCAATCCGGCGATCAAGATGGCCAGCGACCGCACGGCGATCATCAAGGCGCTGGCCGATGGTCGGATCGACGTGCTCGCCACCGATCACGCGCCGCATCTGGCCGACGAGAAGGCGCGTCCCTACACCTCGGCGCCTTCCGGTCTGCCACTGGTGCAGTACGCGCTGCAGGTGGCGCTGGAACGCGTATTTGCCGGCGCGCTGACCCTCGAGCGCCTGGTGGAAGCGGTCACGCATGCCCCGGCAACCCTGTTCAACGTGCATGAGCGCGGCTTTCTGCGTGAAGGGTTTCACGCCGATCTGGTCATCGTCGATCCCGATCGACCGCACACGGTGGTGCCGGCGGAAATCCTCTCCAAGTGCGGTTGGTCGCCGTTCGAGGGTGCGATTTTCCGCTCAAGCATCGCGGCGACCTTCGTCAACGGCCAGCTGGCCTGGAATGAAGGCAAGCTCGACGACAGCGTGCGTGGTCAGCGCCTCGCGTTTGATCGTTGATCGCGATGCGCGGAATCCTGCTGACAATGCTGCTTGTCCTTTCGCTTCCGACCAGGGCCGAGTCATCGGATCAGGGCGTGGTGGTTCCGGCCAGCGTCTCACAGGGATCGATGGTGATCGGCAAGGTTCCAGCGGGCAGCGTTGTCCACTACGCCGGCCGCAGCCTGCGCGTGACGCCCTACGGCACGATCGCCTTCGGTGTCGGTCGCGACGAAACCGGGCCGTTGAAGGTCGAGGTGGAGCGCTCTGACGGCAGCAAGCTGACCAGCACGATTCAGGTAACACCGCGCGACTGGCCGATCGAGCATGTCGACGGCGTGCCGGCAAAGACCGTCGATCCGCCGCCGGAAATCGCCGAGCGCATTCGTCTCGAGCAGGCCGCCGTTGCCGCCGTGCGCGAACGCGATGATGACCGCAGCGATTTCATCGAGGCCTTCATGCGTCCGATTGAGGGCCGCGTCAGCGGGCGCTTCGGCAACCAGCGCGTCTACAACGGCAAGCCGCGTGCGCCTCATTCCGGCATGGATATCGCCGCGGCGAAAGGCACGCCGGTCAAGGCGCCGGCCAGTGGCATTGTCACCTTTGCCAATGCCGATCTGTATCTGACCGGCGGCACCCTGGTGATCGATCATGGCTTCGGCTTCAGCAGCAATTTCCTGCATCTGTCGCGTCTCGACGTGCGCGTTGGCGAGCGCATTGAACAAGGTCAGGTCATTGGTGCCGTCGGCGCCAGCGGCCGCGCCAGCGGGCCACATCTGCACTGGGGCATGAACTGGTTCGAGGTACGCATCGATCCGCTGCTTGTGCTGGAGCGCAGGGAGTAGGCGGCGAGAGCTGCAGATTCCCCGCATGGGCGCGACGGTCTCCGATCAGCAATCCGCGCGTTCGAGCTCGCAGACCGAACGCATCAGATGCGGAGCGAGATAGCAGTGTGAGCCGCAAGCCATCAAGCCGGCCTCGGCGAATTGCCGCCGATACCATGCCGGCGTGCGGGCAATGAATCCGGCGACATCGCCGGCAACCGCATCGCGCGAGGTGAACAGCTCGATGAAGGCCAGGCCTTCGAGCAACTCCGGGAAACCCGACAAACCACGGCGCAGCTCCGGCGCACGCAGGTAATGGACGACATCGGAACAGACGATCAGGTCGAAACGACGCTCGAAGCGCAGCTCACCGAGGTCGGCAAAGCGCGCCATGCGCAGGTTGCGCGTGCGCCCGAACCGGCGGATCGCATATTCACTGGAATCCAGGCCGAGATATTCGACGCCTGGACGCAAGCGCAGCAGCGGCGCCCGCCAGACGCCTTCACCGCAGCCGATGTCAAGCACATTGCCGATCGGACGGCCAAGGTAATACTCGGCCAGCGCAACCACCATGTTGACCTTGCGAGCAGTCTCGCCCGTCGCACGCACCCGATGTCGCGGATCGCGATACCAGCGGTCGAAATAGGCGCGGTCATATTCTTTTGCGTTCATCGTTTGCATTGTCTGGGCCTGGCGGATTCGAGCAAGGAGACTGCCTGGGAACAAGCCTGACCGGCGCATGCGGGCATTCCGGGCCGCGCTCCGCCGACCGATTGCATCCCCATCGGCCAGCGAAATTCCGGCAACCAAGCCATTGTGCACTTGCACATGACGCTGGATGGTTTAAAGATAGGTGGATTCGTCGTCGTAAAACAAGGCTGGATCTATGCTGTATCGCCTGCACGAACTGAATCGCTCGCTGATCAACCCGCTGGTGGGTTGGTCGGGTGCTGCAGCGCAACTACTGACCGCCAAGGAAAACTGGCTGTCGCACTTCCCCGGCGTGCAGCGTCTGGCGGCCGGCTACGAACTGGCCTACCGCATTGGCAAGGACTACGAAAAACCTCCTTTTGCGATCCGTTCGGTGACTGCCCACGGCCATGAAACACCGATCTCCGAGCGCGTCTCGATTGCCAGACCATTCTGCAACCTGATCCGCTTCAAGCGCTTCAGTGATGATGAGGCGAACCTCGATGCGATGAAGAACGATCCGGTCGTTCTCGTCGTCGCCCCGCTTTCCGGCCACCACTCGACCTTGTTGCGCGATACGGTCAAGTCGCTGCTGCAGGATCACAAGGTCTATCTGACCGACTGGATCGATGCGCGCATGGTGCCACTCGACCAGGGCGATTTCGATCTCGATGACTACATCGCCTATATCCAGGAATTCATCCGCCATATCGGCGCCGAACGCCTGCATGTAATCTCGGTCTGTCAGCCGACCGTGCCGGTCATGGCGGCGATTTCGCTGATGGCTTCGGCCGGCGAGCGGACGCCGCTGACGATGACGATGATGGGTGGCCCGATCGATCCGCGACGCTGTCCGACCAAGGTCAATAACCTGGCCACGACCCAGCCGCTGACCTGGTTCGAGAACCATGTCATCCACACGGTGCCATCGAACTATCCCGGCGCCGGGCGCAGGGTCTATCCGGGATTCCTGCAACACGCCGGATTCGTCGCCATGAACCCGAGCCGACACCTGACCTCGCACTGGGACTTTTACGAGGACCTGCGTCGCGGTGATCTCGAGGATGCCGAATCACACCGCAAGTTCTACAACGACTACAACGCCGTGCTCGACATGCCGGCATCGTTCTACCTGCAGACCATCAGCACCGTGTTCCAGCAACATCTGCTGCCACGCGGCATGTGGGACGTGGCCGGGCAGCGGGTCAAGCCCGGCGACATCCGCAGCACTGCCCTGCTCACGATCGAAGGCGAGCTCGACGACATTTCCGGGCGCGGCCAGACCGAGGCAGCGCATGAGCTTTGCTCGGGCATCCCGGCCTCGCGCAAGCAGAACCTGCTGATCAAGGATGCTGGCCACTATGGCATCTTCAGCGGTCGCCGCTGGCGCGAAACGATTTACCCGCAACTGCGTGATTTCATCGCCGGCCATTCCAGTTCGAGGGTCGCCGCAAAAGCACCGAAAGCCGATAGCCGGCGTCGCAAGCAAGCCTGATCCGTATCGCAAACTACCGGCGTCGCCTGCGCCTGATCGGGGTTTGGGCGCGATCCCCGGAGTTTCCGATTGAGCTCGGCTCCGGAAATCCTTCAGCGCGTATGGAATCCGCGCGCGACCGGCTCGGTGTATTCCCCACGCTCCAGCGCATCGACTCGTGCGCCGATCGGGCCGCGCCGCAGCCACTGCTCAAGTGAGTCGACTGCGGCAGAGTCACCCTCGGCGACGACCTCGACACGACCGTCGCGCAGATTGCGGGCGTGACCGCGAATGCCCAGACGCAAGGCCTGGGCACGGGTTCCGGCGCGAAACGAGACGCCTTGCACATGCCCAGAAATGTGGAAGATTGCGCGGATCACGGGCAGTCAGCGCTTGCCGGCCGATCTTGCGGCCTCGATCGCCTGCTCCAGATCCTTGTCCTTGATCGGGCCGAGGAAACGTTTGGCGACACGGCCATCCGGTGCGATCAGGTAGGTCGTCGGCAGGCCGCGCGGTATGTCGAAATCAGCGGGTGGCGCATCAACCGCGATCTGCGCGATCGGATAATCGACCGGATTGTCGGCGAGGAAATCGAGGATCTCCTGGCGTTCGCTGTCCTCGAAGGCGAGACCGATGCCATCGACATCCTGGCGCGCCTTGATGAAGGCCGAAAGCTCGGGCATCTCGGCGATGCAGGGTGCGCACCAGGTTGCCCAATAATTGATCAGCACCCAGTGACCACGATGCGAAGCGAGATCCCATGGCTGGCCATCCAGCGTCTCTACCCTGAGCGCGGGATGCGTGGGCGATTCGGCATCGACGATCGTCGAGATCAGCATGATCGCTGCGCCGAGGATGAAAGGGCTGCGTGGGATCATGAGCTGGTTTCCGGTTTGTCGTTGGCGATATTGGCATCGCTGTCGCTGGATTTGGCGATCGGCACGAACTCGGCCAGTGGCACGTCGAGACGCTGTCGCAGGCTGGCTGAAAGATCGTGCAAGGGCGCCTCGCCGAATTCCTCCAGGCTTTGCCCCGGCAGCATCTGACTGCCGACCGGCAGGCGATAGCCACATTCGCGGTACAAATCAAGCAGGCTGATCGTGCGCAGATCGCGCGCGAGCAGCCACTCGCCGGTTTCGCTGCGCCGGATCACGTCGACCTCGTGCAGATCGGCAAGATAGCGCTGCAGCAAATCGTCGGTCAGATACGGTTCGCGACGAAGCAGCTCTTCACTGTGCAGGCCTCGCCCTTCGCGATGGGCGACGACAAGTTCGCCAATCACACGCAACAGACCGGTCAATTCCTGATCGGCGGAAATGCGGTCATCGGCGTGGCGGTAATCGAAGGCCGACAATGACGCCGTGATCGATGCGCCAAACAGCACGATGATCCACGACAGATACATCCAGAAGAAGAAGATCGGCACGATCGACAGCGCACCATACACCTGCTGGTAGTTGGCCATGTCGCTGGCGTACCAGGCGAAGCCATGTTTTGCCGACTCGAACAGGACGGCGGCGACCAGGCTGCCGATCAGCGCATCGCGCAAGCGCACGGTGCGATTCGGGATCACCACATATGCCGTGGTCAAGGCGATCCAGACCATCAGGAACGGCAACGCCGAGAGCACACGATCCTTGATCGACCATTGGGTCGCGGCGGCATCGATGAACGGCAGCGCGACCAGGTAGGAACTGATCGCCAGCGCAGCGACCAGCAGCATCGGCCCCAGGCTCAGCGTGGTCCAGTAGATGACGAATCGTGAAGCCGGACCGCGATTGTTCTTGACCCGCCAGATGCGGTTGAAGGCATCCTCGACGCTCATCATCAGCGAGATCGCGCTGAACACCAGCACGAGCACGCCGATCGTAGTCGCCTTGCTTGCATTCGCGGCGAATTCGGTCAGGTAGGTCTGTACGACGTCGCCGGTAGCCGGCACGAAATTGTTGAACACCCAGCTGGTCAGCTTGATCCGCCATTCCTCGAACACCGGAAACGCCGCGAGAATGCCGAGCGTCGCTGCGGTCAGCGGCACCAGCGCAAACAGCGTCGTGAAGGCAAGTGCCCCGGCCGTCTGCAAGCAGCGATCCTCAAGAAAGCGCTGCCAGGTGAATTCGAGAAACGCGAGGCTGCGCTCCCGGCTCAGGCTAGACTTGGCGAGATTTGAAAGAAACATCCGCGCAGCCTAGCCTAACCACGCGATGCGGCCAATCCGTCCCATGGAAACGAACTGCCGATGCCTGAAATCCTGGTTCTCTACTACAGCCGCAACGGCAAGGTTGCCCAACTGGCACGCCTGGTCGCCCGCGGCATCGACGAGGTTTCCGGCATGCGCGCACGCCTGCGTTGCGTACCGCCGGTCGCACCTGTCACCGAGGCTGCGCAGCCGCCGGTACCCGATGCCGGCGCCCCCTATGTCAGCCGCGAGGATCTGCGCGAATGCGTCGGCCTCGTGCTCGGCAGCCCGACCCGTTTCGGCAACATGGCTGCACCGCTCAAGCATTTCATCGACTCGACGGCCGCCGAATGGGCCTCGGGCAGCCTGGTCGGAAAGCCGGCAGGCGTCTTCACCTCGACCGCGACCATGCACGGCGGCCAGGAGAGCACCTTGCTTTCGATGATGACGCCGCTGCTGCACCACGGCATGTTGATCGTCGGCGTTCCGTTCACCGAGGCCGCGCTCAATCGCACCACGACCGGTGGCACGCCCTACGGCGCAAGCCATGTCGCTGGAGTGAATGGCGAGAATCCGCTCAGCGAGGATGAACGCATTGTCGCCCGCGCCCTCGGACGCCGTATCGCCGAAACCTGTGCGCGCCTCGGAGCCGGCGCATGATCGCGATGCGCTGCGGATTCCTCGCCTGGGCCGGTCTCGTCATCCTGCAGATCATCTGGCATGCCTGGCTGGCGCCACCGACCAACGCTCAGGTCGGCCTGGCCCTGGCCTTGACTCTGCCACCGCTGCTGCTGCCCCTGCTTGCCCTGCGCCGCAGCGCCAAGCGTGCCCTGCTCTGGATCGGCATCGTCAGCCTCGGTTATTTCTGCCACGGCGTGGTTGCAGCCTGGTCGATTCCATCGATGCGACGGCTGGCGATCATCGAGATCATCCTCTGCTTGCTGTTGATCGCAACCCTGGCCTGGATCACACGCGACGCCAAACGGCACTGACGCCGCCTTCGGGAATGTTTCGGGCGCGGGCTATACTTGCAATCATGGCCAATCATCCCATCGCACCGAACCTCGGCAACCAGTATTTCGGCGATCGCGTGCTGCAGGCGTGGCTCGATCGCGCCCTGCCGCCGTCCATGCGCTCGGCGATCAACGATGAGCTCGACGCGCTTGGCGCGCATGCCGCACAAGCATGGAGCGAGGCGCGATCGTGCATGCGTCGCGAACCGGGCCTGACCCAGTTCGACGCCTGGGGCGAACGCATCGATCGCATCGAGTCGACACCGGTCTGGCAACGCGGTGCCGAGATGACGGCACGTTATGGCCTGGTCGCAGCCGGTCACGCGTCCACGCATGGCGAGTTCGCGCGTTGTGACCAGTTCACCCGCGTCTATCTGCACCATCTCGCCAGCGAGTTCTACACCTGTCCCCTGGCCATGACCGATGGCGCGGCGACCGCGCTCAAGGCGTCCGGCAACAAGCAACTGATCGAGCGCGCGCTGCCGCATCTGACCTCACGCGATCCGGCGAACCTCTGGCTTGCCGGCCAATGGATGACCGAACTGATGGGCGGCTCGGATGTCGGCGACAGCGAGACCGAGGCGCACCCGATCGGTGATGGACAATACAGTCTGCACGGTCGCAAGTGGTTCAGCTCGGCCGTGATCGGCGAGATGGCATTGACTCTCGCCCGCCCGCAAGGGGCCGCGGCGGGCGGTGATGGTCTGGCCTTGTTCTATCTTGAAACCCGTGACGATGGCGGACACTGGAATGGCATCCGCATCGATCGCCTCAAGGACAAGCTCGGCACGCGCGAACTGCCAACTGCGGAAATCCATCTCGATGGAACCCTGGCCATGCCGGTCAACGGACTCGCCCATGGCGTGCGCATGATCACGCCGGTGCTCAACATCACGCGGATCTGGAACGCGGTTTGCGCGCTGGCCTCGATGCGCCGCTGCATCGCGCTGGCGACCAGCTATGCGCATCAGCGCGAAGCGTTTGGGCGACGCCTGATCGAGCACCCGCTGCATGCGGCCACGCTGGCTGACATGCAGGTCGAATTCGAGGCGGCTTTCCAGCTTGTCTTCCATGTCAGCCACCTGCTCGGACGCAGCGAGACCGGCGTCGCCAACGACAACGAGCTGGCCCTGCTGCGCCTGCTCACGCCGCTGGCCAAGCTGTGGACCGGCAAGCTTGCCGTGCGCATCGCCTCGGAAACCTGCGAGGCCTTCGGCGGCGCCGGCTATATCGAGGACACCGGCATCCCGCAATTGTTGCGCGATGCCCAGGTCTATCCGATTTGGGAGGGCACCACCAATGTGCTGGCACTCGATACCTTGCGCGCGATCGGCAGCGTCGGCGTCGAGCCCCTGCTTGATGGTGCCGACGCCCTGCTTGGCGAAACCCTCAAATCGAGAGCTTCGGCCAGCCTCGATTCGCATGCGATGAGCATCTGCTCGGCGCTCAAGCTGGCCAGCCAATGGTTGCACCAGAATTCGGCCAATGCGGATGCGATGCAAGCCGGTGCGCGCGGATTTGCCATCACCCTGGCGCGCAGCATGGCGGCCGCGCTGCTATGCCGCCAGGCGGCCTACTCGATCAAGGAAACCGGCGACATGCGTCCCTTGCAGGCGGTCGCGCGGTTCATTTCCGCAGGACTCATCGAGTTGCCGGCCGCAAACAGCGCACATCCGCTCGAACTGCTCGATCCACCCCAATAAATACGCTGGTCCAAGGATTCCCCATGCAGCATCTCTCGATCGTCACCACGGGTGGCACCATCGACAAGGTTTATTTCGATGACAAATCAGCCTATGAAATCGGCGATCCGCAGATCGGCAAGATTCTCGAAGCGCTCGGCGTCGCCTTCACCTTCGACGTGCTGCCGGCGATGCGCAAGGACAGCCTGCATATCGAGGAAACCGATCGCGACCTGCTGCGGCGCCTGATCGAAGCGCAGCCGCATCGGCATGTGCTGGTCACCCACGGCACCGACACCATGGTCGAGACCGCCGCCGTGCTCGGCAGCATCAAGGACAAGGTCATTGTCCTGACCGGCGCGCTGAATCCGGCGCGTTTCCAGGGATCCGACGCCGTGTTCAATATCGGCTGCGCGGTCGGTGCCGTGCAGAGCCTGCCCGATGGCGTCTATATCGCCATGAACGGGCGCATCTGGAATCCGGCCCACGTGCGCAAGAACCGCGATGCCAACCGCTTCGAGTCAACTTGATCATCGATCTCCCGTTTGTGGGAGTGATCATCGTGATGCTCTAGCAGCCTGTCGGACTTTGCCGGTTGAGGCGAGAATTCGGCTGGGCGAGGACAGATTTTCGACGGTTTGCAGGCCCATAGTGGTGCTATGGGTCAAAAATCGGCGGAAATATGGACCGTTCAGACGGATTCGCAGCCCAGCCGAGTTAAGTCCGACAGGCTGCTAGTCACTTGCAGAAGGAGCATCAGGCATGAATGCCTTTCCTACGAAGAGCAGTCGAATCGCGGCGTGCGCCGGATCGCCGTTTGTCGCGCTTCGTTCTTCGTTGCGCTTCGTTCCGCTTCGTTCCGCTTCGTTGTAGGAAGCGGCTTCAGCCGCGATGCTCCATGTCAATGCAGCACAGAAGTATCGCGGCTGCTTTCAACAGCCGAAACGCTGGTCAAGCCGCCTCCAACAAGCGCTGGCTCAGCGATCGTCGCGCGAGTAGACCCAGCCGTCTTCGACCTTGACCGGAAACTTCGCCGTCGGCAGGTAGGCGGGCGGGTTCATCGCTTCGCCGGTGCGCACATCGAAACGTGAACCATGACGCGGGCACTCCACCTCGAAACCGTGGATCGGTCCGCCGGTCAATTCGGCGCCGTCATGCGTGCAGATATCCTCCAGCGCGTACAGCTCGCCATCGATGTTGAACACGGCGATCGGTGTATCGCCATCGAATCCGGTTTGCACTTCGCCGGGCAGCAGCTCGGCGGTATGGCAGATGCGCACCCATTCGCTCATAGCGACTCTCCGAGCAGCCGCTTGCTCGCAACCAGTTCGCAGATGCGGCGAATATCGCCATCCATTGCGCGGTCACGCTGCATGAAATCGATCTGTTCGCGGATCGTCGCATGCGCCTTGTGCACCGCGTCACCGGCGCGGAATTCACCCGCCTCGGTCAGCGCCTTCATCAAGTCGCGAATTTCCTGCTCGAAGGCGGGCCAGGCCGGATGATCTTCACGCGGCGCATTGCTGATCTTCGCCGCGAGCAGCTTCCAGTCGCCGCGCTCAGCCACTCCGCGTGCCGCATTGAGCATGTCCTGACGGTATTCGAGCGCCTGCGCCGCCGTGTACAACTCGAGCGCCAGCACATGGCCGAGATCCTCGGTCATCTCGAGCACATGACGCGCCTCATTGGTGCCCATCGAAACGTGATCCTCGGCGTTGGCACTGGTCGGAATCGAATACACCGAGGCCGGGTGTGCGCGCGTTGCCATGTCGTTGACCAGGGCCGCGGCGGTGTACTGCACGATCATGAAACCCGAATCGGTGGCATCCTCGTTGCCGATCAGGAAGGCCGGCAAGCCATCGTTGTTGGCCGGATCGACCAGCTTGTTCAAGCGCCGCTCGGAGATCGAGGCGAGCACCGGAATCGCTGCCTTCACATAGCTCATCGCCAGCGCCAGCGGCATGCCGTGAAAGTGACCTGCCGAGATCACCTGATCCTCGATGAAACGCGGATTCTCGGCATCCGGAAACACCAGCGGATTGTCGGTGACCGAATTCAGTTCGATATCGATGATGCGGCAAGCCTGCGCCCAGGCATCGCGCACCGCGCCATGCACCTGCGGCATGCAGCGCAGGCAATAGGCATCCTGCGGCTGATGCTTCTTGCCACCCTTGAACGGCAGGAAGCGCTGGTAGAACGCCTCACGACCGTGACGCTGCGACGGCGGCACGTAATCCCAGCAGATATCAAAGCGCCGCTGCTGCTCGACCGGATCGGTCCACGATTCGGCCGTCCAGGTGCGGAAACGCGGCACCAGGTGATACGGAATATCGACGAGTGTCGAGCCTTCCAGCAATTTGCGGATATGCCGCGCGGTTTCGACCTGGCCCGGATGCGGGCGCAACGCGTGCACCTCGGGGCGCAGCGCACCGCTGCGGCCGGCAAACGCATCGAGCGTCATTGCCGCGGCGAGATCGGCCGTGGCAATCAAGTCCCCGATCCGCGACAACGCGAGCACCGCCGTTGCCAGCATCTGCGTGGTGCCGTTGTTGAGCGCCAGACCTTCCTTGAACGAAAGGCGGATCGGCTCGATGCCGATGCGCTTGAGGGCTTCGGTGCCGCTGACGCGCTCGCCATTGACAAACGCTTCACCACCGCCAAGCAGGACAATGGCCAGATGCGACAGCGGCGCCAGGTCGCCGCTGGCGCCGACCGAACCCTTGGCTGGAATCACCGGAATCACGTTGCGGTTGAGCAAGGCAGTCAGCGCTTCCAGCGTCGACACGCGAATGCCCGAATGCCCGCGCAACAAGGTGTTGATGCGGATGGCCAGCATCGCGCGCACGACATCCTTCGCCAGCGGCTCGCCGACGCAGACCGCATGGGTGATCAACAGGTTGTGCTGCAGTTCTTCGAGCAGGCTGCCTTCGTGCTGTTCGGGATTGCCGCCCGGCAATTCATCGCGGGCGCGATGCGCGCCTAGCAGCTTGTCGGCATTACTGCCAAAGCCCGTGGTCACGCCGTAGACCGGCTCGCCGCAACGCACTTTCTCGGCGAGGAAATCCGCCGCCCGCCGCACGCGCACGAGGGCTTTCGGCGAGAGCGAAACGTCGCTGTCCTTGCAGGCGATTTCGATGACTTGAGCGCGCGTCAGCGAGGAACCGTCGAGTTCGATCGTCATGACCGAACTCCCATGGCTGCGATCTGCTCCAGTTCGACGCGCAAGGTCTTGACCAGCTCGCTGCGGGCGACTTCGAACTGGTCCTCGCGGCGCAAATCCTTGACCGTGACCGTGCCGTTGGCAATCTCGTTCTCGCCAAGCACGAGCACAAAACGGATCCCCGCCTTGTCGGCGTATTTGAACTGCTTGCCGAGCTTGGACGGCTCCATGACCACTTCGGTATTGATGCCGGCCTGGCGCAGTTCGGTGGCCAGGGCCAGATAGGTCGGCAACTGCGCCTCGTCCATCTGCGTGACCAGGGCCTGCACCGAGCTCGTCGCTGTGGCGATCAAACCGGCCTCGCGCAATTGCCAATACAGGCGAGTAGCGCCAATCGAGATGCCGACGCCGGGCAGGCTCGATTTCGTGTAATTGCCGGCGAGATTCTCGTAGCGACCACCCGAACAGATCGAGCCGATCTGCGGATGTTCGTTGAGCGTGGTCTCGTAGACCGTGCCGGTGTAGTAATCGAGGCCGCGTGCGATCGACAGGTTCAGCGCGTAATGCGATTCGGGCACACCGAACGCCTTGATCAGGCTCAGCACTTCGCGCAACTCGCGCCGACCCTGCTCGAAGATCTCGCTGCCCGAACCGAGCGCATCAAGTTTCTCCAGTGCATCGGCCAGCGAGGTCGAACGCACCTGGACGAAGGCGAGGATCTTGTCGACCGTCTCGGCACTGAGGTCGAATGCCGCACCGGTCAGCGTCTCGCGCACATGCTCGATGCCGCGCTTGTCGAGTTTGTCGACCTCGCGCAAGATCGCCATCTGCTGGTCGCCATCGGCAATGCCCAGACCCTCGAACCAGCCACGCATCAGGCGGCGGTTGTTGAGCTGGATTGTGAACGGGCCAATGGCCAGATCGCGGAACACGCCGTAGATCGTCGCCGGAATCTCGGCGTCGTAGCGCACCGACAGCGAATCCTTGCCGATCACGTCGATATCGCACTGGTAGAACTCGCGGAAGCGTCCTCGCTGGGCACGCTCGCCGCGATAGACACGCTGGATCTGGTAGCGCCGAAACGGGAAACTCAGGCCATGCTCATGCTCGGCGACATAGCGCGCCAGCGGCACGGTCAGATCGAAGCGCAGGGCCAGATCAGGCTTGTCGCCCTGCTCCATCGCACCGGTGGACTGCACGAAATAGACCTGGCGCTCGGTCTCGCCGCCGGATTTGGTCAGCAGCACATCGGCGAATTCCATCACCGGCGTCTCGATCGGCAGGAAACCGAAGCGTTCGAAATTGCTGCGGACCGTATCGAGCATGCCCTGGAAGGCGATCTGATCGAGCGGCAGCAGCTCCAGTACGCCAGGCATGGTGCGGGCGGGTGTCAAAGCCATGGAATCCTCGGAAAGTCAGCCTCCGCGGCACCTTCATGCGCCTCGGAGCGGGCCGCCTAGATTATCAGATTGGCCCCAGGCCTTTAACTCAGACGTTGCGCTGCACCACCTCCACCGCTATCATTCGCGCCCCGCCAAACGCGGGCCGGTATCGGGGTGTAGCTCAGTCTGGTAGAGCGCTACGTTCGGGACGTAGAGGTCGCAGGTTCGAATCCTGTCTCCCCGACCAATCATTCAAGGCAGCACGACAAACCCGGCCACGCGCCGGGTTTTGTTTGTCCGCGATTCGCGAACGCCGACCACTCAAAAAATTTCCCGCCGCGCGTTCGAAACTCCAAAAAATATGCGCCGAGACCGTCAACCTGACCCGGCTTTCCGGAACCGCCGAACTTTCCGACAACGCACGTTGCATGTAACTTTGCGTGCAGCTATATTGTTGCATGTAACAGTAGAAAGGATGCTTCATATGGCAAACGCAGACATCAATGCGCGGGTGCAAAAGCACCGTGACGCGCTGCGCATGGCAGGGCTTCGTCCGGTGCAGATTTGGGTTCCGGATACACGCCGGCCAGGTTTTGCCAGGGAATGCCGCCGTCAGAGCCGCCTCGCTGTCAAAGCGGATCTGGCCGACACAGATTTGCAGCACTTCATGGATGAAACCTTGATTGACGTTGAGGGCTGGACGGAGTGATGCGAGGCGAGCTGGTGACCATTGCCATGCAAGGCGATTTTGGCAAGCCAAGACCGGCCCTGGTGATTCAAGCCGACCTGTTCAACGAGCACGTCACCGTTACCGTGCTGCCGGTAACCAGCGCGCTTGTCGATGCGCCGCTGTTCCGCATCAACCTCCAACCCAGTGCAGAAAACGGCCTGCGGAGTCCCTCACAGATAATGGTGGACAAGGCCATGACCGTGAAACGCGACAAAGTCGGGAAGATCCTGGGCCGTATTGATGCGGTTGCGATGGTCGAAGTCGAGCGATGTCTAGCCGTTTTTCTCGGGATCGCGAAATGAAGACCGCATGGTCTTGTGACTTGGGCGGTTGGGAAATACGCACGAAGTGCCACCTGATCCTGGTTTCACTTTGCCAAATCCGCGCCGAAATAGACGCCAGCTAGAACCGCAGCAAAAGCACAAATAAGACTAACCACTTGGCCAATGAGCAATCTGCGAACGAGCATCAACTGTCGAAGCATTTCGCCAGCAACAGAATCGAGGTCATTTCTCGCCAAGTGCGCGATCAATCGCTTCTGGAAGCGAGTCATCGATTGATTCTGACCGAATCTAATGAGGCGGGGAACATCTAAAAAAGGGGCACTACCTCCGGCAACCGACTGATTAACTAGGTCTCTCCATAGTTCGCTACCCACCCGAGCACCCTCATGCATAGGCAATAGGAGAATTCCACAAAGCTGTACCGCGCCAGCGTAGCCTAGGGATGTCGAAACAAGGATCAGCGCAGCGAGACCGAACGGGGAAACATAGAAGCCGAAGGCTTGAGTCGTACCAGCGCCGATCGCAGCCGCCGCACCCACGCCAGCAGCAAGCCATTTGCTGAAATCTAGCGCATATCTGGCTCCTACACTTGCTCCAAAAGAAGCTGAGGAAAAAATGACGCTCTCGGTATAATCAACTTTCACTTTCTCGTTAGCGTCTGGCAGCATAGAACGACTCCTTACTCAAGTCCTTGATGCCTCAACGGGGCATCGAAACCTGCTCTTCGAATCTCGAAACCCGGGTCAGGTTGAAATCCGCGTCAGGTTGCAAATTAGACAACCTGTCCCGGATTTTGCGCGATAGGATGATGCTCCGAAACTTCCACACGGGTGAGGGGACGCCCAGATGACAGCAGAGAAAATCTTCATTTACGCCGGGTTAGCGTGTTTCGCTCTGGCTTCGGTGATGCTGCTTCACTACTTGAATCTCCTTGTCGTCAATGCGATTCGGAAATGGATGCCGGATGGTCCTCGCCGACAAATGTGGCTCACCGGCAGCGAAGACGTTCCAACAATATCTGAACACTTTGGCGCTGCCAAAAGGCTTGCACTCCGGATTGTCCTGATCGTCGTCATGTCCGCAATAACGGCTGGAGTTCTGGCCGGGGTCGTTTCAATTGCAGCCGCACTTCCACTTTGGGCGATAATCGTAATAGCCCTCTTGCTGTTCAAATAGTCGGCGTTGACGGGATATCCGGGTCAGGTTGCACTTTGGAGATTCCTTTGTAGGGCAATGTACTTTTACTTTGGTTTCCGAAAACGACCCGCGTCCAAGCCAAGCTGGCAGCTCGGGGAAAGAGCGACTCAGTGCTGAACAGACTTGTTGTCATCCTCGATTTTCGCCATCGAAGGTGATTCGCTCGCCTGCAATTTGCGCGCGACTGCTTCGTTGGCACGCATGACGCGCAGCATGTTGCCGCCGGCGACGGCGGCGAGATCGGCGTCGCTCCAGCCGCGGCGGGCCAGTTCGACGAGCAGGGCCGGATACTTGTCGACGCCTTCGAGCCCGACGGGCGTGTTCGGGATGCCGTCGAAATCGGAGCCGAGGCCGACGCTTTCGACGCCGGCGATGTTGCGGATGTAGTCCAGATGATCGGCCACGTCGGCGAGGGTCACGGTCGGCGGCGGATGCAGGCGCTCCCACTCAGCCATCGCTGCGGCCGCGCGCTCGGGCTGACCGATATACAGGCCGAAGAATGGCGGCGAGTTGTAGCGGGGCGCCTCGGCGGCGCGATCCGAATTCCAGCGCGCGCGTTCCTGCGAGATATAGCCCGGAAAGAAATTGACCATGACGACGCCGCGGTTCTTCGCCACCAGGCGCAGCACGTCATCCGCCACGTCGCGTGGATGATCGATCAGGCCGCGCGCACCGGAATGCGAAAACATCACCGGCGAACGGGTCATCCCGAGTACGTCCTTCATCGTCTTCGCCGAGACATGGCTGAGATCGACGATCATGCCGAGCCGATTCATTTCACCGACCACGGCACGGCCGAATCCGGTCAGTCCGTCATGCTGCGGATTGGCGGTTGCCGAGTCTGCCCAATCGTTGTTGCTCGAGTGGGTCAGGGTCATGTAGCGCGCGCCGAGCGTGTACATCTGACGCAAGGCGGCCATCGAGTTGCCGATCTGATGACCGCCCTCGATGCCGATCAGCGAAGCAACGCGGCCAGCCTTGTGGATGCGCACGATGTCATCGGCGGTATAGGCCATTGCAAACGCCTGCGGGTACTGCGCGGCCATGTTGTGGACGATATCGATCTGCTCGAGCGTGGTCTTGATCGCCTCCGGGCCGGTGGTCGTGGTCGGAATCCAGACCGACCAGAACTGCGCGCCGACATGACCGGCACGCAGGCGCGGAATATCGGTCATCAGGCCGACATAGTCTTTCGCAGCGTCAGCCGGCACCGGCAATTTCGAGTGGTCGATGTTGAGATCGACGACGTCCTCGCGGGTGCGGATTTCCCAGGGCAGGTCATTGTGGCCGTCGATCAGTGGCGTCCTTGCGAGCACGCGTTCGACCCGGGCGATCAGCTCGGCATCGGTCGATGAAGCCGGCGATTTGGCCTGGGCCAGCCCGAAGGCAAACAGGAGGCCGATGGTGATACGCGAAACCGGGTTGCCGAACATGCCGTCTCCAGATGATTGTGCCGGATCAAACCCGGTCGTCACCAAGGATCTTCGCATACCCTCGCGACGAGTCCAGCGCAACCATTCGGATCGGGATACACGGACGAATCGGGATGCGTTTGGAGACGGCCGGAACGAAGAACCCCGGCATTGCGCCGGGGTTCGATTGGCCGCAAATGCTGAATGGAAATCAGAACTTCTGCGAGAAACGCACGCCGAACATGCGTGGATGGGTCGGCACCACGTACACCTGCCCATTGGGATACTGCGGCACCACACCAGCGGCCCCGCAGACCGCCTCGGCACACTCGGTGAAGCGTGAGATCTGACCGCGCTTGTCGAATGCGTTGTCGACGAAGAAATCCAGCGCCCAACTGTCCCTGGCGATACCGGCCGAGAAATCGAACATCGAATAGGCCGGCAGATTGCCGAGGATTCCGCGCTCCACAACGCGCAAGTCCGAGGTGCGTTCGCCCACATGGACGCCGGATCCCTGCACATAGGCCTGCAGGCTGCCAATGTCGAAATTGTAGCGGGCAGTCAGGTTGCCCTTGAATTTCGGCGTCACTGGCAGACGTGTGCCATTCGGCGCTTCGGGCGTGGCGCAATTGGTGACCGGAATGCCGTTGTCATCGGTATATCCGCAATAGTTCTCGGTCAGCTTGGCATTGTAGAACGCTGCACCTGCGGACAATTGCAGGTTGTACGATGCGGCCCAGTTCATCTCGAGCTCGGCACCGTTGATGCGCGCCTGGTTGGCGTTCTTGATTTCGGTCAACCCGTTGGCACCGAGGATGCTGAACTGGAAATCCTTCCATTGCTGGCGGAATACCGACCCGTTGAACGACAGGTGATTGTCGAGCCAGGTGGTCTTCCAGCCGGCTTCGTAGTTGGTCAGATAGTCGGAAAGGTACGGTGGCAGGATGCCGCGCCGATTGATGCCGCCAGGGCGGAATCCTTCGGAACGGGTCAGGTAGAACATCTTGGTCGGGGTCGCCTTCCAGGTCAGGTTGGCCTTGTACAGTGTGCCCGATTCACGAATCGACTTGTCGAAGTCGCGGCACGGCGCACCGTTGTAGGGTTCCGGCGACGTGCAACCCGCTTCGCCATAGCTCGAGTTCGGCGAGAAGCCCGAACTGAACCCGAAGTAGCCGCCGAGACTGTTGTCGGACTTGAAGTAGCGGCCACCGAAGGTTGCTGTCAGCGTATCGGGGATGATGTCGTAGGAAAGCTCACCGAAGATGGCCTTGTCGCGATCCTCGCGCAACTGCTTGGTCAGCCACAGCGTGTCGGGCCAGCCCGGCGTGCTGAGAACGCTCGAGAGTCCGTCGACCTTGTAGCGCTGCTGGATGTCGTGGTTCTGATCCTGCCAGAACAATCCACCAACGAAACGCAGGCGGTTGTCCTGTGGCGTCGCGATGCGCAGCTCGTGGCTGGTCTTGCGATAGCGATCCTTGCCCTGGATGTACTGCGACGGATTGATGATGTCGCCGTTGTCGTTGTAGATCGAGCCGCCATAGGCATACAGCGTGTCGTACCAGAACGAGTAATCCGAGTAATCGGAGAAGACCTCATCGTTGCGGTTCAGATGTGCGAATGAATAGGTGACGTCGAAATTGCCGACCTTGCCTTCGACCGTCAACGCGGCCTGATTCCAGTTGTCCTGCGCCTTCTCGGGATAGAAGTGGGTCAGCTCAAGCTCGCCGACCGCCGGGTCATAGGCAAACAGACCGTTCGATTCGGCTTTCTGGCCGATCAGGGATGCATTGACGGTCCAGTTCTCGTTGAGATTGATGCCGAGCGCGAGGCGTGCTCCGGTGGTATCGACGTCGTTGTAGTTGTTCCTGGCCGTGGCGGCATTGCTGATCGTGCCATTGCCGCCGGTGTAATCGTCCCAGGTCGGGAAGGTGCGGGTTCCCGGCACATTGTCGATGTAACCGGCTTCCTTTTCGTGCCAGCCAACCAGGCGGATCGCCGCCTGCTCGCCAAGCGGATAGTTGACGAAACCTTCCTGCACATTGCCGATGCCACCATGGCTGGTGCTGTTGACACCGACGCTGTAGCCGGCCTCGTAGCCGCTTGGATCGGGTTTGTTGGTGATGATGCGGATCGTGCCGGCTTCCGAACTGGCGCCATAAAGCGTGCCCTGCGGGCCGGAAAGCACCTCGACGCGGGCAATATCGTAGATGTGGATGTCGAGCGGGCCCTGGATCGTGGTCACTGGCTGCTCATCGAGATAGACGCCGACGCTGGGCAGCGAACCGGAATGGTTGCCGTCGCCACCACTGGCAACACCGCGCATGTAGATCTGGGCGAAGCCCGGGCCAAAGGTCTGATACGAGACACTGGGCAGGAACTTCACGTAGTCGTCAAAACTCGAGACATTGAGTTCGCGCAATTTCTCGTTGCCAAGCACCTGGATGCTGATCGGCACTTCCTGCAGATTCTCGGTGCGCTTCTGCGAGGTCACCGTGATCACATCGAGGCGGGAAGCGTCCGAGTTTGCAGGCGGTGGTGGTGGCTGGGAATCCTGGGCATACACGGCGGTAGCAACCGCCAGGTGGATGGCGACCACCAGCGGCAGCCGCGCAATCCGCATTGGCTGTCTTGGTGCATGGTTCATCGCATGTCGTTTCTTCATCGGGTACCCCTCTTTGTTTTCGGGTTTTGCATTGGTCAAGGTGTTGCTGTGTTGAAGCCGGCGATCCGTTCCGGCACCTCGGGATAAACTTCCAGAACTTCTCCCAGGGCGTCTTTCAGCGGCCCCAGCCATGGCTCGAAGTGGCGCCAGTGATCGACTCCGTCGCGATAGATCGGCTTGCGCACTTGCTCGGAACTGGCGGTACGCACGGGCCGCTCATTCTCGAAAAAGCGCAAACAGCCTTCCTCGAATGGCAGACCGCAATAATCAAGCAGGCGGCGTACCTCGCCTTCGGTGTCCTCGACCATGCGCTCGTAGAAAACGCGATGCACGCGCCCGGGCAGCACTTCGTCGAAATGGGCCATCAGGGCCACGTAGTCGTGGTAGTAGCGACCAATGTCGTCGAGTCCGTAAGTGAAGCTCTGGCCGCGTGCGAAATGCTGTTTGAAGGCAGAGAAACAGCAGGCCAGCGGATGCCGGCGCGCGTCGATGATGCGTGCATTCGGCAGCATCAGATGGATCAGGCCGAGATGCAGGAAGTTGTTCGGCATCTTGTCGATGAAATACGGCGCGTCGGTCTTGCGCTGGATGCGCGTGTGCTCGAGATAGCGCTCCCCCAGTTCGCGCAGGCTGGGCGCATCGAGGCCAAGCACGACGTCGTGGTACGGCATCGCCTGGTTCGCATCCCCCTGACTGCGCAGTTCGCGCGTGATCGAGGTGATCTCGGGCAATTCCATGGTGCCTTCGATGGCGGAGTGACTGGCCAGGATCTGTTCAAGCAGGGTCGAACCGGCGCGCGGCAGGCCAACGATGAAGATCGGATCCAGGGCCTGCGAACCGTAGCCGCTGCGTTCGGCAAAGAACTCACGCGTATAACTGTGCCGGATGCGCGCAACGCGAGTACTGGTATCGTCGGCATCGTAGTGCAGGGTCTCTCGACGCAGGGTGTTGCCACGCAGATAGTGGGCGAACGAGGCCGCGTAATCGGCTTCGTCCTCCAGTGCCTTGCCGATGGCGAATTCGAGATGCTGGCGATCCTTGTCGGCCAGTGCGGGTTTTGCCAATTCGGCTTGCATGGCGGCCAGATCCTCGGCCGAAAAGCGGAACGTCTTGAGATTGGCCAGACTCCACCAGACCTCGCCGCAGCCTGGATCCAGTTGCAGGCTGTGCCGATAGGCGTCGATCGCGCGTTGCTGGTGGCCGGCCGTCTTCAGGGCGTGGCCGTAGCTCATCCAGATGCGCGGATGGTCGCGGTACTCGGCGAGGATGTCGGCATAGAGCCCGATCGCCGTTTCGTAGTCGCCGATCCGGCACAGCACGACGGCCTTGAGATTGCGGTAACCGGCGTTGTCGGGTTCGTGTGCAAGCAGGGCATCGATTTCGGCCAGTGCCTGCGCCGGCTTGTTGGCCCGGTGCAGGACGAGGGCGTAGTTCTGGCGTGCGGCATCGAATCCCGGCGCGAGTTGCAGGCAGCGCGAGAGCAGACTCTCGGCATCCTCGTTGCGCCCGAGGCGCACGGCGACTTCGGCCAGCATGCGAATCGCGGCGACGTCGGTCGGGTTATGGCGGAGGCGTTCACGCAACAGGGTTTCCGCTTCGGGCAGCCGGTTTTCCACCAGCGCCGTCGCCGCCGCCAGCATCTGCGGATCACGCGTCGAATAGCGCACGTGGTTGGCATAGGCGGCATCGGCGCCTTCGGCATCGTCCATGGCCATCAACTGGTCGCCGAGTGCAAGCCAGGCCTTGGGCAAATCGGGCTTGAGCGTGACTGCGCGCAACAGCGCTGCCGTCGCCTCGGTTCCGTGCCGGGCACGCCCGAGGGCAAGGCCCAGCTCAAGGTGGGCCATGGCCCAGTTGGGCTGTTTGGCCGCCAGCGGGCGCAGCACCTCCAGCGCTTGCTCGGGCATGTTGCGCAAGCGATGCGAAACACCGATCAGCAGCACCGCCATCGGATGCTCGCCGACCGCCTTGATGATTTCCCTGGCCTGCTCGCCCGCCCTTGCCGGATCCGTAGCCATCAGCCGCGAGGCATGCGCCAGGGCGGTTTCGAGGTCGGCAGTTGGCTCGGCGGTCGCAGTCACGCACATCTCCCATGCAGCGGCGGTACTTCCATCCGGCAGCAGCTCAGTCGCCGGACCTCCCCTGCGCTGCGATCACGGCATGTCTCCCGGACAGCGGCTCGACCCGCGCAACCACGAGGCTCATCCATTATCACGGCAAGCCAGCGCATCTTCATAGGGCTTTGAGCAATCGCCAGGTGAACTCGAGCGACTGGTAGTAGGAATCGACCCCAATGCGCTCGTCCTGCCCGTGCGAACGATCGTCATCGACATCGTAGGCAATGCCGTTGAATACGTAGACCGGCATGCCGGCCGCACGCAGGAAGACGCTGTCGGTGGCGCCGGCGGACATGTACGGGCGCACCGGCAGTTTGCCCCACAAGGCCTGCCCGGCTTCGGCGATGTGGGCGAACAGCCGCGGATCGACCGGTGATGGCCTGCTCAAATGTGGCTGGGCGACCCGGGCCACCACGATTGCCGGATCGGCCAACGCCTCACGCAAGGCCCGGTCGACCGCATCCGGATCCTCATCCGGCAACAGGCGGCAGTTGACCGTGGCCATGGCCATCTGTGGCAGCGCATTCTCCGCATGCCCGCCGTGCAGCAGGGTCGGCACGCAGGTGGTGCGCAACTGCGCGTTGTTGTAGGTGGAACTGGCCGCCAGGCGCACCAGGGCGGCCGGATCCGAGGGCTCGGCAGCGACGGCGCGCATGTCCTCGGCGAGGCTGCCAGAGTAGAGGTCGGCGAGTCCGCCGAAGTAGCCGCGTGTCGCCGAATTGCTGCGCAGCGGAAAGGCATGCCCGGACAGCCGCACCAGGCCCTGGGCCAGCGCGTAGATGGCATTGTCGGCCGTCGGCAGCGAGCTGTGCCCGCCGGGGTTGCGCACCGTCAGGGTGTAGCTGAGGTAGATCTTTTCCGCAGTCTCGATGGAAATCTGGGCAGGCTTGCCGCCGCGAATTTCCGGGCCACCGCCGTCGACATTGATGGCGTAGCCGGCGCGGAGCAGCGCCGGGCGGTGCGCAAGCAGCCACTCCACGCCGTTCGCCACGCCATCCTCCTCACCCGCAGTCAGGGCCAGCAGGTAGTCACCGCGCGGCTTGACGCCATCGGCTTTCAGACGCAACAGGGCACTGACCAGCCCGGCTGCGCCGCCCTTGATGTCCATCGTGCCGCGGCCGTAGAAGTAGCCATCGAGTTCGGTCAGCTTGTAGGGATCCTGGTGCCAGTCCTCGCGCTTCGCCTCGACCACGTCGAGATGGGCGAGCAGCAGGATCGGCTCGCGCTCGTCGCCACCGCGCAGGCGCACGATGAGATTGCGCTTGAGCGGATCGTCGCCGAGCAGCAGGACATCGTCGGCGGGATAACCTGCGTCGAGAAAGCGCCGCGCCATTTTTTCCGCGGCCGCGGTGGTGCTACCGTGGGCGGGCGTGGTGTCGGTCTCGATCAGCTCACGCAGCAACTCTCGGCCCTGGATCTGCACCGGGTTCTTGGCGGCTCCGGCTGCGCAGGCTGGCAACGATGCCAGCACGGCGAGAACCGCAGCCAGGAAGCTGCCGACACAACGTTTGCGCAAGACCACGTTCGGACTCCCCGGTTGATGGTTCATGGATTTTCCAGTGCCAGGGCCAGGCCCTGGCCAACGCCGACGCACAGGCTGACCAGGGCGCGACGTTGAGCATGGCGACGTAGCGCCAGGGCGGCGGTCATGACCAGTCTCGCCCCGCTGGCACCGAGCGGATGGCCGAGTGCGATCGCGCCGCCATTCGCATTGACGTGGTCGGCGTCATCGGGCAGATCGAGCGCGCGCGTGCAGGCCAGCACCTGGGCGGCAAATGCCTCGTTGATCTCGATGCGGTCGAAATCGGCCAACTGCATGCCGCTGCGCGCAAGCAACCGGGCAATCGCCGGTACCGGGCCGAAGCCCATCAGGCGCGGGGCGACGCCAGCCGATGCCATACCGGTGATACGCGCCAACGGCTGCAGGCCATGGCGATCGAGCGCCGCCTGCGAGGCGAGCAGCAGGATCGCGGCACCGTCGTTGAGCGTGGACGCGTTGCCGGCGGTGATGCTGGTGCCCGGCCCGAGCAGGGGCTGCAATTGCGCCAGCCCTTGCGCCGACGAATCCGGGCGCGGCTGTTCGTCGTGTTCGACGCAGACGCGCGACGAGCCCTTGCCGGCTTCGCTTGGCGAGATTTCCTCGGCCAGCCAACCCTGCTCGCGCGCCCGTGCCGTGCGCCGCTGGCTGCGCAGCGCGTAGGCATCCTGGCTGGCGCGATCGATACCATGCAAGTCCGCGAGATTCTGGGCAGTCTGCGTCATCGAGTCGACGCCATACGCGGATTGCATGCGCGGATTGACCAGGCGCCAGCCCAGGGTGGTATCGACGAGTTGCTGTTTTCGATCGAGCGCGTGTTCGGCCTTGGCCATCACGTACGGCGCCCGGCTCATGCTCTCGACACCGCCAGCGAGAATCAGGTCGGCCTCGCCACAGGCAATGGTGCGCGCACCCTGACCGATCGCCTCAAGGCCCGAGGCGCAGAGTCGATTGACGGTCACGGCAGGTATGGTTTCTGGAAGTCCGGCGAGCAGGCTGGCCATGCGCGCGACATTGCGATTGTCCTCGCCGGCCTGGTTCGCGCAGCCGAGGATCACCTCGTCGACGGCGTCCCAGTCGAGCGCCGGATGGCGCGCCATCAGGGCGCTGATCGGCAGTGCCGCGAGATCGTCGCAGCGGATGCCGGCCAGCGCACCGCCATGACGGCCGAACGGGGTTCGCGTCGCATCGACGACATAGGCGCGGCGCTCATTCATTGGCGTAGGTCATGTGCATGTGCGGCATCCAGCCGCCACGCCGGATCGAATCCTCGATCGCCTCGCGGGTCTTCAGCAGGGCCGGCAGGATCCGGGCGACGGCGCGCTCCTCGGCCTGTTCGCTGAACTGCATGCTGACGTTGAGCCCGGCGACCACGCGGCCGTTACCGGCGCGCACCGGTACCGCGATCGAACACAGGCCGAGTTCGAGTTCCTGCGAGGTCAGCGCATAGCCTTGCTGGCGCACGCGCTTCAAGGCGCGCTTGAGCTCGGTGGCGTTGCGCACGGTATGCACCGTATAGGCCTGGAACTGCATGCCGCGGATCCAGGCATCGAGATCGGCCTCGCCCATGTCGGCGAGGATCACCCGCCCCAGCGAGGCGGTGAACGCAGGCAGGCGCGCACCGACACCGAGCGCAATGCGCATGATCCGCCTGACCGGCACGCGCAGGACATAGACCACGTCGCTGCCGTCGAGCACCGCCAGCGAACAGGATTCGTGGACCTGCTGGGAAAGCTGTTCCATCGCCTGCTGGGCAAGCTCGGTGAGATCGAGCGAGGAAAGATAGCTGTAGCCGAGCTCGAGCACGCGCGGCGTCAGGAAAAAACTGCGCCCGCGACTGCCGACATAGCCGAGATGCTGCAAGGTCAGCAGGCTGCGGCGCGCCGCCGCGCGCGACAGATCGCTGTGTTCGGCAACCTCGCTCAGGGTCGGATTGGGCAAGTTGTGACCGAACACGCCGAGCACGCGCAACCCGCGCGCCAGCGATTGCACGTAGTCCGGTCCCTGCTCGAAAGCGCTCTTGGCCATGCACTCGAAATTCCGGTTGACAGGCTGAGCCTATTCGGATTCCAATTGGTTCGCAATACGAATACATGTGCGATTAACGCACACACCTCCGGGAGCCTCGGGTGAGCACAGAGCGCACAACCGTTCTGCACAGTTGGTGCGTGCAGTCGGAATGGCAGGCACCCACGATCGTGGGCGGCCAGGGCGCTCGCTTTCGTGATTCCGACGGGCGTTCCTATCTCGACATGAGCAGCCTGGCCGAGTGCAGCAACCTCGGCCACCAGCATCCACGCGTTGTCGAAGCGATCCGCGAACAGGCGGCACGGCTGTGCTTCATCACTTCGAGCTGGGGCGCGCAACCGCGTGCCGATCTGGCCGAGGCGCTGCTGGCAAAGTCGGGTTTCGACGGCGGCCGGGTGTTCTTCACTCTCGGCGGTGCCGATGCCAACGAGAACGCGATCAAGTTTGCGCGGCAGGCGCGCGCCCTACCGCGCGGCGAGGTGATCACGCGTGATCGCTCCTACCACGGCGCCAGCTATGCCGGCATGGCGCTTTCCGGCGACACGCGCACGCAGACCCAGGTCGACGCGCAGGCCTTTCATGTCACCCATGTTCCGCCGCCCTACGCCTATCGCTGTCCGTTCGGCAGCGACAGCGACGAACAATGTGGCGAGCGCGCCGCGCAGGCGGTGGCAGAAGCGATTGATGCCCACGGCGCACAATCCGTCGCTGCCGTGCTGATGGAACCCAATGCGGGAACCAACGGCATTGTCGCGCCGGACAACTACTGGCCGGCCTTGCGCGAAATCACACGCGGCAAGGGACCGCTGCTGATCGCCGACGAAATCATGAGTGGCTTCGGACGCTGCGGCGAATGGTTCGCCTGGCAACGCTACGGCGACGAGGCGCGACCCGACCTGATGACCCTGGCCAAGGGCCTGACCGGCGCGCACGTGCCGCTCGGAGCCGTGGTCGTTTCCGCAGCGGTCAGCGCGCGCCTCGAAAACGAGATGCTCTATACCGGGCTCACCTACTGCGGGCATCCGCTGGCCTGCGCGGCGGGCCTCGCCGCGCTGCACGCCTATGAAAACGAAGCGCTGGTCGAGCGCTCGCGCGGGCTCGGTGCGCAGATGTTCGACGCCCTCAAGGCGATGCAGGCACGCCATCCGGTCATCGGCGACGTGCGCGGCGGACACGGCCTGTTCGCGGTCGTCGAGCTCGTTTCCGATCGATCCAAACGCACGCCGCTGGCGCCCTGGCCGCAGACGCCGCCGGCCCTCGGGCGCCTGCTGAAGACCGCACTGTCGCAGGGCGTCTCGTTCGCCAGCCGCGGCAATCTGATCATCCTCGCACCTCCGCTGGTCATCGGCGAAGAGGAGCTCGGCGATGCCCTTGCCCTGCTCGACCACCTGCTCGGCGAACTGGAGTCTGCATGAGTTACAAACTGACTTACGCCACAATGTTCGATCCGCCAGCCGAATTGCATGCGCGCTTCGACGCGGCCCTGACCGATGTCACTGCCGGCCTCGGTGCGACGCACGCGCTGCATGTCGATGGCATCGACTGCGCCGGCGCGGACAGCGAGGAACGCTGCAGTCCGATCGACGCACGGCGCGTCCTCGGTCGCTTCGGCGTGGCCGACCGCAGCCAGGCCAACCAGGCCATGGCCGCCGCGCAACGGGCCTTCGCCGGATGGCGCGCAACCGCTGCCGCCGAACGCGTACGCCTGCTCAGGCGCGTCGCAGATCTGATCGAGGATCGCATCTACACGATATCCGCAGCACTCACCCTCGAGGTGGGCAAGAACCGCATGGAGGCACTCGGCGAGGTACAGGAAACCGCCGACTTTTTCCGCCTGTATGCCGAAGACTTCGAGCGTCACAACGGTTTCGAGCACGCCCTGCCAGATGATCCGCTGCCCGATTTCCGTTCGCACAACCGCAGCGTGATGCGCCCCTATGGCGCCTGGGTGGTGATCGCGCCGTTCAATTTTCCGTTCGCACTGGCCGGCGGACCGGTAGCTGCTGCGCTGGTCACCGGTAATACGGTCGTGTTCAAGAGCGCCAGTGATACACCGTGGTCGGGCCGCCTGCTCGCCGACTGCCTGCGTGATGCGGGCTTTCCGGCTGGCGTATTCAATTATCTCAATGGCAACGGCAAGGACATCGGTCAGGCCCTGGTCAACCACCCGCGCACGGCCGGCATCACCTTCACCGGTTCGTTCGAGGTCGGCATGCGCATCTTCCGGACCATGGCTGGCGGCGTCTACCCGCGCCCGTGCATCACCGAGATGGGCGGCAAGAATGCCTGCGTGGTTACGCGCAACGCCGACCTTGAACGCGCTGCGACCGGCATCGTGCGTTCGGCGTTCGGCATGGGTGGGCAGAAATGCTCGGCGCTCTCGCGCCTGTACGTGGACGCTGATGTCGCCGATGCGCTGATCGGCAAACTGCTGGAGAAGATGCACGCTCTGCGCATCGGCGATCCGAGCCTGAAGCAGAACTGGCTCGGCCCGGTGACCACGACCCATGCCCTGCGCAACTTCACCCGCTACACGAGGGCCCTGGCCGAGGACGGCGCGCGCATCCTCGCCGGCGGTGGGCGCCTGCGCGAAGGCGGGCTCGATCACGGTTATTTCGTCGCGCCGACCCTCGCCGAAGCGCCGGCCGACCATCCGCTGTTTCGCGAGGAAATGTTCCTGCCCATCGTCATGCTGTGCCGCGTGCGCGACCGCGAAGAAGCCATTCGCCTGGCCAACGATTCGCCGCTCGGCCTGACCGCCGGCTGCTATGGCAATGACGAGGACGTGGCCTGGTTCTTTGAACACATCGAAGCCGGCGTCACCTACGCCAACCGGCCGCAAGGCGCGACCACCGGTGCCTGGCCTGGTTACCAGCCGTTCGGTGGCTGGAAGGGTTCCGGCTCCACCGGCAAGGCGATCGCGTCGTTCTACTATCTTGCCCAGTACCAGCGCGAACAGTCGCGCACGGTCGTCGAGTGAACATTACCCTGGCCGAGGCCATCGAGCATCATGTCTCCGATGGCATGTGCATTGCGCTGGAAGGTTTCACACACCTTATTCCGTTCGCCGCCGGGCACGAGATCATCCGCCAGCGGCGCCGCGAGCTGCACCTGATCCGGATGACGCCGGACCTGATCTACGACCAGATGATCGGCATGGGTTGCGCGCGCCAGCTGACGTTTTCCTGGGGCGGCAATCCGGGCGTCGGCTCCCTGCACCGCCTGCGCGATGCGGTCGAACAGCGCTGGCCGCAACCGCTGCTGCTCAACGAGCACAGTCATGCCGGCATGGCCGCGGCCTTCACCGCGGGCGCCGCGCGGCTGCCGTTCGGCATGTTGCGCGGCTATCAGGACAACGATCTGGCCGCGCACAATTCGAGCATCCGCCAGGTGCGCTGTCCGTTCAGCGGCGAGATGCTCGCCGCCGTTCCCGCAATCAACCCGGATCTCACGATCCTGCATGCGCAACTGGCCGACCGCCAGGGCAACGTCGCCATGCACGGCATCATCGGCGCATCCCGCGAAGCAGCGCTGGCGGCAAGATCGCTGCTGGTCACGGTCGAGCAGATCGTCGACGAACTGCCACCGGCGATGAACGCCATCGTGCTGCCCGGCTGGGTTGTCGGCGCGGTCGTGCATTGTCCGGGCGGCGCCTATCCGTCCTACGCGCAGGGCCACTATGCCCGCGACAACGCGTTCTACCAGCGCTGGGATTCGATCGCGCGCGATCGCGACAGCTTTCTCGCCTGGATGGAGCGGCACGTACTGCGCACCGCCGACCATCGCCGCTTCCTCGACAGCCTGCAGCAGGAGGCCGCATGAGTCCGTGCACGCGCGACGAATGGATGACCATCGTGGCGGCGCGCAACCTGTGGGATCGCTGCGTCTGCTTCGTCGGTATCGGCCTGCCCAGCGTCGCCTGCAACCTGGCCCGCCTGAGCCATGCACCGGGCATCGTGCTGATCTACGAATCCGGCACGATCGGCGCGCGCCCGAGCGTGCTGCCGCTGTCGATCGGCGATGGCGAACTGGCCGAGACGGCGACTTGCGTGGTGCCGCTGCCGGAGATCTTCAGCTACTACCTGCAGGCCGGACGCGTCGATGTCGGCTTTCTCGGTGCGGCCCAGATCGATCGCCATGGCAACCTCAACAGCACGGTCATCGGCCCCTATGGGTCTCCGAAAACGCGTCTGCCCGGCGCCGGCGGCGCACCGGAAATCGCCGCGCATGCCAAACGCACTTTCGTAATGCTCAGAGCAACGCCGCGCAGCTTCGTCGAGCGTCTGGACTTCTGCACCAGTGCCGGCTTTCGCGACAGCTCCGGCGAATCGTCGCGCAACGATGCCAGCCGCGGCAATGGAACGCCTTCGCGGCGCCGCGGCGGTGGACGCGGCCCGCATGCGGTGATCACTGATTTCGGCGTGCTCTCGCCTGAGCCGACGACCCACGAACTGCAGCTGACTGCGCTGTATGCAGGAGTGGACGTGGAAGAAGCACGCGCCGCCGTCGGCTGGCCGCTGCAGGTTGCCGCCCAGATCGAGGTGATCGCCGCACCCAGCCCATTCGAACTGCAGACCTTGCGCGCACTGCACGAGCGCACACGCGAAGCGCACGCCCGCTCCGTCTCGATTCCCGCCTGATCCATCGCCCTCCGAATCGCCCAGCAGGTACCCGATGAACAATCCGCACATCAAGACATCCCTCCCCGGCCCCAACGCACGCGCCCTGATCGCACGCGATGCGGCCGTGATTTCGCCCTCGTATCCACGCGACTACCCGTTCGCGATGTCGCACGGTCGCGGCACCGAAGTGTGGGATGTCGACGGCAACCGTTTCCTCGATTTCGCCGCCGGCATCGCGGTCTGCGCGACCGGACACGCGCATCCGCAAGTGGTCGCCGCCGTGCAACAGGCAGCAAATGAATTCCTGCACATCTCCAGCGACTACTGGCACGAACAAATGGTCGGCCTCGGCGAGCGCCTGGCGAAATTCGCGCCGATGCGGACGCTGGCCGGCGAGGCGGCGATGAGCTTCCTCTGCCAGTCCGGCACCGAGGCAGTCGAGGGCGCGATCAAGCTCGCTCGCTATGTCACCCGACGCCCGCGCTTCATCGGCTTCCTCGGCGGATTTCATGGACGCAGCATGGGCTCGCTGTCATTCACCTCGAGCAAGTACACCCAGCAGCTCGGCTTCGCGCCGAGCATGCCCGGCGTCACCCATGTACCGTTTCCGAATCCGTATCGGCCGCTGTTTGCCGGTGCCGATCAGGGCCAGGCCGTGCTCGACTACATCCAGATGCTGTTCGAGCGCAGCGTGCCGGCTGCCGAAGTGGCCGCGATCCTGGTCGAACCGATCCAGGGCGAGGGTGGCTATCTGGTGCCGCCGGACGGTTTCCTCGCCGGCCTGCGCGCACTCTGCGACGCGCACGGAATTTTGCTGATCTTCGACGAGGTGCAGTGCGGAGTCGGCCGCACCGGCAAGATGTTCGCCTGCGAGCACTGGGGCGTGGCCCCGGACATCCTGACCTCGGCCAAGGGTCTCGGCTCGGGCCTGCCGGTCGGCGCCGTGGTCGCCAAGAAATCGATCATGTCGCAATGGAAGCGTGGCGCGCATGGCAACACCTACGGCGGCAATCCGATCGCCTGCGCCGCGGCCAATGCGACCCTCGATCTGGTAAGCGGCGGCTTCGCCGACAACGCGGCGCGGGTCGGCGCGCATTTCATCACGCGACTGCAGGAACTCGCCGGTGACTTTCCGTGCATCGGCGAAGTGCGCGGCAAGGGCCTGATGATCGGCATGGAGCTGATCGAGACCGACGGCAGCAAGACGCCGGCGCACGCGCTCTGCGATGCGGTGATCACCCGTGCATTTCACGACGGCCTGCTGCTGCTTTCCTGCGGGGTCAGCACGGTGCGCTTCATGCCGCCATTGAACACCCGCATCGAGCAGATCGATGAAGCGATTGCCCTGCTCAGGGCGAGCCTCGATGAAGCGCTGCGTGGCAAGCATGGTTAAGACATGGCTGCTCGCCCTGTGCGGCCTGCTGTCGGCAGCAGCAGCGATGGCCGCGCGCGAACCCGTGCTCAAGCAGATCGACCTGCCGCACAGCTACTACTGGCGCGAGCTCTACCTGCCGCAGCTCACCTCCGGACCGTCTTCGCTCGCCTTCATGCCGGATGGCGAGGAACTCGTCTACAGCATGGCCGGTTCGCTCTGGCGCCAGCGCATCGACAGCAGCACGGCCAGCGAACTGACCCATGCACCACGTGCCTATGACTACCAGCCCGACGTGGCGCACGATGGCCGCAGCGTTGTTTTCGCGCGCTACGACGGCAACGCGATCGAGTTGTGGCGGCTCGATCTCGCCACGGGTCGCGAGCAGGCGCTGACCAGGGCGGCGGCGGTCAACGTCGAACCGCGGCTGTCGCCGGATGGCCATCAACTCGCCTGGGTCAGCACCGAGGGAACCGGTCACTTCAACCTGTTTGTCGCCGATATCGATGCCAGCGGCCTGCACAACTCACGCATGCTCATCGGCGAACGCAAGAGCGCCATCGACCGCTATTACTATTCCGCGGTCGACCACGCGATCAATCCGACATGGTCGATCGACGGTGAGTCGATCCTGTTTGTCGGCAACCACGAGGTCGCCTGGGGAACCGGCGACCTGTATATCGTCAGGCTCGACGACCCTGGCCATCCGCGCCGCATCCTCAGCGAGGAAACCAGCTGGAACGCGCGCCCGGAGCTCGCCCCCGATGGCAAGCGATTGCTCTACAGCAGCTATCACGGACGCCAGTGGCAGCAGCTATGGCTGAGCACGATCGACGGCGCCGCACCGCTGCCGCTGAGCTTCGGCGATTTCGACCGGCGCAACGCGCGCTGGTCGCCGGACGGCAAGCGCATCGCCGTCATCGGCAACCAGTCGGGCAATACCGCATTGCAGGTGATCGACATCGTGGGTGGTGCCAGCGTTGCAATGACCGCAAGCGAGCGCCGTTACAAGACGCCACGCGCAACGCTCGTCATCAATATCTCCGGCGCGGACGGCCAGCCCACCGCGGCACGCGTCAGCGTCCTCGGCAGCGATGGACGCGCGTATGCGCCGGCGGATGCCTGGGTCCACGCGGATGACGGCTTCGATCGCAAGCGCCAGGCCAGCGAGACGCACTATTTCCACTGCACGCCACCGTGCCGGCTCGACATGCCTGCGGGAGAAGTCCGGGTCACCGTGCAGCATGGCTTCGCCAATCTGCCCTGGCAGGGAAAAGCCCGGCTCGTGGCCGGCAAGGAAAAACAGCTGCAGGCGCGGCTCGTGGCAAACTCGCTGCCGGAGGCATTCGGCAACTGGCTCAGCGCCGACCTGCACATCCACATGAACTACGGCGGCACTTACCGCAACACGCCGGCCAACCTCGTCCGCCAGGCGCAAGCCGAAGACCTCGACATCGCCTTCAACCTGATCGTCAACAAGGAAGAGCGCGTCCCCGACATCGCCTATTTCCGCAGCGATGCCGATCCGGCCAGCACGGCGCGGACCACGCTGCTGCAGGCGCAGGAATTCCACAGCAGCTTCTGGGGTCATCTCGGCCTGCTCCAGCTCGATGACCATTTCATCACGCCGGACTTCACCAGCTACCGGCATACCGCGCTGGCCAGTCCGTATCCGCACAACGGCGTCATCGCCGACCTCGCCCACGCGCAGCACGCCCTGGTCGGCTACGTGCATCCGTTCGACACGATTCCGGATCCGGCAAACGACCTGACCTTGAGTCACGAACTGCCCGCCGACGTCATCCATGGCAAGGTCGATTATCTCGAGGTGGTCGGTTTCTCCGACCACAAGGCGACCGCCGCGGTCTGGTATCGCCTGCTCAACCTCGGCTTCCACCTCGCCGCCGGTTCCGGCACCGATGCGATGGCGAATTACGCATCGCTGCGCGGACCGGTCGGGCTCAATCGCGTGTTCCTCGATAGCGCGGGATCGCGCGACCGCGACGCCATCGCCAGGGCACTCAAGGGCGGCCACGGTTTCGTCAGCAATGGCCCGCTGACCGGCCTGCTGATCGACGGCGCAAAGCCCGGCGACAGCGTGCAACGCAAGCCCGGCTATCACTACCGCGTCGCCCTGCGTTCGCCGGTCGCCGTCGACCATCTCGAACTGGTGCACAACGGTCGAGTGGTGAAGGCGTTCGCCCTGCACGGCGATCGGCGAAGCTTCGATGGCGAGGGAGAAATCGCCCTCGCAGACGGCGGCTGGCTGCTGCTGCGCGCCTGGAACGACGAGGCCGATCCTGCGCTGCTCGACCTCTATCCGTATGCGACGACCAATCCGGTCTGGCTCGGAGAAGGGCTGCGCGCGCCAACGGCAACGGCGGACGCGAACTGGTTCGCGGCCTGGCTCGATCGCGTGCTGGCGGTGGTCGCGGCACGCGACGATTTCAACACGACACAAGAAAAGCAGACGACACTCGACTATCTGCGCGGGGCACGCGATGCCTATCTCGAACTCGCCAATGACCCGAAGCCAGGACCCTCACCATGACGCGACTGTGCTGCCTCCTGTTTCTGTGCATCGTCTGCAGCGCGCAGGCGAAGAGCGACGACGCCCTGTTCCAGCCTGCTGATCTCGCCCGCATTGCCGACCTCGGCGAGCCGGCGCTGACGCGCGATGGCACCTGGCTGGCCTACGTGGTGAGTACCTCGAATACCGAAGCCGACCGCAGCCAGTCCGACCTCTGGCGCGTGCGTTACGACGGCAGCCGACGCACGCAACTGACACAGACCGCGGACAGCAGCGAATGGCGGCCGCAGTGGTCGGCCGATGCGAGCCGGCTCGCCTTCCTCTCCGACCGGCCGCGCGATGCCGAGGAAGCGAAGGACGACGCGACCACACAGGTCTGGATGATGCCGGCCGATGGCGGCGAAGCGCGACGCCTGACCGACTTCGCCGATGGCGTCGAGGATTTCGCGCTGTCTGCGGACGGCACGCGGCTGGCCGTGATCGCGATCGATCCCGAGTTTCCGCCCGGCGCGGAAAAGCCGAAGAACCCGCTGCCGATCGTCAGCGAACGCTACCAGTTCAAGGAGGACGGCGCGGGCTATCTTGGCAGCCGACGCAAGCATCTCTACCTGTTCGACATCGCCAGCGGCAAGGCCGAACTGCTGACCCCCGGCGCACACGACGAACAATTGCCGGCGTGGTCGCCCGACGGCAAGACGATTGCCTACGTGACCAAGCGCGGCGCCGATCCGGATCGGCACCTCAACTACGACATCTACCTGGTCGATGCGAAGGCCGGCGCGAAGGAGCGCCAGCTGACCACCTTCCCCGGCGCCGATCTCGATCCCTACTGGGAAACCTATCCGGCCTGGAGCCCGGACGGCACGCGCATCGCCTACCTGCAGAGCGGCGAGGACCACTGGGTCTACTACGCGCCCTGGCAGCTCGCCGTGATCGATGTCGCCAGCGGCAAGGCGACGCTACCGGCGCCGATCGACCGTTGCTTCACCAAGCCGCGCTGGGCGGCCGACGGCAAGAGCCTTTTCGCCCTCGTCGAACAGAGTCTGGTCACCCATGTCTCGCGCATCGACCTGGCCGACGGCAGGATCAGCGAGCTCAGCCACGGCGCACGCTTTGACTACGACCTCGATGTCTCTGGCAATGGCCGCATCGTCGTGCTCGGCGGCGACGACCTGCATCCCTACGCGCTCTCCGCCGTCGAAGGCGACGCGCTGCGTCCACTCGACGGGCACAATGCCTGGCTCGCGCAAAAGAAGTTGGCCCCCGCCGAAGCGATCCGCTTCCCGAGCGCCGACGGCACGATGATCGAAGGCCTGCTGGTCAAACCGGTCGGCTACAAGCCCGGCAAGCGCTACCCGACCATCGTTCGCCTGCACGGCGGGCCGGTCTACCAGTTCAGCCGCGAATTCATGGCCGACTGGCAGGTCTATGCCGCGAACGGCTTTGCCGTCGTCGCGATCAACCCGCGCGGCAGTTCGGGGCGCGGCTTCGATTTCGCCCGCACGATCTACGCCGACTGGGGCAACAAGGACACCGCGGATGTCCTCGCCGGTGTCGACCACGTGGTCAAGATGGGCGTTGCCGATCCGGCCCGGCTCGGTCTCGGCGGCTGGAGCTACGGCGCGATCCTGACCAATGCCGTGATCGCCAGCGACACCCGCTTCAAGGCCGCCGTCAGCGGCGCCGGCGCGTCCAACATGTACGCGCTGTACGGCCACGACCAGTACATCCGCGAGTACACGCTCGAGCTCGGCTCGCCGTGGAGCAATCGCGAGATTTACGACCGCGCCAGCTTCCCGTTCCTGCATGCCGACCGCATCACCACACCGACCCTGTTCCAGTGCGCGGAAAAGGACTTCAACGTGCCCTGCCTCGGTGCCGAACAGATGTACCAGGCCCTGCGCGCACAAGACATACCGACCCAATTGGTGATCTATCCCGGCGAGCACCATGGCCTGAGCATTCCGAGCTACCTGCGCGACCGCATGCAGCGCAATCTCGACTGGTACTCGCGATTTCTCAAGCCATGAAATTACACGCCGGCTGCAGCAGAGTTTCTTCAGCGTTATTTGCGATAGCGGCCGAAGCGCTTGAGCAGGCGCACCAGCTCCTTGTGCGAAATCGCCTTGGCGTAGTGGCCGGCCTCCCCTTGCATGTCGCGCGCGGCGACCATGGCATTGACGATCGCCTCTTCGGTGGCCTGCACGGTGGCTTCGAACAGGCCGTCGATGTCGTCGTTGCCGACGAAACTGGCGTGGCCGATCGTGCCATCGCTGAACGGATCGGCGTTGGCTGTCGAGAAGGCCACGAAGATATCGCCCGAGCCGTTGCCGGCGTAGCTGCCCATGCGCGCCAGGCCCATGCCGGCACGCTTGGCGACGCGCTTGAGCTGATGCGGCAGCAACGGCGCATCGGTGGCGACCACGATGATGATCGAACCGGTGTCGCCGATCAGCTTGGGATCGGTGTAGATGCGGTCATTGCGCAGGTACTGGCCGACCGGAACCCCGGCGATGCGCAGCGAGTCGCGCACGCCGTAGTTGGCCTGCACAAGCACGCCGAGCGTGTAGTCGTTCTTGCCGATCACGAGGCGGCGCGACGCCGTGCCAATGCCACATTTGAATTCATGGCAAACCATGCCGGTGCCGCCGCCGACATTGCCTTCGGCCACCGCTCCGCCACGTGCCGTGGCCAGGGCCTGGGTCACATGTTCGGGCTTGACGTGGAATCCGTTGATGTCATTCAGATGACCATCCCAGGTTTCCGCCACCACCGGCAGCGACCACCAGTAACCCGTGGCATCGGCGCCGCCGGCATGCACGCGTTCGGCGATCACGGCGTCGCGGACCACGCCGACGCTGTGCGTGTTGGTCAGCATCACCGGGCCTTCGAGCTGGCCGGATTCGTCGATCCATGCCGTGCCGGTCATTTCACCATTGCCGTTGAGCGCGAACCATCCGGCGAAGACCGGCTTGTCGGTGCTGTCCCTGCCGCGCGGCAGGATCGCAGTGACGCCGGTGCGCACCTTGTGACCATCCGCAAGATCCTCGATCAGGGTCACCTGGCCGACGCTGATTCCGGCCACGTCGGTGATCGCGTTGAGCGGCCCCGGCGTACCCTCGAAAGGAACGCCGAGGTCGCGCGCACGCGGCTCGGCAGCGGACGCCAGCGCACAAAACGAGTACAACACAATCACACAAGCGGAACGGCGCATCGGAATCTCCGGATCGATCGGGCCTGTTCCGGATCCTACAACGAGTCGGGCAGACCCCATGAATACAGTTGAATCAACCGTTGCACTCGATCAGTCACGCGCGCTGGCGGCGCATTACTATTTCGGCGAGGACATGCTCGCCCGCGAACAGGACGTGGTATTCGCGCGCAGCTGGCAGCTGGTTGCGTACGGCGAGCAACTGGCGGAACCCGGCGACCACGTCATCGAGAAGATCGGCAAGGTGCCGGTGATTGTCGTGCGTGGCCAGGACGGCGTGCTGCGCGCATTTCCAAACGTCTGCCGGCATCGCGCTGGTCCACTTGCACTATGCAACGGCAAAGGTGCCAGGGCGCTGCACTGCAAATACCACGGCTGGACCTACACACTCGAAGGCCAGTTGCGCAGCGCACCGGAAATGCAGGGTGCGAAGGACTTCGATGTCGCTGACATCCGCCTGCCGCCACTGCGCGTGCACGAGTGGCAGGGCCTCGTCTTCGTCGCCCTCAGCGATGAGGTGGCCCCGTTCGAGCAGGTCTACGCCGGCATCGTCGAACGCATCGCGCCGATCGACCTGTCGGCCATGCAATTTCTTCGTCGCGAAATCTACGACATCGATTGCAACTGGAAGGTCTACATCGACAACTTCCTCGAAGGCTACCACCTGCCGCACGTGCATCCGGGCCTGTCCAGGGTGCTCGACTACCGCGCCTACGACACCGAGCTGTTCCCGTGGCAGATCCTGCAGACCTCGCCCTTGCGCGACAGCGGCGAGATCTACGGCGAAGGCGAGGCGTTCTACTACCAGATCTATCCGAACGTCATGCTCAACATCATGCCCGGCCGCCTGCAGACCAACCGCGTGCTGCCGCTGGGCCCCGGGCGCTGCCGCGTCGAGTTCGATTTCTTCTACGCGCAGGATGACAAGGCGCGCTCGCGCATCGACCGCGACGCGGAGTTCAGCGACGAAGTCCAGCTCGAGGATGTGGCCATCTGCGAAGCCGTGCAGCAGGGCCTCGCTTCAGGCACCTATGAAGCCGGCCGGCTCTGCCCGAAACGCGAGAGCGGCGTCTGGCATTTCCACAACATGTTGCGAACCGCCTATTCGAGTGATGAGGAACAACCATGAAAACCGTCATCGGCATGGCCGGCTTGCTGCTCGCCAGCATCACAGCACCTGCCTTCGCCGCTCCACCAGGCGGCAATCTGATCGTTCGCGCCGGCCACGTTCTCGATGTCGAATCGGGCAAGGTGCTCGCTGATCAGGACATTCGCATCGAGGACGGTCGCATCCGCTCGATTTCCGCGCACAAGGCGAAATCCGCCGCCGGGGGAACGCCGCTCGACTGGTCGGCGTTCACGGTCGTACCCGGCCTGATGGACATGCACACCCATCTGGCCGACGAGGGCCAGACTGCCGATCCCGCGGCGCCGCTGCTGAGCACGCCGGCGCGCGATGCCTTCATCGGTGCGCAGAACGCACGCGTCACCCTGCAGGCCGGATTCACCACGGTGCGCGATGTCGGTGCCTATCGCGGCTTTGCCGATGTCGCCCTGCGCGATGCGATCAATGCCGGCCGCATTCCCGGACCACGCATGTTTGTCGCCGGCGCCTACATCACGATCACCCACGGTGGCGGCGAGATCACCGGGCTGAAACCCGGCACAGTCGTGCCCGAGGAATTCCGTCGCGGCGTGGCCAATTCGGAAGACGAGGTTCGCCAGAAGGTGAATGCCGTGCTCGACGGCGGCGCCGACTTTATCAAGGTGATTGCGACTGGCGCCGTGCTCACAGCCGGCACCGAACCGGGCCAATCCGAATACTCCGAAGCCGAAATCCGCGCCGCAGTCGAGGAAGCGGCCAAACGCGGCACCTTCGTCGCCGCGCACGCGCATGGCGCCGAGGGCATCAAGCGCGCCGTGCGTGCCGGCGTGCGTTCGATCGAGCACGGCTCGCTGATCGACGACGAAGGCATTGCCCTGATGAAGGAACACGGCACCTGGCTCGACGCCGACATCTACAACGGCGACTACATCGATACGATCGGTCGCCAGCAGGGCTGGTCGGAAGAGATCCTGCGCAAGAACACCGATACCACCGAAGCGCAGCGCGAGGGTTTCCGCAAGGCGGTCAAGGCCGGCGTCAAGATCAGCTTCGGCACCGACGCTGGCGTCTACCCCTACGGCGACGACGCGCGCCAGTTCGCCTACATGGTGCGCTACGGGCTGACGCCGCTAAAGGCGATCCGCTCGGCCACCATCGACAGTGCGCGCCTGCTCGACAAGGACAAGGATCTCGGCTCGATCACGATCGGCAAGATCGCCGACCTCGTCGCCGTGGCCTGCGATCCGCTCAAGGACATCGAATGCCTGCGCCAGGTACGCGGCGTCATCAAGGATGGCCGCCGCGTTTCGCTCGACTGACACTCTTCCAGCGGACACATCGCGCATGAGCGACGACAAGAAAATCGGCTTCTGGACCTGCACGGCACTCGTCGTCGGCAACGTCATTGGCATGGGCATCTTCCTGCTGCCGGCCTCGCTCGCGCCGTTCGGATTCAATGCGCTGATCGGCTGGGGCATCACCCTGTTCGGCTGCCTGACCCTGGCGCTCGTATTCTCGCACCTGTCGCGATCCATGCCCGATGCGGACGGCCCCTACGGCTATATCCGCAACACCTTGGGCGACCTGCCCGCCTACATGGCGTTGTGGGCCTACTGGATCTCGCTCTGGCTGACCAATGCGGCCCTTGCAACCGGCGTGGTCGGCTACATTACCGTCGTCATCCCGGAGCTGAACGCGATCCAGCCCGCATTGTTCGCGCTGGCCCTGCTCTGGCTGCTGGTCGCCGTCAACCTGTTCGGCGTGCGCACCGGTGGTGCCGTGCAGATCGTGACCACGACACTGAAGCTGTTGCCGATGCTTGCCATCGGAATCCTCGGCGCCTGGGTGCTGCTCAATGAGCCGGCCAGTTACGTGGCCCATCCGCCGTCCGCGCCGATAACGCTCGGCGACATCATGGCCGCCTCGACGATCGCCCTGTTCGCGATGCTCGGCTTCGAATCGGCCAGCGTGCCTGCCGCGCGGGTCGAGAACGCGGGCGTCACCATTCCGCGCGCCACCATGGCCGGCACCGTGCTCGTTGCAGTGGTTTACATGGTTGTCTCGACCGTACCGTTGTTGTTGATCCCGCAGGGCGAACTCGCCGAAGCCAGTGCACCGTTTTCATTGCTGATGGAGCGCTTCGGCAATGCCGGTTCCGGACGCTGGCTGGCCCTGTTTGTCGTCGTCAGCGGACTTGGTGCGCTGAATGGCTGGACCCTGCTGGTCGGTGAGCTGACCCGCACGATGGCCCTCAACGGAGTTCTGCCGGCCGTACTTGCACGCAACAACCGCCACGGCGCACCGATGATCGCGTTGCTCGTCACCGGTCTGTTCGCTACCTTGATGATCGCGATGAGCTACAGCCAGTCGCTGGTCGCCGCATTCACCTTCATCACGCGCGTCGTCACCGCTGCGAACCTGCCGCTGTATCTGGCGTGCGCTCTCGGCCTGGCAGTGATCTGGTTGCGTGATGCGGACAGGAGCAGACGGCGCGGCGTCATGGTTTCCGCAGCCGTTGGGGCGCTTTACGTCGTCTTCGCGTTTATCGGGATCGGCGGCGAACCCTTTCTGTATGCGCTCGGCCTGATTGCCTTCGGACTGCCGCTCTATGCAGTCATGCGGCGAGGCCGCAGAATTGCGGATCCCTTCAAGACCTGAATTTCATGCGCGATCCCCGCTACGACATTCTCTTCACGCCAGTGAAAATCGGCCCGGTCACGGCGAAGAACCGCTTCTTCCAGGTGCCACATTGCAACGGCATGGGCCATGCCATGCCGCTGGCCCACGCGGCGATGCGCGAGGTCAAGGCCGAAGGCGGCTGGGCCGTGGTCTCGACCGAGGAATGCGAGATACATCCGAGCGGCGACGTCTCGCCCTATGTCGAAGCGCGCCTGTGGGACGACCGCGACATTCCGGCGCTCAGCCTGATGTGCGACAAGGTGCATGCGCATGGCGCGCTGGCCGCGCTCGAACTGACCCACAACGGGCCGACCGCGTCGAACCTGTATTCGCGTGAAGTCCTGATCGCGCCTTCGCACCAGCCGTCGAAGTACGGCTACCCCTCGCAGGCGCGCGCGATGACGCGCCACGACATCAGCGAGTACCGGCGCTGGCATCGTGAGGCGGCACTGCGTGGCAAACGCGCCGGCATGGACATCATCTACGTCTACGCCGCACACGATCTCTCGCTGGCCATGCACTTCCTGCAGCGCCGGCGCAACCAGCGCGGCGACGAATACGGCGGCTCGCTCGAGAATCGCGTGCGCCTGCTGCGTGAAGTACTCGAGGACACCAAAGATGCCGTCGGCGACCGCTGTGGTGTAGCCCTGCGCTTCGCCACCGAGGAACTGCTCGGCGCAGGCGGCGTCGAACTGGCCGAAGCACGCGACATCGTCGCCATGCTGGCCGAGCTGCCCGACTTGTGGGACGTCAACGTGGCCGCCTGGTACAACGATTCGATCCCCTCGCGTTTCGCCGCCGAAGGCGCGCAGGAACCGTTCATCGATTTCGTCAAGAAGACCACGAGCAAGCCGGTGGTCGGCGTCGGCCGGTTTACTTCTCCGGACACGATGGTGGCGCAAATCCGGCGCGGCATGCTCGACATGATCGGTGCCGCGCGGCCGTCGATCGCCGATCCGTTCCTGCCGAAGAAGATCGAGGAAGGTCGCATCGACGACATCCGCGAATGCATCGGCTGCAACATCTGCGTGTCTGGCGACATGACTGTCTCGCCGATCCGCTGCACGCAGAACCCGACCATGGGCGAGGAATGGCGGCGCGATTGGCACCCGGAACGGATAGCCGCGAAACGCTCGGCCAGCCGCGTGCTTGTGGTCGGCGCCGGCCCGGCCGGGCTTGAAGCCGCGCGCGCGCTCGGCCAGCGCGGATACGAGGTCAACGTCGCCGAAGCGCGCCGCGAACCCGGCGGCCGCGTCACCCGCGAGGCGCGCCTGCCTGGACTCGCCGAATGGGCGCGCGTGCGCGACTGGCGCATCGGCCAGATCGGCAAGCTCAGCAACGTCGGTATCTACTTCGATTCGGCACTGACCGCGCAGGACGTGCTCGACTTCGACGCCGGGCACGTCGTCCTCGCCACCGGCTGCCACTGGCGCCGCGATGGCTACGGACGCAGTTACGGCTCGCCCATCCCCGGTTTCGCGGACAACCCGCGCGTGTTCACGCCCGATGACCTGATGGACGGCCGCCTGCCCGAAGGTCGGGTGGTCATCCTCGACGACGACGGCTTCTATCTCGCCAGCGTGCTCGCCGAACTGCTGCACCGGCATGGCTGCGAAGTCACCTGGCTGACCGCCGACGACAGCCTCGCGCCGTGGAGCAACCACACCCTCGACTATCGCCATATCCGCAAGCGCATCGCCAATCTCGGCATAAGGACCCTGGTGTCGCACGCCGTCGAACGATTCGAAGGCACCACGCTGACCCTCCAGAATGTCTGGGACCACGAACGAAACGAACTCGGCTGCGACGCCGTCGTCAGCGTGACCGCACGCCTTCCCGACGATGCGCTCTACCAGAACCTGCTCCTGCGCGAAGACGAGTGGACCGATGCTGGCATCCGCTCGGTACGCTGCATCGGCGACGCCGAAGCGCCCGGGCTGATCGCCCACGCCGTCTACGCGGGGCATCGCTACGCCCGCGAACTCGAAGAACCGGCAACCGGTGACGTGCCGTTCAAGCGGCATTTTCATACGACGCGGGAGTCGGATTTGCTGAGTGATCCGGCTGGCTGATTGGCGTTCATGCGTTGTATCGAAATTTCAGCGTGCCATCGCACAGCTCTCGCGACACGAAGAGCATCGCGGCTGAAGCCGCTTCCTACGACGAAGCAGCAACGCGTTAGACGTCAGCGAATCCTGCGTCGCCGTTCGCCCGCTCTTCGTAGGAGAGGCATTCATGC
>CAYMHF010000018.1:0-74282 GCA_964390215.1 uncultured Dokdonella sp. | reverse complement strand
CGGCAACTATATGATTATCAAGACGTATTTGTGGGGAAACCTCAGGCTGAAGCCGTTTCCTACGACGAGCGATGGCAACAGCCATCTGGCCTCTGCCTGCGCGTGGCTGACCGATACGGTCGGCATCAACGCCGTCGCTGCGCAACAGCTGGTCGACTATCTCGCTCGCGCACGCAATGCCCTCGGCGTGCTGCCGACGCAGAACCGGATCGTCATGGAGCGCTTCTTCGACGAATCGGGCGGCACCCAGCTGATCATCCATTCGCCGTTTGGCAGTCGCATCAACAAGGCCTGGGGGCTGGCCCTGCGCAAGCGCTTCTGCCGCTCGTTCAATTTCGAGCTGCAGGCGGCGGCGACCGAGGATGCCATCGTCCTGTCCCTGTCGACCAGCCACAGCTTTCCGTTGATCGAAGTTTCGCGCTATCTGCATTCGGCCAGCGCGCAGGACATCCTCGTCCAGGCCCTGCTCGATGCACCGCTGTTCGGTGTTCGCTGGCGTTGGGTGGCTACCACGGCACTGGCCTTGCCACGCTTTGCCGGCGGCCAGAAGATCGCACCGCAGCTGCAGCGCATGAAGTCCGAGGATCTGCTGGCCACGGTCTTTCCGGATCAGGTCGCCTGTCTCGAAAACATCGTGGGCGAACGCCAGATTCCCGATCACCCGCTGGTCGCGCAGACGCTCGACGATTGCCTGCACGAAGCGATGGATGTCGAAGGCTGGCTGAATGTGCTGCGCGGCCTTGAAAGCGGCGCGATCGATATCGTCGCGCGCGACCTGCCCGAACCTTCACCGCTCGCTGCCGAAATTCTTGGTGCGAGACCGTACGCGTTTCTCGATGACGCGCCCCTCGAAGAACGCCGCACCCAGGCCGTACAGATGCGCCGCTGGAGCGATCCCGAATCGAGCGAGGATCTCGGCGCACTCGATCTGTCCGCGATCGACGCCGTGCGTGAGGAAGCCTGGCCCGATCCGCGTGATGCCGACGAGATGCACGAGATTCTGATGGGCATCGGTTTTGTCAGTGCCGACGAAGTCGCTTGCCAACCGCAATGGGCGGACTGGCTGGCGCAGCTCGCCAGGCAGAAGCGCGCAACCCGGCTCTTCGTAGGAAATGGCTTCAGCCATGATGATTCTGCTTTGAATGGAACAGGAGCATCGCGGCTGAAGCCGCTTCCTACAGAGGGTGACGATGCCATTTGGGTGGCCGCCGAGAAACTGCCGCAGATCCGGGCGATCCACCCGGCGGCAACCATGCAACCCGCAATTGAAGCCCCGGCCGAATACGCCACGATTGAATGGACGCGAGACGATGCGCTGGTCGATCTGCTGCGCACGCGCATGACGGCCCTGGGTCCGATCACGGCAATGGCGCTTGCCGATTCGATACATCTCGATGCGCCACGCATCGAGGCCGCCCTGGTTGCCCCCGAAACCCAGGGCTTCGTCATGCGCGGGCAGTTCACGCCGGCATCGGCAAGCGAGGAATGGTGCGAACGTCATCTGCTCGCGCGCATTCATCGCTACACGCTCAAGCGCCTGCGCCGCGAAATCGAACCGGTCGAAGCGCGCGATTACATGCGCTTCCTGTTTGACTGGCATCGCATCGCAACTGGCGCGCAGGCACGCGGCCCAGATGCTCTGGCCAGCGTACTCGGACAACTCGAAGGATTCGAATCGGCGGCCGCAGCGTGGGAAAGCGAATTGCTGCCGGCGCGCATTGCCGACTATTCGATCCACTGGCTTGACGAGCAGTGTCGCAGCGGTCGCATTGTCTGGTCGCGCTTTGCCAGTGCGGCTTCGGCAAATCGTGAACGTGCCGCCGGACCGCTGCGCGGCACGCCGATCCTGCTGCTGCCGCGACGCAGCCTGCGCGTCTGGTCGCAACTAGCCGCTGCTTCCACGCCCGCTGCGATACACGCCTCCTCGCGCGCCGAGGCCGTGCTCGATCATCTGCGTGCGCAAGGTGCGTCGTTCTTCGACGAGATCGCCCACGGCACGCGCCTGCTCAAGGTCGAACTCGAAGAGGCACTCGGCGAACTGGTCAGTCGCGGTCTGGTCAATGCCGACAGTTTTGCCGGTCTGCGCGCCTTGCTCGTGCCGGCGGCCAAACGTTCCAGGCAAGCCCGGCGCACGCGCCGGGCCAATCTGATGGGCATCGAGGATGCCGGGCGATGGGCATTGACGCGCATGCCAACGCCGGAGACTTCCGCCGAGCAAGCGCGTGAAGCCGGAAAAGAATCGATCGCGCATGTCGCACGCATCTTGCTGCGGCGCTACGGCGTGATCTGCTGGCGACTGCTCGCGCGCGAATCGGCATGGTTGCCACCGTGGCGCGAACTGCTGCGCGTGTATCGTCAGCTCGAGGCACGCGGCGAGATCCGCGGGGGTCGCTTCATCGCGGGATTGTCCGGTGAGCAGTTCGCCCTGCCCGAAGCGATCCCCCTGCTGCGCAAGGCACGCTCGCGTGAGCGCGAGGGCAGCAAGGTCGTGATCGCAGCCAGCGATCCGCTCAACCTGGTCGGCATCCTGACCAGCGGCGCGCGCACGCCGGCGATTGTCGGATCGCGCATCCTGCATATTGACGGGATCGCGGTCGCCGCCCTCATCGGTGGCAAGGGAGTGCGGCTCGATGGCAGCGAAGAACCGATTCCCGCAGACTGGCAGCACGCGCTGATCCTTCGCGGTCAGCGCGATTTCGCGGCAACCAGCGAGTCGACATGCCATGAACGAATCGACCTTCAATGAATTCGTGTTCGCCTTTCCGATGCGGCGCACCTCGTCGATCGCACTCGACGGCGAACTCGCGGCATCACCGGCCATGCTCGACATCCTCTTTCTCTGGGGACGCGATTGCGTGAACTGCGAAGTCGCCAAGGCAGCCATGCTCGCCGCATGCAGTCGATTTCAGTGGCCCGACGTGCGCTGGTTGCACGCCAACGTCTACAACGATCCGGAAATGGCAACGCGCTTCGGACTGCACGGCGTGCCGACGTTCCTTGTCTTCCGGCGCGGACGCAAGCTCGGACGCATCACCGAGTGGCCCGGTGCCGATGCGTTTGTCGCTGCGATCAACCAACTTCGCGCACGACACCCGTTGCAGGATTGATCTTGATCTTGATCTTGATCCGGATGCCGGGAGGGTATCGTCCGGCATCCGGATCTGTCCACCTATGGTTCTTCGCCGGTCAGCACGATATCCGCGCGGCGTGCGGCAAACAGGCCGACCGTGACCACACCGACGATCTGGTTGATCGCGCATTCCAGCGCGACCGGATCGCTGATGCGCAAATTGTGCACGTCGAGGATCCAGTTGCCGTTGTCGGTGGTGACGCCATCGCGCCAGACCGGCTGGCCGCCGAGTTTGACGAGCTGGCGCGCGACGTGGCTGCGTGCCATCGGAATGACTTCGATCGGCAGCGGGAACTTGCCGAGCACCTCGACACGCTTGCTCGGATCAATGATGCAGACGAATTTCTTCGAGGCCGCCGCGATGATCTTTTCGCGGGTCAGCGCCGCACCGCCGCCCTTGATCAGGCAGCGCAGCGGATCGCATTCATCGGCACCATCCACATACAGGGCGAGTTCGCCACTGGCATTCAGGTCAACCGCCGGAATCCCGCGCTCCTTGAGCAGGCGGGTCGATTGTTCGGAACTCGAGACGGCCGCCTCGATGTCACCGCGGCGCTCGGCCAGTGCATCAATGAAATAAGCCACGGTCGAACCGGTGCCGACACCGATGACCATGCCCGGTTCGACATAGCGCATGGCCGCGCGCGCGGCGCGGCGCTTGCCCTCTTCATTTGCCATCGTAGCCACTCCGTTATTCGAGTCCGAGTATGAAATCCCACTGTGCGAGCGTTACTGGCATCACCGACAGGCGATTGCCACGCCGAACCAGGGCGAAATCCTCAAGCTCCTCGCGGCGCTTGAGTTCGTCGAGTGTGATCGTGCGCTTGAGTTTGCGCTTGAAGCGCACATCGACGAGCAGCCAGCGTGGCTCCTCGGGTTTGCTGGCGGGATCGTAATAATCGCTGCGCTTGTTGAACTGGGTCGGATCGGGATGCGCCTCGCTCGCGACTTCGGCGATGCCGACCACGCCCGGTTCAGCACAGTTGGAGTGATAGAACAGGACGCCATCCCCCACCTTCATGCCATCCCGCATGAAGTTGCGCGCCTGGTAGTTGCGCACGCCGCTCCAGGGCTCGGTTCCGGCCTTCGCCAGGGCGTCGATCGAAAACTCCTGGGGTTCCGATTTGACCAGCCAGTAGTGCTTGCTCACGGCGCTTCCGCCCGGCAATCGATCAACTCTCTTTCTGTGGCGACGTAATCGAGATTCACGTCCCAATCGGCCGCATCGATCGCATCGACCTGCTGTGCCGCGTAACCGATGCCAACCAGCAGGGGACGGCGCGCTTCGCCGCGCCCGCGCAGGAACGCGAAGCTGGCATCGTAGTAGCCGCCGCCATAACCGATGCGATGACCTTGACGATCAAAGCCGAGCAGGGGCAACAGGACGATGTCGACATCCTGGGGAGCGATCAGATCGCCTTCGGTGCAGACCGGCTCCGGAATGCCGTAGCGATTGGCCTCGAGGTCGGCCCCTGTGCGCCACTCGACAAACGAGAGGCGACGCGGTCCGATGATGCGTGGCAGACAGTAGCGCTGGCCGCGTCGGCCAAGCCTGGCGACGACAACATGCAGTGGCAGTTCGCCATCGATTGCCCAATAGCCGGCGATTCGTGGATCGACGAGGAAATCGGCAAGTTGTTCGAGCGTGTCGGCAACGCCATTGGCCGCCGCAATGCGATCGCTGGCGACCAGCGCCTTGCGCCTTGCGCGCAACTCGGCGCGCAGGGTCTTGCGCTTGTCTTCGACCGTCATGGTTGTCGCAGGAATAAAGAAAGAGTGGCGTCCTCCGCTGTGCCGATGCACATCGAACGACCTTGAACCAAATGGTTCAGGTGGGAGAGCTTTGCGTCGTCATCAGGCTTTCCGCTCAAGGCGGACTTGCGCACCGACGGTCGCATGGCTGTCCCGGGGTCGATACAGGAACAAGGCAAAATGTTGAATGTACTGTCGAACACTGCCGAGGACACCGGCGTCTATTGTAGGGACGAGGGCAAACCTGCTTCAAGCTTTGATTTTAGGGATTGCAGATGCTGTGCCAACTGGTTGCCGCTGGCGGCCTGTTGCTGCTTGAGGTCGAGCAGCTCATGAGCGACATTGAGGCCGGCCAGCACTGCAATGCGCTCAAGCCCGCCACCGCGGTTGTGATCGCGCAATTCACGCAGCTTGGCATCGAGATAGGCCGCCGCACGGATCAGTCCGTCGCGTTCCTCGGGTTTGCAACCGATCAGGTAGTCCCGATCGAGAATATTCACGGTTACCGCTTCACTCATGCCTGGTTCTGCTCCAGTGACTTGAGTCGACTGATCATCGCCTCGACTCGCGTGCGCGCCTGCTCGTTGCGCGCGATCAGACCGGCCCGTTCGTTGGCCAGTTGCTCCTGACTCTGGCGCAGGCTGCGATTCTCCTCGCTGAGCCGGCGACAAGTCTCGACCAGTCGATCGACTTGGGCGCTGATCTCGGCGATGGCCGTCAGGGTCGGTTCTTTATCGGACATGGTCGGAACTATACACCGGAAAACGAGACCTGCTCAGCACGCCGGGTCGCGGTCACTGGGTGCGCAGGATCGCGCGGCGGCGGCGGTCGCGTTCACGCAGGAACAGGAAGCACTGGATGGGTGGAATCGGCCTGGACAACCAGTGGCCCTGGATTTCGTCACAGCCCTGCTCGCGCAGGTATTCGGCCTGTTCGGCTGTCTCGACGCCTTCGGCGATCACGTTGAGCCCCAGCGAATGGGCCATGTTGATGACGGTCGCGGTGATCGCCTCGTCGTCCGGATCGGTGGTGATGTCGCCGACGAATTCCTTGTCGATCTTGAGCGTGTCGATCGGTAGCCGGCGCAGATAGCTCAGCGACGAGTAGCCGGTGCCGAAGTCGTCGATCGACAGGGTCACGCCAACCGCCTTGAGTTGGCGCAGGGTGCTGATGGATTGTTCGGCATTGGCCATGATCACGCTTTCGGTCAACTCCAGCTCGAGCTGGTTCGGGGCAATGTCGTTTTCGGCGAGGATGTCGCACAGTCGCTGGATCAGATCGCCGCGCTGCAGCTGCATAACCGAGAGGTTCACCGACATTGAGATGTCGCGCAGGCCGTCGCGCTGCCAGGATGCCAGTTGCTGGCAGGCGTGGGTCAGCACCCAGTCGCCGATTTCGATGATCAGGCCGGATTCCTCGGCCACCGGGATGAACGTGGATGGCGGTATGTCGCCGAGCTCCTGGCTATGCCAGCGCAACAAGGCCTCAACGCCGGTGATGTGTTCGTCCAGCAGGGACAGCTTGGGTTGATAGACCAGGCTCAGTTCGTCGCGCTCGATGGCCTTGCGCAGGGCGCCGACCAGGGTGGCGCGCAGGCGTGCGGCAGCATCCATGGTTTCGGTGTAGACCATGTAGGTCTTGCGGCCGCGATCCTTGGCCTGGTACATCGCGGTGTCGGCGAACTTGAGCAGGTCGGTTGGTGTTTGCGCATGATCCGGATACAAGCTGATACCTATTGACGGCGAGATCACGACGTCCTGGCCATCGTTGAGTTCCAGCGGCTTTTCGAATGCGCTGATCAGCTTCTGCGCAACGCGCTCGGCCTCGATGCTGTCGGTCAGCTCTTCGAGGATCACGGTGAATTCGTCGCCACCGATGCGTGCGACCGTATCGCCATCGCGGATGTTGTCGCGAAGCCGGTTGCCGGCGGCCTTGAGCATGCGGTCGCCGGCGGCGTGTCCCATGGAATCGTTGACGTGCTTGAAGCGATCGAGGTCGAGGAACAGGACTCCCACCTTGTGTCCACCGCGGCGGGCACGGATCACCGCATGTCCGAGCCGCTCGGACAGCAGGGTGCGATTGGGCAGGCCGGTGAGGGTGTCGTAGTTGGCCAGGTAGCGCAGTTCCTGCTCATTGCGCTTGCGCTCGGTGATGTCGGTAAGGACGCCGATGAAATGCGTGCGCTGACCCTGGGCGTCACGCACTTCCGAACTCTGCAGCCAGGAAAGGAACTCCTCGCCGTCCTTGCGCCGCTGCCAGAGTTCGCCGCGCCACAGGCCTTCGCGCATGATCGATTCACGCATGTTCTGGTAGTGCTCGGCTGAATGCTGGGCGCAATTGAGCAGGGATACATTGCGCCCGACCACCTCGTGCTGTTGCCAGCCGGTAATGCGCGTGAACGCGGGATTGACCGAGACGAAATTGAAGTCAAGGTCGCACACGGTGACCCCTTCGCGCATGCTGCTGATCACCTCCTGGACGATGCGGCGTTCGCGGTCGGCCTCGCGTGTGGCGGTGATGTTGCGTGCGGTGCCGCAGATGCGCAGCGGACGACCCTCATCGCTGCGTTCGACGATCTTGCCGCGAACCAGAACCCAGATCCATCGGCTAGTGCCGACGCGGATGCGCTGTTCGGACTCGAACAGGGGTGAACGGTTATTGATGTGGTCGTCGAGCTTCTGGGCAATGATGCGCTGGTCGTCCGGATGGATGTTTTCCCTGACCCAATCGTAGACCGAGTGGATTTCCTCGCGCTGGTTGCCTTGTGCCCGACTCGCGCCGAGGCGGATCAGCACACCACTGTCCATGTCGAGATCCCAGAACTCGTCGCTTGAACCCCACAAGGCGAGGCGCAGACGATCCTCGCGATCCTGCAGCTCGACCGCATGCAGGCGCTGCTGGCGACGTTTGCGCCGCAACGCCAGCCACAGCGCCAGGGCCACGAGCAAGCCGCAGACGACATAGATGGTCTTCATCAGGCCGCTGTTCCACCAGGCCGGGGCGACTGCCAGCGGCACGGACGCGCCGGTTTCACTCCAGAATCCATCGTGGTTGCTGGCCAGGACGCGGAACGTGTAGTGGCCTGGATCGAGATTGGTGTAGGTCGCCTCATGCCGACTGCCGGCATTCACCCAGTTCTCATCGAAACCGGCCAGCCGGTAGCGGAACTGGTTGCGCTCCGGGGCGGTGAAATCGAGTGCGGCAAACATGAAATGAACGACCCGATCCGCCTGCGCCATCTGCACGGGCTGACCCGATTGGTAGTTGCGCAACGGGCTGTTGCCGACGCGCACGTCACTGACCACTACCGGTGCGGCAAACCGACTGGTCGATACCGCACCCGGTGCGACCAGGTTGAGGCCCTTGAGACCACCAAACGCCAATCGACCATCGCGCAAGTGGCTGAATGCGCCGCCATTGAATTCCTGGCCCTGCAGGCCGTCCTTGACCGAAAAACCGTGGATGGATCGCGTATCCAGATCGAGTGTGGCAATGCCGCGGTTGGAACTGATCCACAGGCGCCGCGAGGAGTCTTCCAGAATCGCGTAGACGGTCGCATCGGTCAGCCCATCCTGCTTGAGGATGCGCTCGAACTGCGCCGGGCCGGATCCGAGTTCGGCAAGGTGGTTGAGGCCGCCATGGGTACCGATCCAGATGCTGCCATCGCTGGATTCGTGGATGACACGGACAACGTCACTCGAGAGCGAATGCGGATTGTCGCGTTCATGCCGGAACACACGGATCTTGTCGCCAGCGGGGTCGATCAGGTTGAGGCCATCTACCGTGCCGGCCCAGATGTGTCCCGAGCCATCCTCGTGAAGGGCAAACACCTGATTGTGGCTCAGGCTCAGCGGGTCGCCATCGCGATGCTGCCAGGATCGCCGTTCACCGCTGCGCGGATCGTAGCGCACGACACCGACATTGCGGCCGGCAAACCAGATGGCACCGTCACGGCTGATGATGAGCGCGCGGCGGCTCGGATTGGCTTCCTCGCCCTGGATGACCGGGCCGACCGGCAGCGCGGTGAGCCTCCCGGTATCCGGGTCAAGTGTTGCGATGCCGAAATTGCTCGCCAACCAGATCCGCCCGACGGCATCTTCAGCGAGGGCCTCGACCTGGATTACGGCGGGGAATGGCGCGGAGAATGCCTGTGCAATCGTCTGGTCGTAATAGGTGAACTGGCCTGTGCGCCGGTCATAGACTTTCAAGCCGTCGCCATCGGTGCCAAGCCAGAGGCGGCCACGGCGATCCTCGAGGATCGCGCGGACGTTGTTGGTCGAGTCCTGATTGCGCTGCGGGTTGAAATCGGCGATGAAGCGGAATGTCGCACCGGCGGTATCGACCTTGCTCAAACCGCGCGCGTCGCTGCCGACCCAGAGCAGGCCCGATCGATCGACCAGCAGTCGGGTAATCGCACCCTGCGGCAGTCCGCCGTCGAGATCGCTCTGCGGCCGGATCCAGCGAAACCTTCCGGTGCCGGGCGACAGCATGACCAGACCCTGCCCACTGACCGCGAGCCAGAGCTGACCGGAATTGTCCTCGACGACTGCGTTGATGATGGCGTCCTGCTCACTCGACCACAACAAGCGGGTCTCGCCGCTGGCCGGGTCAAGCAGTGACAAGCCGACGGAGGTGCCGACATACAAGTGGTTTTCGCGATCCTCGAAAACGCTGGAAACATCGTTCAATGTGTTCGCGCCGACGCGCTGGATCTGGCTGCTCCCGCGCTCGACGCGCCAGAGCCCCGAGCTGCTGGCCACCCACAGCTCACCGCTGCTGTCGAGCAGGAGATCGTGCACGTTGCCAACGATCGTGTTCGCCAATGCCGACGCATGCTGCACGCGCCCATCGCTCTCGGCGCTGAGCAGATCCAGACCGCCGCGACTGCCGACCCACAAGCCCCGCGATGGATCGAGACGCAGGGCAGTGATCGCCTCGCGGGCGTTGCGATTGGCGGCATCGGCAGGCAGCGAAAAGGAATCGAAGCGGCCTGTCGCAGGATCGAATCGGCTGACCCCGGAGGCACTGCTGCCAACCCACAGGCGGCGATCCGCCGTTTCGACCAGTGCCGTGATGGCGCTGTCCGGCAGGCTGGCCGGATCATCGGCATCGTGCTCGAAAATGCGGAACCGATAACCATCGTACTGGTGCAAGGCACCCTGGGTACCGACCCAGATCGTGCCGTCGCTGCTCTGCAGCAGCGAGAGCACCGAGTTTTGCAGGAGCCCGCTTTCGTCATCAAGGCGGTCGAAGTAGAACTCGCGCTCGATTGCCGCGCTTGAAAGGCAGGTCGCCAGCATCATGACTGCAACCATCCAGCCCGCGGCAAGCCCGGCCCGGTATCGCCACGCTGACGGTAGCGCCCTCATGATGTTGCGCGGATCTCCCTTTCGGCGCAGTCGCGCCCGGAACCCAGTGTAGGCAATCAGGCCCAGGCTTGCCATGTGCAGGATGGCTGCATTGTCGGCGTCATCGACAAGCCTGGTTCAATTCTGGATCGGGCGGATGCGCGCTACAATTGGCCAATCGCCCGAAACCGTTGCTCCGAATGTCCCCAACCTCGATCAGTTACCGGGAACTCTCCGAAATCTTGAATCGATTGCAGATCGGCATCAACGCCAGTGATCTGCATGGCTCGTTGACGGGTTACCTGTGTGCCGGAGGCAAGACCACGGCTGAGGATTGGGCCGAGGCGCTCGCCTTCGATCTCGAGGCAGCTCGTGGCGATGCGATTTTCGCGCAGCTCTATCATTTCTGTCGCCAGCAGCTCGATGATGCGGAACTCGCATTCGAGCCCCTGCTGCCAGGCGATGAAGTCACCCTGGCCGCGCGAGCCGACGCGCTGGTCGACTGGTGCCGCGGCTTTCTTGGCGGCATCGGCCTCGCCGGAGGCGTCTGTCAGGGCCGGGAAATGTCGGCGGACGCAGGCGAGATCGTGCAGGATTTCGGCAACATCGCAGCCTCCAACCTCGAATACACCGGCAGCGAGGAGGACGAAGCGGCGCTGGCCGAGGTGCTCGAATTCGTCCGGGTCAGTGTCCTCCTGCTGTGCAGCGAGCTTGATCCCGGGCCGTCGCTGAAGGCCGCCGGCCCCGTCAGCCGGCGTCTGCACTGATGATCGAGCGCAAGGAATTCATCCGTCGGCGCAAGCAGTTGATGCGCATGGCCGGCCGCGATGCGATCGTCATCGTGCCGTCCGCCGCCGAACGTCTGCGCAACAACGATGCTCACTATGCCTTTCGCCAGGACAGCGATTTCCACTACCTGACCGGCTTCGGCGAACCCGATGCGGTACTTGCCCTGGTGCCTGGGCGGGCGCAGGGCGAAGTCATCCTGTTTTGCCGTGAGCGTGATCGTGCCCGTGAGCAGTGGGATGGTCATCGCGCCGGCCAGGAAGGGGCTGTCGCCGACTACGCCATGGACGATGCTTTCCCAATCGAGGACATCGACGACATCCTGCCCGGCCTGATCGAGGGCCGCAGCCGCGTTTACTATCATTTCGGCCGCGACACCGATTTCGACCTGATTCTGATGGGCTGGGTCAACCGGGTGCGTTCGAACATCCGCCAGGGTGCCAAGCCGCCGCACGAATTCATCGCCTTGTCCCACCTGCTGCACGATCTGCGCCTGTACAAATCGCGCGCCGAATTGCGCCTGATGCGCAAATCCGCGCAGATCGCCGCCGAGGCGCATGTGCGTGCGATGCGTGCGACCCGACCGGGCATGAACGAACACGAAGTTGAAGCCGAGCTGCTGCATACTTTCCGCAAGCACGGTGCCGTCGCGAGCTATGAGCCGATTGTCGGCGGCGGTGCGAACAGCTGCGTGCTGCACTACCGCGCCAACAATGCGCCGCTGCGCGATGGCGACCTGCTGCTGATCGACGCCGGTGCGGAATATTCCTGCTATGCCTCGGACATCACGCGCACGTTTCCGGTAAACGGACGCTATACGCCGGAGCAGCGCGCGTTGTACGACATCGTCCTTGCCGCCCAGCTTGCCGCAATCGGCAAGGTGCGCGCGGGGCAGTCGTTTGATGCGTATCACGAAGCAGCCGTGCGCACCGTGACCGCCGGCCTGATCAAACTCGGCCTGCTCAAGGGCAGCCTCAAGGCCAACCTGGAAGCGCACAGCTATCGCAAGTTCTACATGCACAAGACCGGCCATTGGCTCGGCCTCGACGTGCATGATGTCGGCGACTATCGTGTCGACGGCGAGTTCCGCGAGCTTGAGCCAGGCATGGTGGTGACCGTCGAACCCGGCATCTACATCAGCCCGGACATGAAAGGCGTGCCGGCACGTTATCGCGGCATCGGCATTCGCATCGAGGATGATGTCGTCGTCACCGGTGGCGAGCCCGAGGTGATTTCCGCAGGTGTCCCCAAGCATGCCGACGAGATTGAAGCCTTGATGGCGTCGCGCTGAATCGCAACGTGGAACTTCCGATCCCGTTGTCGGAGTCAATAGCGCCTTCCGACCGGGCGAGGCTGATGCGCAGCAGACACCGATGGATTTCAACGGGATTCGCGATCCTGGGCGTGCTGGTGTCGTTGTGTGCCCAGGCGGCCGACGATCAGCCACGCTACGGCATGTTTGGCCAGTTGCATGTGCAGCGACCGTTGGCCGGCACGGGCGATACGATCCTGCTGCTTTCCGACCTTGGGGGCTGGTCGCAAGGTGAAGACGCGCTGGCCCGCGCGCTGTCCGCGCACGGTGCGCGCGTGGTCGGCATCGATCTGCCGGTCTACCTCAAACGACTGGCCGCGATCGATGACAAGTGCTCATACCCTGCCGGGCATTTCGAGGAGCTCGCACACTGGATCGAGCGCCATGAGGGCGACACCGATTACCGCGTGCCCCTGGTCGTCGGCACCGGCAGCGGCGCGACGTTTGCCTATGCGATGGTGGCCCAGGCCCCGGCAGGAACCTTTTCCGCCTTGCTCACCCTGGGCTGGGACTGGGATTTTGGCCTGTCCAAGGCGATCTGCCCCGGCGATGCCGGCGGCCTGACGGTGGCTGGGCCAGACACCCGCTACCATGTCGTCGCGAGCACCGCGTTGCCGATAGAATGGCTGCCCTTGCCCGGCGCCCATCTGCCGGGCCCGGCCAGCGAGCTCGATCAGTTGTGGGGTGAGCTGGGTCTGCCGCCACCGCAGTTCCTGCAGTCGCTGGCGTTCGCGGATGTCGGCGCCACTTATGCGCGCTGGCGCGCGCAGCAGGATACCGAGCGGGTCGCCTTGCCCGACGATATCGCTGATCTGCCCCTGATCGAGATTGCACCGAGCGGCACCGGCAGTGACCGCATCGCGATTCTGCTGACCGGCGATGGCGGTTGGGCCGGACTCGACAAAGGCGTGGCGCAGGCCCTGGCCACTGATGGCATGCGTGTCGTCGGCTTCTCGACGCTCAAGTTTTTCTGGCAGAAACGCAGCCCCGATGTCGCGGCCGATGCGCTTGCGCGAACACTTGCTCACTACGCGAAAAGCTCGCCAACGGCCCGTTTCGTGGTCGTCGGTTACTCGTTCGGCGCCAGTCTCGTACCGGTGCTGATCGATCGACTTCCCGCGACCCTGCAATCAAGGATCGACCGCGGCATCATGATCTCGCCCGATCCTGATGCCGTGTTCGAGATCCGCATCGGCGACTGGTTCGGCAACGCCCATCACGACGGCACGCTGCCTGTGCTTCCGGCAATAGCCGGCTCGCACGTGAGGATCATCTGCATTCATGGCATCGATGAGACCGACAGTTTCTGCAAACCCGGCCTGGATCCCCAGCTCGACGTACTCAGTCTGCCCGGCGGCCATCACTTCAACGGCGACTACGCGGCACTCGGCGGCTTGATCGTCGATGCGCTGAAGCAAGGCGGCAACGTTCAGCCCTGATCGAGCGAATGTGCTTCTGCGTGTGCGGCGAGCGCATCGAGGCGTTTGGCGCCGGCAAACCGGCGCGACCAGTAGGGTTCGGCCAGGCGACTGACGCTGACCCGTTTGCCGGTCGACGGCGCATGGATGAATTCGCCATCGCCGACATAGATGCCGACATGCGAGATGCGCTTGCCGACGGTGCGAAAGAACACCAGATCGCCGCGGCGCAGATCGCTGCGGGCGATTTTCTGCCCGGCCCTGAACTGGGCGGCCGAGGTGTTCGGCAGATCCGCACCGATACCCTTGTGGAACACGTAGCGTACGAACCCGCTGCAATCGAAGCCCGTTGATGGCTCGCGACCACCGCGCTTGTAGCGGATGTCACGCAGGTGATTGGCCAGATCGAGGACGAGCTGGATCGGCGAGAATGCACTGCGCGGCTGCTCGCCTGCTGCTGCCGGCGGCGGAACCGGTTGTGGATAGGCGATTTTCGGCGCGGAAGTGAAGGCTGCGATTGTGCTGTCGAGCAGCCAGACCGGCTCCTGCTCCTGCTCCGCATGCGCGATGCCGGCAACGACACCGAGGCCCAGCGCCAGCACACGGGCGTACAGGCAAACCGGAAACGCTCGACGGATCGACATGTGCGCAACTCCCCTGAATCGGACTGACGCCCGCAACGGGTTTCCGTGAGGCCGGCGGAAAATACCAGTCCGTCCGGCCCAAGGTGTTTACAAGGCGTTAAATGCGGCGATCGATTTCATGCATCGTGGCGCCCGCCGAACAGGAAGCGCCGGTAGCCGCCCTCGACCAGTGCCGCGATATCGATGAGCAGCGCCGGCACCCAGAGTCCGCGCGGATAGGCCAGATACGAACCGACCCATTGCGGCGCGAACTTGTCCTTGTAACTGCGCAGGCCCTGATAGTTGTAGAAGCGGTTGCCGTACTGGAAGGCCAACGCGGCCAGACGTTCGTTGATCCGTGCATACGGGTTGTCGCCGACCCGCGACAGCGGCGCCATGCCGAGGCTGAAATGCGTGTCGCCGCGATCTTTGCCCCACTGCATGATCCGGGCGAACAGGAAGTCCATCGTGCCACGCGGCGCATCGGCAACATGTCGCATCAGGTCGACACTGAGGACGCCGCCGGGCCCGTAGGGTGGCAGCACGTTGGCAAAGGCGATGATTTCGCCGGCGCGGCGAACGATCGCAATCTGCCCCCATTCGAGATAGTCGCGGTCGAACCGGCCGAGCGAGAAGCCCTTTTCGCGCGCCGACTTGTCGGCCAGCCATTGGCCGGAAACCTGTTCGAGCTCGCTCATCAGCACGGTATCGAACGGTGGCTCGATCAATTCGAAACTGAGCTGTTCCCTGGTCGAGCGATTGACCGCCTGGCGTAGATCCTCCCAGCGTTTGCCGGCCAGACTGAATTCGGCCAGCGGGATGATGGCGAGTTCACCGAGCTTGAACAGATCGAAGCCGAGATCGTGATACAGGGAAAGATCGCGCTCGAACACTTCATAGAACACCGGCACACGATCCTGGGTATCGGCAAAGCGCCGGAAATCGAGGATCGCGCGTCGCCGCGCGGCGTCTGATCCGCACGGTGAGCCGAGTGCAACGAGGCGGTCGCGCACTGAGCCGTAGGCCATCACGGCATGGCCGTCGGCCGACCAGAACAGATACTTGTCGCGCATGAAGCTCAGATGGGCAAACTCGCCACCGCCGAATTCCTCGAACACCTCGCGCGCGCGCAGGAGTTCATCGCGATCGGGCAGCTTGAGCCGCGGGCGGCGCACGGCGAAGGATTGCCAGATCAGATACGCGACCAGGCCGATCAGCGCCGCGACCAGGCCGCGTGCGAGTCGCGAGCTGTGTCCGTCGGCACCGAAATACATCAGGTCGAAACTGTCGTCGCCGAATACCGAGCCGATGCCGATGGCGAAGAAAACGACGACGACCAGGAGCAACCCGGCGTACCAGCCGAAGGTAACGGCCGAGTTGAGGCTCATCGCGGCGTGGCTGAACTCCCGTTTGCGCAGTCGCAGCAGTCCGGCGACGCCAAGCAGGAACGAGGCCTCGGCGTAGTGCAGGCCCTTGGTCAGCGCAAGCAGCGCGCTAAGCAGAAGCAGGGGCATGGTCAGTCGATAGGCCAGGCGCAGGCGCCCGTCAATGCCGCGACCGAGACCGAGCAGGACGACACCGGCAAGGATCGACAGCCAGTATGAACTTTCGATGGCGGCCACCGGCAACACATCGCGAACCACTTCGACATGTTCGCGCACGGCCGGAATCGCGGCCGAGGCAAGCAGCAGCAAGCCGGCGGCGAAGGTCAGCACGGCAAGCAGGCGAATGCCGAGGTTGGCCAGCAGGCTGGCCGGCAGGCCGAGCAAGCCGAATAGCGGATGGCCGCGCAGACGCTCGCCGGCACGCACAAGGATCGGCATGCGTCTGGCAAGCATGCCGGAGCCAAAGCCGAGCCCGGCGAACAGCGGCAGCACGTAGTAACAGATGCGAAACAGGAACAAGCCGGCCATCGAAGCGGCCTGCTCGTAACCGGCCGTGGTCAGGGCCAGCACAAGCACGCTGTCGAACACGCCGAGACCGCCGGGCACCAGGCTGAGCAGGCCGAGCACGGATGCCGCCGCGAAGCTGGCGACCAGATCACCGGGACGGACATGCAAGCCGGAAATCTCCAGGCAGGCATACAACACCGCTGCGGCCAGCAGCCAGTCAAGCAGCGAAACCAGGCTCAGTCCGAGCTTCAGCGCCAGCGAGGGCAAGGGCTGACTCTGCGGCAGCCAACGCATCAGCCCGCGGCGCGCGGTAAGCACGAAGAACAATGGCAGATACGCCACGGCGGCTAACATTGCCGCCACCACCAACCATTGCGCGCCGGCATCGGTGATGGTCGGAATCTCGCCGTGGATCAGGCTCCAGCCGATCAGCACCGACAGTCCCAGTGGCAGGGCCAGCACCTGGATGCCGACCAGGGCCGCGCTGCGCGGGGTTTCGACGCCCAGTGAGGAAAAGCCGAGCAGGCGCACGGCGGATCCGATTGCGCCGGAAAGATTGAGCGTGTTGGACAAGGTATTGGAGACGAAGGCCAGGCGGAACACCTCGCGTCCACTGACGTCAATTCTCAGCCAACGCGAGAGGATGACGTCGACCAGGCCGGTGAAAGCCACCGCAGCAAGGGCGAACACGCCGATGCCCAGCGTCGGCAGCAGCGGCACCTGCATCAGGGTGCGCTGCATTGCCAGCAGATCGAGGCTGTCGATTTCGCGCCCGACCAGCCACGCCACAAGGCCCAGAAAGCCGATTGGCACACACCAGCGCACTGCCCTGCGCCAGGAATGACTCGTTTGCGCCTCGCTATCGTCCATTACGTCGGTATTCCTCGACATGGCGCACCACCCCATCCGCCATTCACTGCGAGATGCCGGATGTGCCGCGTATCGATCCGCAAAATCGAACAAAGTTCAACGTGGGCACACCGCAATGCGATGCAACGCAGAGGCAGCGAGCCGACACGGCCTTGCTGCCATTGCGCACGGTGATTGTGTCGTCGTCAAGCCACGCCTGACAGTCACGAGTCGCAGCTACAAAAAACCCCGCGCCTGGCGGGGTCTTCTGATGCCACTCCTGATGGAGTGGCGGCTTGGCCTGATCCTGCTGCCTGAGTCGCAGTGGGCGACCCTGACCTGGAATGGCAGCCCCGGATGGATTCGAACCACCGATGCCTGAGTCAGAGTCAGGTGCCTTACCGCTTGGCTACGGGGCTGTAGGCTGATTAGCGCTTCGAGTACTGGGTTGCGCGACGTGCCTTGTGCAGGCCGACCTTCTTGCGCTCGACTTCGCGCGCGTCACGGGTCATGAATCCGGCCTTGCGCAGCGGCGACTTGAGGTTCTCGTCGTATTCGACCAGGGCGCGGGCGATGCCGAGGCGGATCGCGCCGGCCTGGCCGGTGGTGCCGCCGCCGGTGACGCTGACGAGGATGTCGAACTTCTCGGTGGCATCAACCAGCTGCAGCGGCTGACGCACGATCATGCGCGCGGTCTCGCGGCCGAAGAATTCGTCAAGCGCCTTGCCGTTGACCGTGATCGCACCGCTGCCCTTGCGCAGGTAAACGCGTGCGGCGGAGGATTTGCGACGGCCGGTGCCGTAGTTCTGTTGGATCGCTGCCATGACTGTGAACCTTGAGATTAAATATCCAGCACTTGCGGCTGCTGGGCGGTGTGCGGATGGTTCGGGCCGGCGTAGACCTTGAGCTTGCGATACATCGCACGGCCCAGCGGGTTCTTCGGCAGCATGCCCTTGACGGCGATCTCGATGACGCGCTCCGGATGCGATGTCAGCATGTCCTTGAGCGAGGTCGTCTTCAGATTGCCGATGTGACCGGTGAAGCGGTGGTAGTTCTTGTCATTCAGCTTGTTGCCGGTGACAGCGATCTTTTCCGCATTGACGACGACGAGGAAATCGCCGGTGTCGATGTGCGTGGTGTAGATCGGCTTGTGCTTGCCCTTCAGGCGGCGGGCGAGTTCGGTCGACAGGCGGCCAAGCGTCTTGTTGGTTGCGTCGACAATGTACCAGTCGCGCTTGACGCTTTCTGGCTTGGCGCTGATCGTCTTCATATCAAAACCTTGAATGCCCGTGATGGGCTGGATGCGGCGAAAGGCGCGGGAGAATATAGGAACCCTCCGCACCACGCAAGTCTGCGCACCGCAAACAGGCGGCGCGCAGCGAGCCGCGAATGATAGCATCAAGTCATGGCCGATACGACCCACCGGCAGCCGGACAACAATCTTGCCGCCCTTGCCGATCAATGCGTGATGTGTGGCCTGTGTCTGCCGCACTGCCCGACCTATCGTCTCGACCGGCACGAGGCCGAATCGCCACGTGGGCGCATCGCCCTGGCCCGATACCTCGCCAGCGGCCAGTTGCCAGTTTCCGCCGCGACGACCGCCCACCTCGATCATTGCCTCGGCTGCCTGGCTTGCGAGGCGGTTTGTCCGTCGCAAGTGCAATACGAGGAAATCCTGATCCAGACCCGTGCCCTGCTCAAGTCGGCGCAGCCACTGCAAGGGAGGCTGGCCCGCTGGCTTGCCGATCCGAGCGTGTTGGTCAGGCTGGCCAGGCTCGGCTCGATCCTGCGCGCCGGACACTGGTTGCCGCGATTCGCCCGCTGGCTGCCCGGGCGATCCCTGCTTCGGCGTCTTGTCCAGGAGATGCCATCGACGCCAGCGACCCCGAACTGGCCCACCTCTGGCCCCGCAATCGCGGCCAGGCGCGGGCGCATCACGTTGTTCCCGGGCTGTGTGGCCGGTGTTTTCGATCGAGACACGCTGGAAGGTGCAAGGAGATTGCTGGCCGCGCTCGGCCATGAAGTGGTGATGCCGGGCGAGATGGTCTGTTGCGGCGCCCTGGCCCGGCATGCCGGTCAGCGCGAGGCGGCTGCGCGCACCACGCAGGCAACCCGCGCGGCCTTGCAGGCCTGCGATGCGGCGACTGTCTTGGTCAGCGCGTCCGGCTGCCTCGGCAGCCTGCGCGACCAGACCATGGCCGGCACCGGCTTGCAGGTTGCCGATGTGCTTGGGTTCCTCGCCGCCGACAAGGGCTGGAACAGTCTGCGTTTCCGGCCCTTGCAGCAGCGCGCCGCCTTGCATCTGCCGTGCACGCAAATGAATGTCGGCAGCGGCAAGCAGCCATTGTTGCAACTGCTGACGCGCATCCCGGGGCTCGAGCTGCTCGTGTTGCCGGATCAGCCGGGCTGCTGCGGCGCAGCCGGCAGCTATTTCATCGAGCAAGCCGAGCGCGCCGATCGTTTGCGCGCGGAAAAACTTGACCAGGTCGCCATGCAATCGCCCGATCTGCTATTGACGACCAATATCGGTTGCCGGATCTTCCTCGGCAACGGCTTGCGCCAACGCGATTCGGGTGTTCCGGTCCTGCATCCGCTGGCCTTGCTGGCCCGCCAACTGGAAACAAGCCCATGACCACCCGACCGCTTTCCCGCCTTGATCGTGTCCTCGTCGAAATCGAGCATGCCCTCGGCACGGCATTCGATCCACATCCGGTATCCAATCGGCCCTCGCCTTCGCTTGGCGTTGTCGAGACCGGGCTGGACGAGACCGAACGCCGGCACGCGGCCGGGCTGATACGGGTCAATCATGTTGGCGAGGTCTGTGCACAGGCGCTGTATTCGGGCCAGGCAGCTGTCGCCCGCGATGCAAGGGTTCGTGAGCAGTTGCTCGAAGCGGCGGCCGAGGAAACCGATCATCTGGCCTGGTGCGGTGAGCGCCTGCGGGAACTCGGCGACCGCCCGAGCCTGCTCAACCCGTTCTGGTACGGCGGTGCCTATTCGATTGGCGCGGTCGCCGGCCTGGTCAGTGACCGCCTGAGTCTCGGCTTCGTCGTCGAAACCGAGCGTCAGGTCGAAGCGCACCTTGAAAGTCATTTGGACAAATTGCCCGCTGCAGACCAGCGCAGCCGTGCAATTGTCAGCCAGATGAAGGAGGACGAGGCCCGCCACGCCGAGCAGGCGCTGGCTGCTGGCGGCATCGAACTGCCGGGGCCGGTCAAGGGAATGATGCGGCTGGCGGCGAATGTGATGCGCGCTGTCGCGTATCGGATCTGAGCCCGTCGCGCAGATTGACGAGGGCATGGGCTCAGTCGCGATTTCGCCGCAGTGAGCAGTAAGCCGTTAGCGGCGAGCGGGAAAAGCACACCCGGTTTCTCCAGCCGCTGAAGCGGGTGTCCGCTTCTCGTCCGCTTCTCGAATATCTTGATCCAGTGCCAAGCCGCTTGGCATCTCCTCGATGCTGCTCTTCCCGCTCACCGCTATCGGCTAACCGCTAACCGCTAACCGCTCTCAGGCCAGATTGCGGCCGTGGAACAGTTCCTCGATCTCGCGCCGCAGCAGGGCGCCGATGCGCTGGCGTTCCTTGAACGAGAGATCGTCGGAATGCGCCTCGAACAGGTAGGTATCGAGGTCGAAGTCCTTGATGTGCATCTTCGTGTGGAACATGTTTTCCTGGTACACGTTGACGTCGAACATCTCGTACTTCTGGCGGATGTGCTTGGCCAGGTATTCCTGCACCGAGTTGATGCGGTGGTCCATGTAATGCTTGCGGCCCTTCACATCGCGAGTGAAGCCGCGCACGCGGTAGTCGGCGATGACGATGTCCGACTCGAAGCTGTCGATCAGGAAGTTGAGCGCCTTCAGCGGCGAAATGACGCCGCAGGTGGCCACGTCGATATCGGCGCGGAAGGTCGCGATGCCGTTGTGCGGATGCGTTTCCGGATAGGTGTGGACGGTGATGTGACTCTTGTCCAGGTGCGCGACCACCGCACCCGAGATGGTGTCGCGGCCGAGCCGCTCGACCACCGGTTCCTCGGAGATCAGGATGGTTACGCTGGCGCCCTGCGGATCGTAATCCTGGCGCGCGACATTGAGGATGTTGGCGCCGATGATTTCGGCCACATCAGTCAGGATCGTGGTCAGGCGCTCGGCGTTGTAGGCTTCATCGATGTATTCGATGTAGCGCTGGCGCTGATCCTCGGACACCGCGTAACAGATGTCGTAGATGTTGAAGCTGAGCGCCTTGGTCAGGTTGTTGAACCCTTGCAGACGCAAACGGGGAATGGGTTTGACCACAGCGCACCTCTCCAACCCGGACCCCGGGGAAACGGCGCGCATTATGGGCCAATCAGGGGGGTGATTAAACCCGCCGTTGCAGATTGCGCTCAGTCATTGGCGGGTTTCGGCTTGCGCAGTTGCATATGTTGCCGCGGATGCAACGGTTCTCTTGTCGAACGAACCCGGCCCCTGGTCAGCCAGCCGGCGCATCTGTGGAAGTGCCGCCGTGAGCTCGCGGCGGAGTGGCGGCAATGGCCCGGCGCCGGAAATGCCGATCAATCGATCGGCGGCCTTCCGACACCTGACGCCCAATATGCAATAAGATTGTTCAGAGACGGCGAATCAGGGGCGTAGTCGATGGAAATTTCCACTCGCATATGTCCTGCGTGTGTGACGTCATGGGAGATGCTCGCGTGAAAATGGCTGATTTTCGATACACCCTGCAGCGCAACGTATCCAAGGTGCAGGCTCCGGCTTCATTGATCCCGGATCGGGAGGCGATGGAAAAATTCCTCGGCATGTGCCATCGCCGCCGTTACCCGAACAAGACCGCGATCATCCGCCCCGGAGATTCCGCCAACATTCTCTACTATGTAATCGACGGCTCGCTGACCGTGTCCTCGGAGGATGAGGAAGGTCGCGAACTGATCCTCGCCTACCTCAACCGCGGCGAATTCATCGGCGAGATGGGCATCTTCGTCGAGACCCCTCGTCGCGAGGTCATGGTGCGCACGCGTACGCCCTGCGAGCTGGCCGAGATCGGCTACGAGCGCATGTTCAACCTGTTCGAGGGGCCGCTGCGCGATGAGTGTCCGAAGATCCTGTTCGCGATCGGCTCGCAGCTGACCAACCGGCTGTTGCATACCAGTCGCAAGGTCAGCCGCCTGGCCTTCATGGATGTCACCGGACGCGTCGGCAAGACCCTGATCGACCTGACCAACGAACCCGATGCGATGAGCCATCCGCTCGGCACCCAGATCCGCATTTCACGCCAGGAAATCAGCCGCATCGTCGGTTGCTCGCGGGAAATGGTCGGACGCGTGCTCAAGCAGCTCGAAGAGCAGCGCATGATCGATGTTTCGGGCAAGACCATCGTCGTGCTCGGCAAGCGCGCCGAGCCGCTTTGACCGCAGCGACTCAGAACCAGTTGACCTCGCGCACATCGCGCCTGAGCGCGCGGCGGACACGCAGGCTGGTGCGCGCATCGGCGTTGACCAGCACCGCCTCGGTTGCCCGCTTGAGCATCGGAATATCGTGGGCCGAATCACTGTAGGCCAGATCCCAGGGTTCGCTGATGCCGTGAACGGCGAGTTGCACAGGTTTGGCCGCTCCGAAGTTGTGCACCTGCTTGCGCATGCCGAGCCGGCCCGCACGCAAGCGTGAAGCGATGATCTCGAGATCGGGCAGGCCGAGCGCATCGAAAATCGCTCGAACCAGATTCTCCTCGCAACCGGTGACGATGACGACCCGATCACCAGCGCCGATATGCCGACGCATTGCGCTGATGCCTTCGCGAATGAAGATGCGTGGCCTGCCGACCAGCTCGCCGGCGAACCCGCGCGCCAGCGATTCGAAACGCGGCTGGCTGACTCCGAGCAGGCTGATGCGCACGAAGATGCCGATGACCGGTATGCGCAGGCAGCGGATGGTGAACAACGGCGCCAGCAAGGGCAGCGCGATCATGGCGAGCAGCATGCGCCACCACGAACGACGCAGGCATGTCCTGACGAACCTTGAGAACGCGTCGCCGCGCATCAGTACGCCGTCGAAATCGAACAGGACGACACGAGGCTTCGCCGCCGCCGCGCATCCGGCGACTTGGTCGGCACCTTCTATCGTCACGCGGCGAAGAACAGTTGCTTGAGTGCCGCGCCGGGATCGGTCGCACGCATGAATGTCTCGCCGACAAGGAACGCATCGATGCCGGCGCCGCGCAGCCGGGCAAGGTCAGCGGCCGTGGTGATGCCGCTTTCACTGACCAGCAGGCGATCGGCGGGCGTGCGGGTGCGCAACCTCAAGCTGGTTTCGAGCGATACTTCGAAGCTGCGCAGATTGCGGTTGTTGACGCCGATCAGCGGTGCCGGCAGGTCGAGCGCGCGCTCAAGCTCGCCCTCGTCATGCACCTCGATGAGCACATCGAGATCGAGTTCGGCTGCCAGCAGACTCAGCTCGAGCAGGCGCTCGTCATCGAGCGCGGCGACAATCAGCAGGATGCAGTCGGCACCGATCACGCGAGCCTCGTAGACCTGGTACGCATCGATCATGAAATCCTTGCGCAGCACCGGCAGCGAACAGGCCGCGCGAGCCTCGCGCAGGTAATCCTCGCTGCCCTGGAAGAAATCCGCATCGGTGAGTACCGACAGGCAGGCCGCTCCGCCCAGCTCGTAGCTGCACGCAATGGCGGCCGGGTCGAAGTCGGCGCGGATCACGCCCTTGCTCGGGCTGGCTTTCTTGATCTCGGCGATCACCGCGGGTAATCCGGCTTCGACCTTTGCCTCGATTGCCGCCGCGAAGCCGCGCGTATCAGGCAAATCGGCCATGCGCGCGATCAGCTCCGCCAGCGGAAGCCGCTTATTGCGCTCGGCGACCTCCTCGACCTTGCGTGCGAGGATTCGATCCAGGATGTCGCTCATTGATACCCCATCTCTCCGAAATAGATACATGTAGGAAGCGGCTTAGGCCGCGAAGCCCCTGCTCCTGATACCCAACGAAGAGCATCGCGGCTGAAGCCGCTTCCTACAGGGGATTGTTACCTGCCAATTGCCGCGTCGTACGCACGAACTCGTCAAGCTTGGCGCGCGCCGCACCGCTTTCCAGCGCGCCGCGTGCCAGCACGACGCCCTCACCGATCGACGCGGCCGCGTTGGCTGCATACAAGGCCGCCCCGGCGTTCAGGGTGACGATGTCGCGAGCCACTCCCGGCGTATTGTCCAGCGCTTCAAGCACTTTCACGCGCGATTCGTCGGCATCGTTGACGCGCAGTTGCATGCCCGAGGCCATGGCAAAGCCGAGTTCCTCGGGATGAATCGCGTACTCGCGCACGACGCCGTCGCGCAGTTCACCGACCAGGGTCGATGCGCCAAGCGAAATCTCATCCATGCCATCCTTGCCCCAGACCACCAGGGCGTGCCTCGCGCCGAGCTGCTTGAGCACGCGCACGAGGATGCCGACCAGATCCGGGTGGAACACGCCGAGCAGGATATTCGGCGCCCCGGCCGGATTGGTCAGCGGGCCGAGGATGTTGAAGATCGTGCGCACACCCATTTCCCGGCGCACTGGCGCGACCGCCTTCATCGCCGGATGGTGAATCGGCGCGAACATGAAACCGATGCCGACCTGCTCGATGCAGGCGGCGACCTGGGCGGGTTGCAATTCAATCGAGGCGCCGAGTGCTTCGAGCACATCGGCACTGCCGGATCTCGACGACACGCTGCGGTTGCCATGCTTGGCTACACGCGCGCCGGCCGCAGCAACGACAAACATCGAGGCAGTGGAGATATTGAAGCTATTGCCACCATCGCCGCCGGTGCCGACGATGTCGACAAAACCTTCGCGATCGGTCACCGGTACTGGCGCGGCGAGCTCGCGCATGACCTCGGCGGCCGCGCTGATCTCGCCGATGCTTTCCTTCTTCACACGCAAGCCGGTAAGGATCGCCGCGATCATCGCGTCGGACACCTCGCCACGCATGATCTGGCGCATCAGCTCGATCATCTCGTCGTGGAAGATCTCGCGATGCTCGATCGTGCGTTGCAGGGCTAGTTGGGGGGTAAAGGCCATGCGTATTCCTGCTCCATGATTTCCGTAGGAGCGCCTTCAGGCGCGAGGCGTTTCAGATGTTGAAATTCGCGAAGGGCATCGCGCCTGACAGCGCTCCTGCGAAAGCAAGGGCTTTCGATCATGGCCCAAGAAAATTGCGCAGCAGGTCATGCCCGTGCCGGGTCAGGATCGATTCGGGATGGAACTGCACGCCCTCGACGCGCAGGGTGCGATGGCGCAGACCCATGATCTCGTCGCGACTGCCATCGTCGTTCTCGGTCCAGGCGGTCACTTCCAGACAATCCGGCAGTGATTCCTGCTCGACCACGAGCGAGTGGTAGCGGGTTGCCTCAAACGGATCCGGCAGGCCGCGGAATACGCCCTGACCGGTGTGATGAATCATCGAGGTCTTGCCGTGCATGATCTGGCGCGCGCGGACGACCTTTCCTCCAAAGGCCTGGCCGATCGACTGATGGCCGAGGCAGACACCGAATATCGGCAGCTTCGCCGACAGCGTTGCGAGGACATCAAGCGAAACGCCGGCTTCATTCGGCGTGCACGGCCCCGGCGAGATGACGATCGAAGTGGGGTCAAGCGCGCCAATCTCGGCTGCGCTCAGTTCATCGTTGCGCACCACCTTCACCTCCTGCCCAAGCTCACCGAAGTACTGCACGAGGTTGAAAGTGAAGCTGTCGTAATTGTCGATCATCAGCAACATGCGCAAGCCCTGGCCAGCCGGTCGATTCGCTTCGCAACCGGGAATGGAATTCCTCGCCAGCGCAAACGGCCGCCGATTGTATAGGCGAATGATGGGCGACTCCATGACGGACGGGATGGCCGCGCTGCGTCAGGCTGGTCTGGCAATCAGGTTTTCGCGACGGATCCTCGTTGTGCCGCTGCGGTCGAGAAAACGGATGCTTGCCAGACACTGCGTGTTCCTGTTGACGATTCAGGCGAATTTGCAATCCCGCCGAATCAAGTCCGACAAGCGGTCAGGCCATCTTTCTCTGCCGCAAGCAGGAACTCCTGCGCAGTGCGATGTGTCCCGCCGCCGCAGACCCCGGCCAGCCCAACCGATACGCGGGGAACCAGAATCACCGGATCGGTGCCCAGGGCGGCCGTCTGCGCGAGTGCTTGCAGCAGCTTGTCGCGAACCAGGAGGCCGAATTTGTATGCTGTTCCTGGCAACAGGATCAGCACCAAGTTCTTGCGCAAACGGCCGGCCATATCCTCGTCACGTTTCGTCCTGACGACCACATTTGCGATCGCTTGCATCGCCGCATCGGCTGCAGCTTGTCCATGCCGGGAGCTGATCGCGGAATGGTTTTCGAGTCGAACAAGGATCGCCGAGAAATCCCAGGCATGCAGAACCGCAGCGCCGAATTCGGACTCCAGCAGGGCAGCAATGAAAGCCTGGTCGAGGAGGCCGGTCACTGGATCCGTATGCAGGCGAATCTCGGCATCGGAAAGCTCGAGCTTTCCGCGTACCTCGACAGCGAACGCGCCGTCGGGAGCCGGCGCCTGTGCGGACGCTGGCATCGAATCGCCAGCCCCGATGCTCCAATCGCTGGCCTCGATGTGGTGCACATCGAACACGCGCGTTGTCTGCGGAAGCGCTTGCTGGACAGCGGCGAGCAATTCATCGAACTGCTCGCCGCGCAGTCCGAGCAGGCGGTCGGCGCCCTCGGCGGCCAGTTCACGAGCCACGACCGGGTCGGCCCCGACCCAGATATCGGCGATCAGGCCGGAAAGCGCAACGGCTCGCTCCAGCGGTTCCAGTGGATACTCTTCATGGCTTTCGCGGATCGCCGCTGCCAGATAGTCGGGCAGGTGCCAGGCCTCGGCCATCCACATGCCTACCTCGACATGATTGCAGCCGAGTATTTCGGTTTCCTCGGCAAGCAGCTCATGGTGGGCAAGGTGGTGATCGAGCAACGCCGAATAAGCCTGCGGAAATTCCTGCACCAGGACGAGCTGGCCAAGATCCTGGAGCAGGCCGCCGAGCATGACCATTTCGCCATTGCGCCATCTCAACCTGTGCGCAATCACCCGGCATGCGGTCGCGGCCAATACGCTGCGCCGCCAGATGGTCTGACGGCTGATGGATGCCGCATACATTGGGCGGAACATGGCCGAGAGCGACAGGCAGAGTGCCAGGGTCAGGGTTGCGTTGAGTCCAATCAGCAGCAACGCCTTGCGCAGGTTGTCAACGCGTCTGACGCTGGAGGAGGGATAAAGCGGAGAATTGGCAATTTGCAGAATGCGGGCGGTCAAATCCGCATCTCTCGCAATCACTGCTGCAGTCTCGGTGAGGTCGGCATCCGGATTGAGGGCCAATTCCACGACACGCAAGGTCTCAGCCGGCAAGCGTGGAAGCCTGTTGCGAAGAGTTGAGCGGGAAACTGGAAAACCGCCTTTCACGGGAAGCTCCGGGGTATCAGCCCGGCGGCGCCACGGCAAATGGTAAGTTCTGGCGGCGCTACCACCGAGCCTCAAGATTCCGCCGCCCTGGGTGGGAACGGGGAAAACCATCATGCGCCCCAAGCATGTTCGATGCAACGCGAGCTCAAGATGTCGCGCGGTCGGCGTCGTGCGCCTGTTTGCCGACATCGGCATCAGGGTGCGGCTTGCGAACCCGCAACAAGTGTTGGGGTTGGCAAGTCTTCGGTTTCACCGAGGACGATGATCTTGACCCGCCGGTTGCGGTTGCGGCCCTCGGCAGTGGCATTGTCGGCATCGGGGTGGAATTCCCCCAGTCCGAGGATGGCCAGCTTGTGCGGGTCGATGCCGGTATCGGCAAACAGGCGCGCGACGCTGGCCGCGCGTGCGGCCGAAAGTTCCCAGTTCGACGGGAACGTGGGCGTGTTGATCGCGACGTTGTCCGTGTGTCCTTCGATTCGCAGGCTGTTGGGGAAGCCGCCCAGCGTGATCGCCAGGCGCTGGATGATCGGTACCGCCTCGGGCGAGAGCAGGGCGACACCGCTGGGAAACAGGATGTCGGTGCGGATCTCGACTTCCAGCCAGGTCTGATGCCGACGTACCACGACCAGATTCTCGTCGATCAGGTTCTGCAGCGCTTCTTCGACCTCCTGTGCGATGCGCTCGAGACCGGCCCTGGCTTCGGCGTCCGCGGCTTCCCGGGTGTCGCTGGCGGCGTGGGAGGTGATCGGTGATTCCAGCAAGGCCAGCGGTGCGGCCAGAACCAGCGGCTGCATGACCGGTGCGGGTGACGAATCAAGCTCGACGGCGGAGGGCTTGGAGGTCGAGGCTGATTGTTCGCCAATCTGGATCGGTTCGATCGACTTCGGTGAACCGTTGAACGCGGCTTCGAGGGATTTCGAAAGCACGCGATACTTGCCCTCGTTGAGCGACGACACCGCGTACATGACCACGAAGAACGCGAGCAGCAGGGTGACCAGATCGCCATAGGGTATCGCCCAGGCTTCGTGATTCTGGTGTTCTTCGTGTTCGACTTTTTTCTTGCGGGCGGCCATGTCAGTGAACGTATCCGCGCAGTTTCGATTCGATGTTGCGCGGGTTCTCGCCTTCGGCGATCGAGGCGATCCCTTCCACCATCATCTCGCGCTCGCGGGCGAGGTCGTTGACAATCAGCTTGAGCTTGTTTCCCGCCGGCAACAGCAGCAGGTTGGCCAGGCCGATGCCATAGACGGTGGAGACGAATGCGCCGGCGATGCCGGGGCCCAACTTGCTCGGATCGGCGAGGTTTTGCATGACCGCCATCAGGCCGAGCACGGCGCCGATGATACCGAGGGTCGGCGCATAAATGCCGGCCGCCTCGAACACCTTGGCTGACTGCATGTCGCCATGCTTCTTGGCGTCGACCTCGACGCCGAGGATGTTGCGGATATTGTCCGGTTCGGTGCCGTCGACAAGCAGCTGCAGTCCTTTCTTGATGAGCAGGTCGGGCTCGGCTTCCACCTGCGGCTCAAGGCCGAGCAGGCCCTGGCGTCTCGCTGTCTCGCTCCAGTTGATGATCTTTTTCAGTTGTTCCTCGAAATCCTGCGGCGGCGGCTTGAACAGCCATTTCAGCATGCCGAGGCCACGCGAAAGGATCGGTGCGGGCGTCTGCACCATGATCGCCGAACTGGTGCCGACGAAAACGACGATCAGGGCAGCGCCACTCCACAGCGCATGGATGCCCGCGCCCTTGAGCACGGCGCCGGCCATGACCACGACGAAGGCCAGGACGACGCCGATGGTGGTCAGCTTCTGCATGGCCTCAGGCTCCGTCGCGCCAGTTGCTCAGGCGCGTGCGCAGCCGCACCAGCGCCTGCCCGTGCAGTTGGCAGATCCGCGATTCGCTGACTCCCAGCACTTCACCTATCTCCTTGAGGTTCAATTCTTCGTTGTAGTAGAGCGCCATCATCAATTGTTCGCGTTCCGGCAGCGCCGCGATTGCCGAAGCCAGCGCCTGGCGGCGACCGCTGTCCTCGAATCGAACCTGCGGCTGGGCGTCCTCATCATCAGCCACGTCGAACACCTTCGATTCGCCTTCGTCGTCATCGGTACTCAGGCTGAGCACGCGCGAACGGCTGGCATCGTCCATGATCTGCGCGTATTCCTCGTGCGAGATGCCGAGGCGCAGCACGATCTCGCCTTCTTCGGCCTCGCGACCGGTTTCCGCTTCGATCGCACGCATGGCATCCATCACCTCGCGCAGACGCCGGTAGACCGAGCGCGGCGTCCAGTCGGTACGGCGCATTTCATCGAGCATGGCGCCGCGGATGCGCAAGCTCGCATACGCTTCGAAACTCGAGTTGCGTGCAGCCACATAATTTTTTGCCGCCTCCAGTAATCCAATCATTCCGGCCTGGATGAGATCGCCGATTTCAACGCTCGCCGGCAATCTCGCCTTCAGGTGCCAGGCGATGCGCTTGACCATGGCGCTGTGCCGACGTACGAGCTCATCGGCGCCACCGCGCTGGACTTGCTGATACAGATCGGCATTCGGCGAATTCACTGACCCGCTCCCGAAACAGCCTGCGCGCGTCCATTGCGTTCGACGAAAAACTCCAGGTGACCGGTTACTCCTGTGCCTCCTTCCCACCTATCGGCAAGCTGGGCCAGATTCTTGAATGCCAATGCCGAACGACTGGCCGGGTAGGCGTCGACCACGGTCATCTGGCGGCGTACGGCGCGCTGCAGGTAGTAGTCATCCGGGATGGCACCACCGAAATCGAGGGTGACGTCGAGGAAGCGGTCGGTCACCCGCACGATCTTCGAGTAGAGATCGCGGCCATGCTGCATGGTCGGTACGCGATTGGTGATGATGTGGAAGCGCTGCACGCCGAATTCGCGGCTGAGCACCTTGATCAGGGCGTAGGCATCGGTGATCGAAGACGGGTCGTCGCAGATGACCACGGCAACCTCCTGGGCCGCCGAACAGAACATCGTCACCGTGTCGGCGATGCCGGCACCGGTGTCGATGACCAGCGCATCCAGCGGTTCACCGTAGTCGCAGAAGGCGCGGATCAGGCCGGCGTTCTCGGTTGGCGTCAGTTGCGCCATGCGCCGTGTTCCCGAGGTTGCCGGAACGATGCGCAGGCCATGCGGGCCTTCGAGAATCAGATCCTCGATGCTGCAATCGCCGTTGAGCAGGTGCGACAGGTTGCAGGCCGGTTGCAGGCCGAGCATGACATCGACATTGGCCAGGCCGAGGTCGGCATCGAGGAGCAGGACCCGTTTTCCGGCAGCGGCCATCGCCGTGGCGAGGTTGACGCTGACGCAGGTCTTGCCGACGCCGCCCTTGCCGCTGGTGACGGCAATGACCTTGACCGGGCGTGATGGGTTGGTTTGTTGCAGGGCGCTGGCTTGGTTCATGGCTTCAGGATTGCCTATTCAGGTTCATGCGTGGGCGACGGTGGTGCGACCGAAACGATCGGCCAGTTGCAATTCGTCGACGGCTGCGCTGGCGGTTGGATTGGCCAGCCGGCAGACCATGCGGCGCGCATCGGCGACCGCGATGTCCTGCGGCACGCGCTGGCCATCGGTGGTGTAGTGCAGGGCCAGGGCATTGCGGATCAGCACGGAAATGGACGGGCCGAGCGACGGTGTTTCGTCGAGTTTGGTCAGCACGCAGCCATCAGGATCCAGCGCCGAATAGGTGCGCAGACTCTCCTCGAGCGCGGCAGCCTGGGTGTTGGCGGGCAGGACGAGCAGGCTGCGCACGCGCCCGGCGTTGGCACGCAGGGTGTCGAGCAGCGCGACCAGGCGCTCGTCGCGGTGATTCATGCCCGGCGTGTCGATCAGGACAACGCGGGTGTCGGCCAGATGCACGAGCAGCTTGCCGAGTTCGGCGCTGTTGCGCGCCTGGTAGCTGGCCAGGCCGAGCAGACGCCCGTACTGGGTCAGCTGATCCTGCGCGCCGATACGGTAATCATCCGTGCAAATCAAGGCGACCTGGCTGTGGCCGTGCTTCTCGGCGACACGTGCGGCCAGCTTGGCGATGGTCGTGGTCTTGCCGGCGCCGGTCGGGCCGACCAGGGCAATGGCACCGCCCTGCTCGACGAAGTCCTTGCCGCCGATGGTCAGTCGCCGCGAGAGCAGGCCCAGCGGCAGGTAACGCGATTGCTCGGCGGTCATGTCGGCAGGCAGATCCTCGAGGATGTCGGTGGCGACATCGGCCTCGATGCCGAGCCGGGTCAAGTCACGCAGTACTTGCGTGCGCAGCGGTTGGCGCCGATCGAGCGCGTTCCAGGCCAGGCTCGATAGCTGTGCTTCGAGGAGTTGGCGCAATTGGGTCATTTCGCGTTGCATGCGCTGGTAGGTGGCGTCGCTGGGCGCCGTGGCTACGGCGGCGCGGACAGCGGCGGTCGCTGTGACGTGGCTGGCTGCCGTTGCTGCGGTGCCCTGGCCAGCGTCCTTGCGCGCCTGTTCTGCGGCGACGCGGGCCTGGCCCTTGCGTGGCAGGGTCTGCTGCATGAGCAGACGCGCTGCCTCCTCGGCCGATACGCGTGGCGGGGCAGGCTCGCGCACGCTGGCCGGATTCTGTCCGACCTTCGTTGCTGGCGGCGTGGCGGCCTTGCGCGGGTGCACGACCGGCGTCTGCGGCGCGGCGTTGCGCATCTGGGCGACTGCCTGGCGTACCAGCGCCTCGTCATAATCGATGGCGGCGATGATCTCGTTCAACCCGTCGACGCGGCGCGAGGACAGGATGACGGCATCGGGGCCCTGATCCTCACGGACCTTCTGCATGGCCTGACGCATGTCAGGCGCGGTGTAGCGTTTGATCTTCATGCAACCTCCAGCGGTCGCGTCATGTCTTCAACAGTGATTGTCTTCATCGACCCAGGCTCGCCACCAAGCGCACCTGACGATTGTCGGGTACCTCGTTATAGGCGAGCACCCGGAGTCCTGGTGCTGCCTGTTGCACAAACCTCGCCAACCATGGCCGCAGTGCCGGCGAAGTCAGCAGGACGGCCGGTTCGCCGGCCATTTCCTGGCGTCGCGTGGCATCCGCTGCGCTCTTCTGCAGGCGTTCGGCCAGGCCCGGCTCCAGCGCCGCGCTGGCTGGTGTGGCGCCTTGCAGGGACTGCACCAGGATCTGCTCAAGATCCGGTGCCAGGGTCACCACCGGCAGCTCGGCGCCGAAGCCACCGATGTCCTGGACGATCTGGCGGCCCAGGGCGACACGCACGGCGGCGGTCAATACGTCGGGATCCTGACTCTGCCCGGCGCGCTCCGCCAAAGTTTCGACGATGCTGCGCATGTTGCGGATCGGCACGCGTTCGCCGAGCAGGTTCTGCAGCACCTTGACCACGATGCCGAGCGAAAGCCGCTTCGGCACCAGCTCTTCGACCAGCTTGGGCACGCTCTGGGCAAGGCGGTCGAGCAGTTGCTGGGCCTCCTCGTGGCCGATCAGTTCGTGCGCATGCGTTTGCAGCAGATGGCTGAGGTGGGTGGCTGCGACCGTGGCCGGATCGACCACCGTATAGCCGAGCGTCTGCGCGTGATCGCGCGTGCCCGGTTCGATCCACAGCGCTTCGAGGCCGAAGGCCGGGTCGCGTGTCGCGATGCCCATGACGGTGCCGTGCACGTTGCCCGGATTGATCGCGAGCAGACGCTCCGGATGCAGCTCGGCTTCACCGACCGGCACACCGAGCAGGGTGATGCGATAGGCGCCCGGCGCGAGGTCGAGATTGTCGCGGATATGCACGGGCGGCACGAGAAAGCCGAGATCCTGCGACAGCTTGCGGCGAACCGCCTTGATCCGCCCCATCAGTTCGCCACCCTGGTTGCGGTCAACCAGGGCGATCAGCCGGTAGCCGACCTCGAGGCCGATCACATCCACCGCACTGACGTCTTCCCAGCCGATCTCGGCCGCTTCGCCCTTGGCTTCGCTGGCGGCAAGCGGGGCCGCCGCCTGCTCGCGCGCCGCCGTCCGGCGCTTGGCCAGGATCCAGGCGGCACCGCTGCAAATCGAACCGAACAGCAGGAAAGCCGCATTCGGCATGCCCGGAATCAGGCCGATCAGGATCAGCACCACGCCGGTCACGCCGAGTGCCTTGGGCTGGCTGAAAATCTGTCCGACCACCTGTCTGCCCATGTCGGTGGAGCGCGATACACGGGTGACGATGACGGCAGTGGCGATCGACAGCATGATCGCCGGCACCTGGGCGACCAGGCCGTCGCCGATGGCCAGCACGGTATAGGACTTCGCTGCCAGTCCGGCCGACAGGCCGTGCTGGAAGACGCCGATGACGAAGCCGCCGATGACGTTGATGAAGAGGATCAGGATGCCGGCGATGGCATCGCCGCGCACGAACTTGCTGGCACCATCCATCGAGCCGTAGAAATCCGCTTCCTCGCGCACTTCCTGGCGCCGCTCGCGGGCCTGTTCGGGCGTGATCAGGCCGGCATTGAGATCGGCATCGATGGCCATCTGCCGACCCGGCAGCGAATCGAGGGTGAAGCGTGCGGTCACTTCGGAGACGCGTGTCGCGCCCTTGGTGATGACGACGAAATTGATGATCGTGAGGATGGCGAAGACGACAAAGCCGACGGCGAAGTTTCCGCCGATGACGAATTCGCCGAAGGCCTCGATGACCTTGCCCGCCGCGCCGGGGCCGCCGTGGCCGTTCATCAGCACCACACGGGTCGAAGCGACGTTGAGAGCCAGGCGCAACAGGGTGGCCATCAGCACGACAGTCGGAAATGCGCCGAATTCGAGCGGACGCATGACGTAGACCACGGCCAGCAGGATGACCAGCGTCAGCGCGATGTTGAAGCTGAACAGCATGTCGAGCAGGAACGGCGGCAGCGGCAGCATCATCATCGCCAGTGCGAGCAGGACGATGATCGGCGCGCCGATGCCGCGGCGACCGGCGGTTTTCATCACATCAAAGATGGCAGTGGACACGTCGGCTATCCCCGGTTCAATGGCGGTTTGGTGGGTCGGACAAGGCCGGATCGACCTCGGGGTTCGGTACTTCCGGCGCCGGTACGCTGCCGTCGGCGGATTGCCTGAGCTGGTAGACATAGGCGAGCACCTGGGCCACGGCGACATACAACGCCGAGGGAATCTCGCGGCCTACTTCGCCATTTCGATACAGCGCGCGTGCCAGTGGCGGTGCGGTCAGCAGGGCGACCTTGTGGGCCTTGGCCACGGCGCGGATCTGCAAGGCCATGTGGTCGGCGCCCTTGGCGACGATGATCGGCGCGCCCATCTTGCTGTCGTCATAGCGCAGGGCGACGGCGAAGTGGGTCGGGTTCATGACCACGACATCGGCCCTGGGCACCTCGGCCATCATGCGCGCACGTGACATCTGTTGCTGCACCTGGCGCACGCGCTGTTTCACTTCGGGGCTGCCGTCGGCTTCCTTGAATTCCTGCTTGATCTGCTCGCGCGTCATGCGCAGGTTCCTGGCGTGCTGGAACAGCTGCCATGGCGCATCGACCAGACCGATCAGGAGCAGGGCCGCGCCCAGCCAGATCGCCGCCAGCGCGACCGTGTCGATCGCCAGTCCGATGCCGTTCTCGAAGGATGCGTTCGCCGCATTGAGCAGGTTGGGCAGGCTGTTGCGCAGCACCAGCGCACAGATCGTGCCGATCACGGTGGCCTTGACCAGGGCCTTGCCGAGTTCGACCAGGCCATTGGTCGAAAAAATCCGGCCAAGGCCCTTGAATGGATCGAGGCGCTCGCCCTTGAAAGCCAACGCCTTGCCGCTGAAATTCCAGCCGCCAAGCAGGATGGTCGAAGCGAGTGCGGCGGCGGCCGTGATCGCCAGCACCGGGGCGACGACGAGCAGGGCCTGGATCGCCAGTTGCGCCAGGGCGCTGGTCATGGCGTCGTCGGCGAGCACGTCGGCGCGGCTGCGGGCGAGACCGCCGTGCATGATGTTGCCGATGCCCTCGCCGAGGTGACCACGCGCGAAGATCAGCAGCCCGACCGCCGCCAGGGTCACGGTGGCCGCGCTCATGTCTCGCGAACGTGGTACCTGGCCTTCTTCACGGGCATCGCGGCGGCGCTTGTCGGTCGCCTCCTCGGTTCTGCTCTCCTTGTCGGGGGAATCGCTCATGGCTCACGGCACCCCGAGCAGGTCGCGGATCGCGCGGAAGGCATGCTCGACCAGCATGCTGAAGGTCGGCGCGAGGCTGCCCAGGCTCAGCCACATCATCAGCAGGCCGACAATCAGGGTGACCGGGAAGCCGATCGCGAACAGGTTCAGCGAGGGCGCGGCGCGGCTCATCACACCGAAGCCGAGATTGACCACGAGCAGGGCGATCATCGCCGGCAGGGCGACGCGCACCGCACCCGAGAAAAGCGTGCTGCCAAGACCGGCGATGGCCCAGAACGTCTCGCGGCCCAGCGTCGCGGCACCCGGCGGCAGGCTGGTGAAGCTTGTGGCGAGCAGGCGGATCAGTTCGAGATGACCATTCATGGCCAGAAACAGCAGGGTCGCCAGCATCATGTAAAGCTGGCTGGCCACCGGCGTCGAGGTGCCATTGCTGGGATCGACGGTGCGCCCGAAACTCAGGCCCATGCCGATGCCGACCAGCTCGCCGCCAAAGGCAACGGCCTCGAACAGCACGCGCAGGATGAAGCCGAGCATTGCGCCGATCGCGACCTGCTCGACCATCACTGCCATGCCGGACAGGCTCAGCGTGTCGGGAAGGTTGCCGTGCGGTACGAGCGGAATCAGCACCACGCTGAGCATGACGACGAGCGCGGCACGGATGCGCCGCGGGATCGCGCTCGAGCTGAAGATCGGCGCGACCATGATCAGGCCGGCCACACGGCCCAGCGGCAACGCCGCCGCCGACACCCATGCGCCGAGCTGGCTCAGTTCCAGTTCCATGCCGTCGTTTCGCAGCAGGTGGCCGGATCCGATGGCAGGCCGGCAAGGCTCGGGGGACAGTCGCATCGGGCGTGATCGGTGCACATCGTTCAACCGATCAGGTTGGGCAGATCGGTGAACAGGGCGCGCGTGTAATCGATCATCGTGTGCAGCATCCACGGCCCGGCGCCGATCAGGACGACGGCCAGGGCAAGCAGTTTGGGGATGAAGCTCAGGGTCATCTCGTTGATCTGGGTGGCCGCCTGCAACATGCCGACGACGAGACCGACCGCGAGCACGGCCAGCAGCATTGGCGCGGCGATGATCAGGGTCGTGTACAGCGCGTGCTGACCGATGGTGATGACGGATTCGGGTGTCATGGCAATGCTCCTAGAGTGCGAAACTGCCGGCCAGGGTGCCGATCAGCAGCGCCCAGCCATCGACCAGCACGAACAGCATCACCTTGAATGGCAGCGACACGATCATCGGCGAGAGCATCATCATGCCCATCGACATGAGGATGCTGGCGACGATGAGATCGATGATGACGAACGGGATATAGACCAGAAATCCCATCTGGAAGGCGGTCTTGAGTTCGCTGACTGCAAACGCCGAGACGACCACCGGGAACGGCACCGAGTCGCGATCCGCATAGCCGGGCGAATGCGCAATCCGGGCGAACAGGACGAGATCGGATTCGCGGGTCTGGTCGAGCATGAAGGTGCGCATTGGCTTGAGCGCGATCGGCAAGGCTTGCTCGACGCTCAGCTTGCCCTCCATGTAGGGCTTGACGCCCTCGTCATAGGACTTGGTCAGCACCGGCGACATGATGAAGGCGGTGAGGAACAGCGAAAGCCCGAGCAGAACCTGGTTGGGCGGACTCTGCGTGGTGCCCAGCGCCTGGCGCATGAAGCCGAGCACGATGATGATGCGAGTGAACGAGGTGGTCAGCAGGAGCAGGGCCGGCAACAGGGTCAGCGCGGTCATCGCCGCCAGTACCTGCAGGCTGAGGCTCCAGGTCTGGCTGCCGCCGGGGTTGGTGGTCACCGTCAGTGCCGGCAATGCCGGCACCACCGGGTCGGCGGCGGCGGCCAGTGCCGGCAGGACGAGCACCGCCAGCGCGGGCAGGATCGTCAGCACGGCAATTCGAGAAAGACGCAGATTCATTGCGGGCGACCCTGACGCAGGTTGGAGAGCAGTTGGGCGAACCCGCGTGGTGATTCGCCGCTGGTCGGAGCTGACGTTTCGGGCAAGGGTGTCTCGAACACGTGCAGGGTGCGCACGCAACCCGGGGCAATGCCGATGACCAGGCTGACGCCACCGACTTCGACCAGGCTGACGCGTTCCTTGACGCCGATGGCAAGCGATTCCACGCAACGCATGCGCTTGCCGCGACCCTGACCGGCGGTTTGCAGTCGCCGCGCGATCCAGCCGGCGGCGAGAATGAAGGCGACCACTACGACCAGGCTGAGCACCACGCGCACGAGTGCACCGGCGGCATCCGGCACGGGGGTCGTCTCCGCCGCCGCGGCAAGTGCCGGGAGCAGGCTGAGGGCGACGCTGATGGCGAGGCGAGAGCTCATCTCAGCGCAACTTGCGCACGCGCTCGGCCGGACTGATCACATCGGTCAGGCGGATGCCGAACTTTTCATTGACCACGACCACTTCGCCGTGGGCGACCAGGGTGCCATTGACGAAGACGTCGAGCGGATCACCGGCGGCCCGGTCAAGCTCGACCACCGAGCCCTGGTTGAGCTGGAGCAGGTTGCGGATGCTGATCTGGGTGCGCCCGACTTCCATGGCCAGGGTGACCGGCACATCGAGGATGGATTCGAGATTGACCTCGACGCCGTTTTGTTCGCTGGCCAACTCGGTGAACTGGGCCTTGGCGACATCAGCGGCCGGGTCTGTTTCGTTGGTGGGGATGCTGTCGTTCATGGGGTTTCCTTTGGATGATCCTTGCTGGCGCGCTCGGATTGGCGCAGCGGTTCGCAGAGTCGAATGGCGTTGTTGCCGGCATGCGTACCGAAACGGCCGCGATAGATGGGTACCTGTTCGGCCGCGATGCGGACCCGGTCGGGCATTTCGATCGGAATGATGTCGCCCGGGCGCAGGCGCAGGAAATCGCCGATACGGATACGCGCCTCGACCAGGGTGGCGCCAATTTCTATTTCCGCATCGAGTACATCCTCGCGCAGGCAACGGCTCCAGCGCTCGTCCTTCTCGACGCGGTCGCCACCCTGCATGCCGGAGTCGAGCACGTCGCGGATCGGTTCGATCATCGAATAGGGAAAGGCCACGTGCAGGTCGGCGGCGCCGCCATCGAGGCCAATCTGGAAGCGCGAGACGAGGATGGTCTCGGTCGGATTGACGATGTTGGCAAAATGTGGATTGATCTCCGAGTTCAGGTACTCCCACTTCAGGCTGAGCACCGAGGCCCAGGCCTCCTGCATGGCGGCAAAGGTTTCGCGCAGAACCATGTGGATGATGCGCGTCTCGGTCGGCGTGAAATCACGGCCCTCGACGCGCGCCTTGAAGCGACCGCCGCCAAAGAAACTCTCGACCAGATTGAACACCAGGGCGGACTCGAGCACGACCAGCGCCGTGCCGCGCAAGGGCAGCACGTTGACGAAATTCATGCTGGTCGGCACCGACATGCCGTGCACGTAATCGGAATAGCGTTCCTGCTTGACCCCGACCGAGGTCACTTCGCAGGTGCGCCGCAACAGTCCCAGCAGCGCACTGCGCAGGCCGCGGGCAAAGCGCTCATTGACCATTTCCAGGGTCGGCAGGCGACCGCGCACCACGCGATCCTGGCGCGAGAAGTCGAATCCGCGCACTTCGCCCGGCGCGGCCGGTTCCCGGTTCACATCGAGTTCGCCGTTGTCGACGCTGTCCAGCAGCGCGTCAACTTCGTCCTTCGAGAGGATCTTGTCTTCGCTCATGTCACTGCATCACGAAAGCGGTGAAGTAAACGGCGGCAATGGACTTGCCGCCAGATTTGCCCTCGAGCACTTTCTGCACGGCCGCCAATGCGTCCAGGCGCAGTTGCTCCTTGCCTTCTCGCGTTGCCAGGACACTCGAGTCCTGGTTGCTGAAGAGCATGATCAGGGCATCGCGCAAGGCCGGCTCGTTGGCCTTGGCGGCATCCAGCGCGGCCTGCTCCGGCGCCATCAACTGCACGCCGACCTGCAGAAAGCGATTGCCGCCGGCACCCTTGAAATTGACCACGAAGGCGGGGTCAAGGGCGAGGTAGATGGCCTTCGCATTTGTTTCGACCGGCGCCGCCGCTTCGGCGGCATGTCCACTTTTTTCCGGCGGCGCATTGCGATGCATCATCAGCCAGCCGATGGCAGCGCCGGCACCGAGGAGCAGCACAATGAGAATGATGACCAGCTTGTTCGAGCCGCCGCCGGACTTGGCACTCTTGGTTTCCTGAACTTCTGACATTGCCGCCTCGCCTGAGTTGTTGCGAGCAATGACAGCAAGTCGCGTGCCATCCGGAAATTCCGAATAAACGCTTTAAAAAACAATCAGATGGAAGTGCTCTGGTGGGGCTCTGCCAATTTCTTGACGAACCGGCGGATGCACTTCGGCGGTCGTTCAGGATGGCTGTCGGAGTTCTGACGCAGGCTGGTCGGCGCGGTCAGTCGCTCAGGCGAAATCATCGAGCAGGGCGTTTTCGGCGCGGCTGCGTGTGCCTTGCAGCGGAGCCGGTTCGTTGCCGGCACGATCACCATCACCGGCACCGCCGCGCTCGAACGATCGGGAGGTTTCAGACGCGTTGCGTTCGCCCTGCTGGCCTGACTGGCCCTGGTTGATGCTCGAGTGGCCCAGCGAAAAGCCTTGTTGTTCGAGCATCTTCTCCAGCCGCGGCATGGCGTCGTGCACCAGGCTTGCGGTGATGGGATGCTGGATCGAGAAGCGCACGTCGACGCGCTCACCGTCGATTTTCACATGAACCTCGATCGGGCCGAGCTTGCCGCTCTCGACCTGCAGGCGTGCTTCCGTGGACTCGCCCGCGACGATCAGTCCGACGTGCCGCGCCAGCGCCTGTTGCCAGGCGGCGCGGCCTTCAGCCCCGGTGAAATCGGGGTTTGCCGTGGTTGCGCGGAGGGCAGGATCGGCTGCAACTCCTGTTGTGCCGAAACCGGGTGCGGCATTGACACCTGGCGTGGCGCTGCTTGGTTGTGACGGCGCGCGTGCATCAGCCTTGTCGCCAGCGATGCGCGTGGCCAGTTCGACAGCCACCGGTGTCGAAGCCGTAGGCGACGCGCCTTGTGGACTGGCTGGCGCTGGCCTGTTCGCGTCTTGCGCAGGCGCTGCGGCGATCCGGCTTGTGGATGGTGCCGTGGCTGTCTGGGCCGCCAGCTGGCGGCGGGTTTGCAGCTCGCTGGACGCGGGAGTGTCAGCGTCCCGTGACTGCATCGATGCGTTGCGGTTGCCTGCGCTCGGCAGTTCCTGTCGCGCGGACGCCATGCGGCTACGTTCGCGTTCCGACGCAGCCAGTTCAAGGATCGCTCCGGGCCATCCGGGTGCGCCTGTCGCTGGCGTCGCGGTTGCGGATACTCCGGGCTCTGTCGTTGCCGCATGCAGATTCGCGGCGACCGGTGCAGGTTTGTTGTGGGCAGACTCCGCAGCGGCACCGAGCGTTTCCGCCTTGGGCTGCGCCGTGCCTACGGCATCGGCCGGTATCGTGGTCGGCACGACTGGGTCGACTGGCAGGGGTGCCGGAACTTCAGCGCGCATGAAGGCATTGACCGCCAGCGTTGTTGATTGCGCCGCGCCTTGATCCGCATTCGGCGTGTGTCCGGTTGCCGGGGCTGGGCCCGCTGCCAGGTTGTCGGTGCGCCGCGCCAGCAGTTCGATTCCCGGCAGCAGGGTCATCAGGCGGACATCGGCATCCTCGTCGTCGGGATCGCGCTCCGGTTCCGGCTGCGGCTCGGGTTCCGGCTTCAGTTCGATGGCCGCTGCTGCAGCCTGGGCGTCCACTGCTCCGCCGCCCAGCATGTCCAGCAAGGCGCGTCCAAATACCGGCGCATCGATGGCCGATACGGCGCGCGCCGGCGGCTGCGCCGATGCCGTGCCTTCGCGCATGTCGCCGATCTTCAGCATTTCATTCTTCACGGTTTTCGGCGCGCCGCGACGCGCGCAAGGCGCGTTCGTCCGCTTCGCCCTGCTCGGTGCGATCCTCGCTCTGGCGCTGGTCATCGGTCAGGCGCATCACGACCTTGCCCAGCGCGTGCGAATGCGCCTGGATCTTGCAGAAGCTTTCGCGTTCTTCCTCGAGCAGGCGTCGCTGGCGCTCGATCTGAACGAGCTGGAAGGTGATCGCCTCGTTGATGCGATCGAGGAACCTGCGCCGATTGACCAGCGCGGCGACATTGGTCGCGGCCGAGTCGGAGCCGATGTATTCCTCGCGAAAGCGATGCAGATCGGCCAGCTGCGCTTCCTCGGCATCGACGTGACGCAGGCGATCGGCAAGCTTCAGCGTGGCTTCGTCCTTGCGCTCGCCGGCCATGTCGGCCAGCTTGTTCATGCGCTCGACGCGGGTCATGGGGTTTCTCTCCTTTCGGCAAAGCGCGCATGCAGCTCGCTGACCGAATCGCGGTAGGAGTGGGGTGAAAGCACGTCCTGGTTGAGAAAGCCGGCCACTTCGGGCCAACGTGCGATGGCCTCATCGACACGCGGGTCGCTGCCTTTCTGGTAAGCGCCTACGCTGATCATGTCGCGGTTCTGCCGGTAACTCGAATAAAGCTGGCGGAAGCGTCGTGCGCTCGCCACTTGCGCAGTGTCGACCACGGCCGGCATGACCCGGCTGATCGAGGCGTCGACATCGACCGCGGGATACTGGCCCGCTTCGGCGAGCTCGCGCGAAAGCACGATGTGGCCATCGAGGATGGCGCGCGCAGCGTCGGCGATCGGGTCGTGGCGATAGTCGTCGCCTTCGGTGAGCACGGTGTAGAAAGCAGTGATCGATCCGCGTCCGTCGGCGTCGTTGCCGGCGCGCTCGACCAGGGCCGGCAGCTTGGCGAACACCGACGGCGGGTAGCCCTTGGTGGCCGGTGGTTCGCCGATGGCCAGGGCGATTTCGCGCTGGGCCTGGGCGAAGCGGGTCAGCGAGTCCATCAGCAACAGCACCTTGAGTCCGCGGTCGCGGAAGTGCTCGGCGATGGTCGTCGCCAGCCAGGCCCCGCGCAGGCGCATCAGCGGTGGCGCATCGGCCGGCGCGGCGACCACGGCGGCGCGCTGCATGCCTTCCTCGCCGAGGATCTCCTGGACGAATTCCTTGACCTCGCGGCCACGTTCGCCGATCAGGCCGACGACGATGACGTCGGCATCGGTGAAGCGCGTCATCATGCCGAGCAGGGTGCTCTTGCCGACGCCGCTGCCGGCAAACAGGCCCATGCGCTGACCGCGGCCCACCGTGAGCAGGGCATTGATCGAGCGCACGCCGACATCCAGCGGCTCGCTGATCGGATGGCGCAGCATGGGATTGATCGGCTTGCCGGTCAGGCGCGCGCGCCCGTCGCAGGAAAGCGGGCCCTTGCCGTCCAGCGGTTGCCCGGCGGCGTCAATGACGCGCCCGAGCATGGCCGTGCCGACCGGTACTTCGGAATCAGATGCGCGTGGACGCACGCGTGCGTTCGGCAGCAGGCCGTGCATTTCACCGGAGGGCATCAGGAACAGCCGATCGCCGGAGAAGCCGACCACTTCGGTATCGATGCGCGAGCCATCGGAGTTGAGGATCAGGCAACGGCCACCGAGAGGGGCCTCGCAACCGACCGCTTCGAGGGTCATGCCGACGACGCGACGCAAGGTGCCGTCAGCGACGATCGGCCGGACATCGGCCATGTGTGCGGATCGTGCGGCCAGCGCAGCACTCCAGCGCCGCTGGCTGCGCTCGCGTGCGGCGACTTGCCTGTTCATGCCGAGCCTCCATCGTCGCTTGCGGTATCACGCCCGAGCATGTCGTCGAAAACCGCGGCGATACGCGTTTCGAGGCGCGCATCCACCTGTGAATTCTCGGCCTGGACGATGCAGTCGCCGCAACTCAGGGAATCGTCTTCGACGATTTCCACGGCATGACCGCTCTCCGTCGGCGACAACAGATCCTGCACGAGCGCGGCATCGCCTGCATTGAGGCGAATGCGCACCTGGCGGGCGAAGCCGGGCAGGATCTTCAACGCGGCGCGGATCGCAACGAGGATGCGCTCGGGTGCCAGCGAAACTTCGTGGAAGGCGATGCGACCGGCAGCAACTACGGCAAGGTTCAGCAGTTCGCGCTCGACAACCTCGTCGAGCTCATCCAGCGGTGCCTGCAGCGCCTGCACAATGGCGCCGATGCGGCGAACCTGTTCGGCCAGCTCATCGCGAGCCGCAGCGCGCCCGGCGGCGAGGCCGTCGCGGTAACCTTCCTCATGGGCGCGCTGCTCGGTTTCCTCGAGCTGGCGCAAGGTGCGTGGATGCCAGGCGCCATTCTCGACCAGCGCTTCGGCGCTCACCTCCGGGGCTGACCACGCTTGCGCGTCGAGCGTGTCCTCACGCCGGTAGACCGAGGCGATGCTAGACATATTCGTCACCACCACCGCCGAGACTGATCGTGCCCTGCTCGGCCAGTCGGCGCGCCACAGTCAGCACTTCCTTCTGCGCGGCGTCGACTTCGCTGAGCTTTACCGGGCCCTTCACTTCGAGGTCGTCGCGCAACATGTCGGCGGCGCGTTTGGACATGTTGGCGAAGATCTTTTCGCGAACCGCCGCATCGCTGCCCTTGAGGGCGATGACGAGGCGGTCGGTGGAGACCTCGCGCAGCAATGTCTGCATGCCGCGATCGTCGAGGTTGACGAGATCGTCGAAAACGAACATCAGCTCCTGGATGCGCTGGCCGAGTTCACCGTCGATCGTGCAGATTGATTCGAGGATCTTGGTGTCCTGCCCGGAATCGAGCACGTTGAGAATCTGCGCAGCGGCCTTGATGCCGCCCACTGAAGATGTGGAGAACGAGGCCGTGCTGCCGGAGAACTGGCGCTCCATGATCATGTCGAGTTCGTGCAGGGCGCTGGGCTGGACGCCATCGAGCGTGGCGATGCGCATGATCACGTCGTGGCGGATCGCTTCGGGCAGGGACTTGAGCACTTCGCCGGCCTGATCCTGATCGAGATGGGCGAGAACGATGGCGACGATCTGCGGGTGCTCGCGGCCGATCATTTCCGCGATGGCGCGACCTTCCATCCACTTCAGGGCCTCGAGGCCCTTGGAATCGCGGCCGAGGCGGATGCGGTCGAGCAGGCGGTTGGCCTTGTCGTCGCCGAGCGCGCTGGTCAGCATGCGCCGTACGTAGTCTTCCGTTCCGATGCCGAGCGCGGTCTCGTTCTGCAACGCAACGGTGAACTGGTCGAGCACCGAATCCGCCTGCGCACGCGAGATGCTGCCGAGCGTGGTCATCGCCGATCCGATGGTCTGCACGTCGCGTGCGCTCATGTGCTTGAGCACTTCGGCCGCTTCCTTTTCGCCAAGCGACAGCAACAGCACGGAGGCGCGCTGGGCTCCACTCAGGTTGCGACTCGTCTCCATGGCTACATCAGGCATCTGCGGTCACCCAGCTCTTGACGATTTGCGCGACCTGTTTCGGATCCTGGCCAGCCACGCGCTTGGCCAGCAGGATCTTCTGTTCGGTGTCCAGCGCAACGTTGCCCGGTGCCAGTGTGCCCGGGACACCGCCGGCTGCGCGCCCGGACAGCGAGAAGCTGTCCGCAGCGACATCGAGCGCCCCGGACGTGCTGGCTTGAACCACGTTGACATCGACCGCTCGCCGGTTTTGCGGCGGCACCAGATTGCGGAACAGCGGGCGCAGCACGGTGAACACGAGCAGCAGTACCAGCACGACGCCGAGACCCTGCTTGAACAGTTCACGCAGCATCGGCTGCTCCCACAGCGGTAATTCGACAGGCTCGATCAGCGGATCGGTCTGGAATGGCGCGTTGACCACACTGACCGTGTCGCCACGCTTGGCGTCGAAGCCAACCGCATTGCGCACCAGATCGGTAATGCGTTCGATTTCGCCCTCGTTTAGCGCGACGCTGGTTGGTTTGCCTTCGGCATCAATGCCGGACTTGTTGTCGAGTGCCACGGCCACGCTGAGCCGGCGCAGATTGCCGACCGGTTCACGGGTATGGCTGATCGTGCGACCGATCTCGAAGTTGCGCGTCGCGCTGCTGCTGACCTCGGAATCCTCGCCAGCCGCTCCGGCGGTCGGCGCCGCCGCACTGGCCTGGGCCGGTGCGGTTGGTGGCTGGTTGCTGAGTGCGCCGGGTACGCCGCTCGCCTTGGCGTCGACGCGGCGTTCGCTGGATGTTTGTTCGCTGCGCACCGTGGTCTTTTCCGGATCGAAGATCTCGCTGGTTTTTTCGGTCTCGGTGAAATCAAGCTGGGCGACAACCTGGGCGCGCACGCGGCCGGCACCGACCAGTGGCGAGAGCAGTTCTTCGATGCGAGCGGCATAGGCCGTTTCGATCTGGCGCACCAGGCGGAAGCGGGTGTCGTTGATCGCCTCGGCACTGCCCGGGTCGGCGACCGTCAGCAGGGCGCCTTTCTGGTCGACCACTGAAACCTGGGCGGGATCGAGGTCGGGTACGCTTGATGCCACCAGGTGCACGATCGCGCCTACCTGGGCATTGTCGAGCGCGCGGCCCGGATAGATCGAAATCATGACCGAGGCGCTGGCGCGGCCACGATCGCGGATGAAGGCGGAGGACTTGGGCATGGCCAGGTGCACGCGTGCCGCCTTGATCGACTGCAGGCTGGCGATCGTGCTGGACAGGTCGTTTTCCAGTTGCTGCTGGTAGCGCGTGCGTTCGGCCAGTTCGCTCATGCCGAAGGGTGCGGCGTCACTGCCGCCGCCGGCCGAGTTGCCGCCGCTGCCGCTGTGCGGCAGTCCCTGGCTGGCCAGGCGCAGGCGTGTCGTGCTGATGTCACCGGCGGAAACAAAGATCGAGGTGCCGCCGGAGCCGAGCTCATAGGCGATGTTGGCCGTTTGCAGCGCCTGCACGACCTGGGCCGCGTCGCGTTCGTCGAGGTTTCCATAAAGCAACGCAAAGTTCGGCGCGCGCGACCACAGCACAATGGCGACGCCGATGGCCACGGCTGCGGCGATGCCGACCAGCAGCAGCACCTGGCGTGCGCCGGGAATGCGTGCGATATCGAACTTCGATGCTGGAGACTGTGTCACGGGCAGGGACGGATCCATCGGCTTGTTCATCCGGTTCAGACTTGCATGTTCATGACGTCGCGATAGGCGTCGACAAACTTGTTGCGCACTTCATTGACCGCGCGAAAGGAAAGATCGGCTTTTTGCAATGCGACCATGACCGAGCCGATGTCGGTGCCGGGGTCTCCACGTTCGAAGGAGGCGGCGAGATTCTGTGCCTGCATCTGCGACTTGCTGACGCCTTCGAGCGACTGCTTGAGAACATTGCCGAAATCGCTGGTGCCGGCAACCGGCGGCGATGTGGTCGGCGCGCGCAACGGGCTTTGCGCCTGGGCGCTCATGGCACGCATCTGCTGAAGCAAGCCGGAGACGTCAACCGTATTCATGTCAGAACCTGGTACCGACCTCGAAGGTGGTTTGCCGGACTCTCTTTCAAGGTTTGTGCCAACCAAGAATTTTGTTTATAAACAATGACTTGAATGTCGGTTTACGTGTGTGTCAAGAATCTGCCGGTGATTTGTCGCTGCGTTTCGGGTGTGCAGTGTCGAACTTCTGGCGCTGCGATTCCGGGCGGCCGGATCCGCATGGACAGCCAGATCGGAATTCCGCACAAGCCGCGTGCAGCAGTTGCCCGGAAAAGGCCGGATGCGGCCGTTGGCGCCGCCGGCCCGCGCAAGCGTTCCTGCCCACAGGCAAGCGCATGAGCCGATGGCCGTCAGTCGGCACTGGGGCGGAAGCGGGCTGTGGCCATGCGCGCTGCGCAGGGCCGCCCGGTTGCACGAAAGGTCGGTTTCCATTTGCTCGCAGTTGATGGCCCGGGCATTGCGGTGCGCGTGATCGGTGCGCCGATTCAAGCTTCGCCGTTGTCCTTCGCGCGACCGCCCACTGCTTCGTTTCAGGCGGCTATCAGTGAGCCATTCGATTGCTGCAAGCCGTACTTGCGCAGCTTTTCGACCAGGGTCGTGCGTTGCAGGTTGAGGACTTTCGCAGCCTGGGCGACGACGTTGTCGGTCAAGGCCATGGCCTGACGGATCAGTGCGATCTCGATCTCGGCCAGGTAGTCCTTCAGGTCGACCGTGGTTTCGGCGAGGTTCGGCGTTCCAAGTGGCATGCCCGACGGGGTCGTTTCGTTGGCCGGGTTGCAGGTGGCAGCCACCCGCGGAGTCGTGGCGATTGCAAACATGTCGTCGGTACCTTGCGTCTGCCGATAGCGAACCGGCAGATTCTCGCTGCGAACGCGTTGGCCGGGATACATGACCGAAAGTCGCTCGACAAGGTTGCCCAGCTCGCGGACATTGCCAGGCCAGCCATGTTGCGACAGTGCGCGGACGACCTCGTCACCAAGGATCGCGGTCTCGACGCCACGCCGCTGCAGACGCTGGGTGAACTCGCCGATCAGCTCGCCAAGATCGCCGATGCGTTCGCGCAGGCTCGGCATCTCGATCGGGAACACGGCGATTCGGTAGTAGAGATCCTCGCGGAAGGTTCCGCCGTTGACAATCGCGTCTTCAAGGTTGCGATGGGTGGCCGCGACGATGCGCACGTCGGTCTCCATCGAACGATTGCCGCCGACGCGTTCGAATACGCGTTCCTGCAGCACGCGCAGCAGCTTGACCTGCATGGTCAGGCTCATGTCGCCAATCTCGTCGAGAAACAGGGTGCCGCCCTCGGCCAGTTCGAAGCGCCCTTTGCGCGCGCTGATCGCGCCGGTGAAGGCGCCTTTCTCGTGGCCGAACAATTCGCTTTCGAGAAGGTCGGCGGGAATCGCCCCGCAATTGATTGCGATGAACGGCTTGTCGCGACGTGGCGAGCTTTCATGGATGGTTCTCGCGACGATCTCCTTGCCGGTGCCGGATTCGCCGAGAATCAGCACACTGGTCTCATGCTGCGCAACCTGGCGCACCAACCCTCTGACGCGCTCCATCGCCTCGGAACAGCCGACCAGACAACGAACGGCGCGGCGATCGGTCTTTCGCTGGGCGGAGGCGCTCAAGCGCAGCAACAGGCTGCCCAGCTCGGCACGCTGCAGGGGAAAGGAAACGCGATGGCAGCGGCGCTGCTCGTGCTCGAACTGGTCGGCCAGCAGCGAGTCTTCCGGAACAATCAGCGGCAGCGGGTCGTTTTGCGCGCAGACCTTGGCCAGGTGATCGTCAAGATCCTTGCCGGCCTCCAGGGCGCCAACCCAAACCGCACAGGCGTTCGGCAATCCCTTGCTCTGGCTGAAACGGGTGGTGAGCAGGGCATCGTATCCGAGCGAGGTGAGCATCGCTTCAACAGTCGCGGAACGCTCAGTGTCGGGTTCAATGATGTAGATGGACGGGCGCATGTCAGAGGTCCTTTTCAATTTCAGCGCGGAACAGAGGATTCGATACCGGCGATTTCCATGAGAGCAAGATCGATGCCAACCGGCAAAATTCTGTCACTCGAAATCTGATCGCGGCGACGGCAATCCGTCGCTCCCCTTCTGCGCTTCAGCGCGCCGCCAAGCGCTCCTCGGCCAGCTTTTTTCGATGCATGCGGAAGACCAGGCGTTCAAGACCCTCGCGTACGCTTTCTGCAACATCGAGGAACACCGCACGCTGCCATGCAAGGCCATCACTGGCCATCAATGGCGCTATCGCCAGAGCCGGCATATCCAGTGGCAGCGCGGCATTGGCGTCGAGATGAATGCGCAGCATGAGTGTCGCCTCGGCTGGCGCAATCGCTTCGGCGGATTGCCAGGCGACACCCCAAGCGTTGAGGCTGACCGGTACTGCACTGGGCAATGGTGTGCTGCTGGCGAGCAGGGCCGCGACGAGGTCGATGAGATGGTTGAGTTTGGCATCGAGACGACCCAGTTCGGGGACGAAATTCACCAGTTCATCGCCGGGTTCCGAGCGCATGTCATCAAATGCCGACTGTGCCGCGAGCACGCCCATGCAGCGCTTTACCCTCAATTCGCGTTGCAACGGGCCTTCTGCATCGCTCCACGGCATCCAGCTGATCGGCAACGTCGCCTCATAGCGCAGTTGTTCCTCGAAAATGCGAACCAGGTCACGTTTCATTGGTCACTTCCGGACATTGCCTGCGCGCTGGCGGCGCTGGCTGTCAGTTTGCGGGAATCCTGAACAAAAGCGGTAGAAATAAAGTGTTGAAGTACAAATTTGTGTTGCCAGAGATTCATGGCAATCCGGTCTGGCCATAGGTTTCAACCGCAAGATCGCGATAGCGTGCGTCAGCAGCCAGGGATGCTGTTGCAAGCCGGGCCACATCGGTCAGTTGCGCCAGTTCATGGTTGAGTCCTTGCAGTTCTTGCAAGAGAGTGGCTATTTCAGCGCTGAGCTGGGCGCCTTGAGCGATCAATGGAGCCCGCTCCCGCTCCAGCGCCATGACCGTTTCCCAGTCACCGCTGGATGCTGCTTCCAGCATGTTGCCGGTGATCGCAATCGCTTCACGCAACAGGCCGGCGGCATCACCGTGGATGGCCGGGTTCATGACGCGACTGCCAGCGGACGGATTGCTGGGGAATCCGGATCAACAGCGCTCCAGCCATCGCGGATTTCCCGAAACAGGCCAGCGACCTCGTCAATCGCCGCAGTATCGTTGCTGCGATTGGCTTGAACCAGTCGGCGAGCCATGTAGTCGTAGAGCGAGGAAAGCTTGCCGGCGATTTCCGGACCGCGAGCGTGATCCAGGCAGCCGTTCAGCTCGCCCACGATTTCGATCGTCTGCGAAAGCACGCGGCCTTTCTCGGCAATTTCACCGCGCTCGATGAGGCCCCTGACGTGGCTCAAGCGTGCCAGCGCCCCGTCCAGCAGCATCGCGATCAGGCGGTGCGGGCTGGCGTCCTCGATGCCGCCGCGCGTGGCCACCTGTCGATATGCGGCTGCGCCACTGCCTGTCATTGCCATGATTCGGATCCTCCGGTGCTGCTTCCGTCAACTGGATTTGGTGTTCAGAGCTGCAAGCTGCTGGGTCAGAAATGTGCTGGTGTTGTTCAGACTGGAAAGCAGTGAATCGAGCTTGCTGAACTGGGCTTGATAGCGTGCCTGCACCGAAAGCATGCGTGCGTCGAGGCGGGCCTGGTTGTCGTCGAGCTGGCGCACACGCTGACTGAGGCTCTGGTTGCGCGAATCCAGGGTGCCGCCGCTGTCGAGCCAGCTCTGCAACTGGCTGCTCAAGGCCGTAGCCACGCCGTTGCTGCCCGAAAAAAGCGCGGCAACCCGATCGGTTCCCGAATCCAGCGCGGTGCTCAACGCGCTGGCGTCAAGCGCCAGCTTGCCATCGACCTGGACACGGATTCCGAGTTCGCTCAGCGAAGTCAGCGGATTGGTGCCGGCGCCATAGCCGGTCGCCTGCAGACTGCGCAGGATCGAGGAATCAATCGAGCGCAAGGTCGCATCGCCGAGCAGGGCGCCTTTCTTGCCACTGCTGGCGTCATAGGCGGTCAGTTGCGAACGCAGGGCAACATAGTTGTTGTAGGTGTTGACGAAACTGTCAAGCGAACTGCGGATGGCGCCCTGATCGACAGCGACGTCCAGCGCGACTTTCTGTCCCGGCTGGGCCTGGGCGAGATTCAGGGTCAGCCCGTCGATGGCTGTGCTGATCTGGTTCGAAGTCGCGTTGACCTCGATCGAGTCGATGCGCACGATGGCGTCGCGCGCCGGCGTGGCCACGGTCAGACCGGCAAGCAGCGTATCCAGGCCGCCGTCGCCACCGCTGGCACTCACGCTGAATGCGTTGGCGAGGCCGCTCTGGCTGGCGCTGAGCACGAGTTGCGCGCCGCCGCTGCCGTTGACGATGCTGGCGCTGACGCCAGGATTGTTGCTCGCGCCATTGATTGCATCGCGGATGCCGGCCAGGGTATTCGAGTTGCTGTCGATGTTCAGATCGAGGCTGGTGGAGCCGACACTGATAGTCAGCGTGCCGGTGCCGACCACCGCTGTACTGCCGGAGTAGCTGGCCGAAACCGATTTGCCGGCTTCGGCCAGTTGCACGACCTCGATGGCGTAGTGCCCCACGCTGGATGCGCTGCTCGCGCTGGCCGTAAAGATCGCGGTGTTGGCAGAGACTGCGGTGCGTGCATTGAACGCGGCTCCGGATTTGAGTCCGACCAGGGCATCGCGCATTGCCGACAGCGAGGATTTCAGCGAGCCCAGCGCGGAGACCTGGGTGGTGATCTTGCTGCGCTGCGAATCGATCGAGGTCTGCTGCGGTGCGCGTTCGGCGGCAACCAGCTGGCTGACCAGCGAGTTGATGTCGAGGCCGGATCCGAGTCCCGCTGCACTGAGTCCTGCCATGATCGCCTTCTCCGCTTTTTCTCTGAAGCAGCCGCTTGTTGCCAGGCGGCTGCAGTTTCCCGGTTCTTCACCGGGGCATTCGTTGCGACATCCCTGTCGCCGGTACCCGATCTTCCGGGCAACTCTGGATTCCCTGAATAGGTGCGACATCCCTGTCGCGCTTGCCCGTTCGGCCGGGCTGCCTTGAAACGATTGGGGGTTGCGACTTCCGTGTCGCAGGCATCCGTTGAACCGGGTGCCTTTCAACGCGTCAATCGGTGCGACCTCCCTGTCGCGGTCGCCCGATCAACCGGGCGACCTTGCAACGCTTGCATGGGTGCGACGTCCTTGTCGCGAGACCGCATTATCCGAGCAGCTTGAGCACACTCTGCGGCAGGGAGTTGGCCTGCGACAGCACCGAGATACCAGCCTGTTGCAGGATCTGTGCCCGGGTCAGCCTGGCCGTCTCGGAGGCGAAGTCCGCGTCCTCGATGCGGCCGCGTGATGCGTCCAGGTTCTGCGAAATCGTCTGCAGGTTGGTGATGGTCGATTCGAAGCGGTTCTGTACCGCGCCGAGATCGCCGCGCAGGGAGTTGACCGCAGTCAGCGCACCGTCGACAGCGGTGATGGTCGCCTGCGAATTGGCGAAATCGGTGACGTCGACGCCGAGGCCGGTGCCGGCCACGGTCGCGATGTCCGTGCCGAGGGCAACGGTGATGGTCTGGCCGACATTGGCGCCGACCTGGAACGCGATCGGACCTGCGCTGCCGTCGAGCGTATTGACGCCATTGAAGCTTGTCTGTGCCGAAATACGGTCGATTTCGGCAAAGCGTGCCTGGACTTCCGCGTCGAGGGCCAGGCGGTCGCTGACCGAGTTGGTGCCGTTCGAGGACTGCACCGCGAGTTCACGGATGCGCTGCAGGTTATTGGAGACTTCCGACAACGCGGATTCCGTGGTCTGCGACAGCGAGATGCCGTCATTGGCGTTGCGCACGGCCTGATTCAGACCGCGAACCTGGGTGGTGAAGCGGCTGGCGATGGCCAGACCGGCGGCGTCATCCTTGGCGCTGTTGATGCGCAGGCCGGAGGAAAGACGCTCCAGCGAAGTGGACAGGGCGCTTTGCGAAGTGCTGAGGTTGCGTTGTGCGTTCAGCGAGTTGACATTGGTGTTGATGGTAAGCGACATGGTAATTCTCCTGCTTGGATCGGTTGGGCCGCATCGAAGGCGGTTCGTGTTGCTAACCGGCGAACCGTCCTTGGTAGGATGCTGGCCGCCTCAGGAGTAAGAATCGGCGTCGTTGCGAAGAACTTTAGGCTTTTTTTCGCCTGGCCCGGAAGTATTTTTCACGCGTCAGCAAGCAGGCCCGGTCGCGCCTCAGCGGATGAAATTGAACAGCGACAGACCCTGCACCTTGACGTAGGCCTGCTGGGCCGCCTGCAGGCCGAGCATCTGCATGTTGAGCTGGGCCACCGCGCTCGCGTAGTCGAGATCCTCGATCCCTGACAGGGTTGCCTTGACCTGCACGCCGAGCGACTCGTTGACCGAAGCCTGTTGATCGAGGACGTTCATGCGTCCGCCTACCGAGGCGCGGGTATCGATCACGCGCGCCGAGACCTGGTCGAGGTTTTCTAGTCCACGATTAAGAATGTTTAATTGTGCAGCACGTTGCTGCGGTGTGGAGATCGGGGTTTCCAGTGCGCGCGCGATTTCCTCGATGGTCGTGAATGCGGAGCGTCCCGAGCTGGGATCAATCTGGAAATTGTCGCCAGGCACGGCCGTTCCGGACAGATCGAGCTGGAGTCCGTTGAAGGCAATCGTGGTTCCGGCCGGATCGTATGTGCCGCTGGCCACCGGGCCGGAAATTGTGCCGGTGATGTCGTAGGTGGTGGCTGAGGTGAAGGTGATCTGGTAGGTGTCGGCCACGTAGGTGCCGCCGATGGTCAGCGAAGTACTGCCGACGACCACGCTGCCGGCATTGCCGGCAGCCGCCGTGGTCTGGAAGGTTCCGTTGCCCGCAGTGATGTCGAGAAAGACACGCGAACCCGGATCGTTGCTGGCCACGGTCTGACCGGGCGCAATCTCGATGGCGCGAATGCCCTGGTCGCCCTGGTAGACCACGCCGGTTGGCGTCTGCGCGAATGGCTGGGTGCGCGTGGCGTTGCCGGCGAAGACATATTCGCCATTGCCATCGCGGCTGTTGGCGATCTGCAGCATCTGATCCAGGCGCTGGCGCAATTCCTTGGCAATGGCGCCGCGCGATTCGTTGCTTTGTGTGCCGTTGGCGGCCTGCAAGGTCAGCTCGCGCACACGCGCCACCAGGTCGCCCGCTGCGGCCAGCGCGTTTTCCTCGTTGGCCAGGCGGCTGTTGGCGAAATCGATGTTGCGTGTGTACTGCTCGTTGGCGTTGACGAAGCTGTTCAGATCGACCGCACGTGCTGCGCCGACCGGATCGTCGGCCGGGGTCAGGATGCGCCGGCCGGTGGAAACCTGCAGTTGCGAATGCGCCAGCGAGGATTGCTGGTTGAGCATGGCGTTGACGGATTGCTGATGGATCCAGTTGGTGGCGATGCGCATTTCAGCGTCCTCTGACGGCGGCCAGCAGCGAGTCGAACAACGCGCTGGCGACATTGATGACCTGGGCGGCAGCCTGATAGGACTGCTGGAACTTGATCAGGTTGGCGGCCTCCTCATCGAGGTTGACCCCGGAGATGTTTTGCTGCGACTGCACCGACTGGTTGAGCAGGGCGGTCTGCGCATCGAGTCCGAATTGGGCCTGCTGGGTGATCACGCCGACGCCGGCGACGAGCTGCCCGTAGGCATTGGTAATCGTGCTGTTGCCGCTGTCGAGCACGCCACGCGTGGCGATGCCGGCCAGGGCCAGCGCGTTGGTATTGTCGCCGACGCCGGCTGTATTCGCGCTCACCTGGAACTGGTCGCCGGCCTGCGGCGACCCGCCGAGATCGAGCTCCCAGCCGGCACCGGCAATCGGCGTGCCGGGGCTGTAGGTGAACGGCCCGCTGGTGGTGGCGCTGCTTGCGTTGTAGATCGTGTAGGTGGTCGGATCGCTGAACTGGATCGTCGACGGGCCAAACAGATTCGGGTCGCTGGCATTGGTCAGCCTGACGCCGTTGATCGCGCCGGTGCCGGTGTTGGTCGAAGTCGAGGATGCGGTGAGCGGCGATGCCGCGGCGATGCGGCCGACATCGGTAATGAGCACGCTGATTCCGCCCGCTGCGGCTTGCGTCGGCCGGATCAGGAAACTGTCGCCCGCGGCAGCGGCGCCGCCACCGATGACGAAGGCGAGGCCATCGGCCACGAACGGATCGCCGGGCGTGCCGGTTCCAGTCAGGGCCACGGCCGAACCATCGCTGCGCGTGGCCGACCAAGCGCTGCCGTCGTAGCGCAGCCGATAGTCCGAGGTGGTCAGGCCGGAAACATCCGCGATGCTGGCACTTACCGTGGCGGTGCCGGTGTTGTTGCTGTTGCCGAGCACGGTCGGCGATGGGATGCCGAAAAAATCGCCGCCGAATTGTCCGTAGAGATCGAAGCCCGCCCGATGCTGTTCGTTGAACGTGGTGCCGAGCGCAACTGCGGCACGGCCCAGCGCGTTGCGCGACGGATCGAGTACGTCGCGACGAAAATCGAGCAGGCCACCGAGACTGCCACCGCTGATCTGGTTGGTGATCACGCTACCGCCGGGACCGGCGATGTCGGTGCGCGTCGCATCAAAACTGTTCTGCACGGCCTTGAACGTGCTTGCCGTGCCACCGAGTACGAGGGTCTGGCCGCTGCCGATGAAGACATTGAGCTGGTTGCCATCCTGCGCGACGACGCTGATGCCGACATGTTCGGAGAGCTGGCGCACCAGTTCATCACGCTTGTCGAGCAGGTCGTTGGGCGGCACGCCGCTGGCCCCGGCGCGCTGGATCTCGATGTTGAGCCGGGCGATGCCCGCGCCAAGCTGATTGATCTGGCCGACCTCGTCGCCGATGCGCTGCTCGGTTTCACGGCCGAAGCTGTCCATGCGACCGGCCAGGGTATGCAGGCGCGTGGAAAGCGCGTTGGCCTGGCCAAGCAGGGCCTGGCGGGTGGCGGTGTCGGCCGGGTGGTTGGCGAGATCGTTGACCCCGGCGAAGAAGCGATCGAGCGCGGGCTGCAGGCCGGTGCTGCCATCCGCGAGCAGGTTGTCGATGCGTCCGGACAGGTCGCTCAGCGCGACCAGGCGACTTTGCGCGGAGGTGCCCTCGCGAACCTGGGCGGTCAGGTACTGGTCATACAGCCGACGCACGCCGATCAGGTCGACGCCGCTGCCGATGAAGGCCGGGCCGTAGCGTTCCGGCAGACGTGCGCCGAAGTCGGCCATCTGCCGCGTATAGCCCGCCGTATTGACGTTGCTGATGTTGTGGCTGGTCGTATTCAGGGCAATCTGCGAGGCGAGCAGACCTGAAATTCCGGTGGACATGATGTCGGGCATGGCGATCTTCCGATGACGGGATGCCGTCGCTGGTCAGTTAGACAGACGGCGGCGGGTCGAAAAACTTGAACGAATCGGACACTTCCAGGCGCAGACGCGGCTTCTGCTCCGGGTCAAAAGTGGGCGGCGGTGGAGGTACGGCGCGCGCTGACGCGATGGCGGAGAGGGCCTCGCGCATCGGCGCACTGTCGGCCACCTGGGCGAGCTTGCGTGAGTAATCCGGATCGGTTGCGTAGCCGGCCGACTGCAGAGCGCGCGCGAAACCGCGCACGTCCTCACCGTGACCGAGCGCTGCGGCATAACGCGGATTGCCGCCGATCAGTCTGGCGTAGTCCATGAACGAATCGGACGGTGAAGCGTAGACGCGGAATGCTTCGCGTCGGCGTACGGCGACGCCGTGCTCGACTTCCAGGGTCGGCACACGCACGCGCTCGCCCGACCAGCTCGATCCGGCCTTGATGCCGAACAGGTTGAAGCTGCTGGCGCCATCAGCCTGTCGCGGCAAGTGCTTGCCCCAGCCGGTTTCCAGCGCCGCATGGGCGAGCAGGGCACGCACCGAGACGCCGAGCTTCTCCGCGGCTGCCTGGGCATGTGGCAGCAGTGACTGGACAAATTCCTGCGGACTCGAGGGGCGCCAGGATTCGGCCAGCTTGTGCGCGCCCTCGATGGCGGCATCGGCGATCTTGCCGAGGCCCTCGCGCAGTGGCTGCAGTCCTTGTTGCACGGTCTCGATCACGCGCTCGGCAATCGAATCGTCTGCTGCGGGTGGCGGTGCATTGATGGCGGTCGTGGCCAATGGCCGCGCCGGCACGGGAAAACCGGCAGCGGGTTTGCGGACAGCCAATGAGGTATCGAGCGGGGCCGCCGCGGATTCGCTGCCGCCACCGAGCTGGCGCACGAGCATCTCGGCAATGCCAAGGCCCTTGCCACGCGAAGCCAGGGTGACCGCCAGCTGCTGGTCGAACATGTCGCGATAAGAACGTGTCTGCTCGCTGTCCATGGCGCCGTCGCCGAGGCTGGCCGCGCGCATCGACTTGAGCATCATCTGGGTGAATATCGTTTCGAACTGGCGCGCCACCTGGGCGGTCGCCGCCTTGCTGTCGGCGCGCGCCGACGCGCGCAGGCGCGTGAGCCCGCTGAAGTCGTTGAACAGGGCGACCTGGCGCGGGTCGACGGCCATCAGATCACCACCAGCTCGGCCCGCAGCGCACCGGCTTGTTTGAGCGCTTCGAGGATGGCCACCAGGTCGCTCGGCGCGGCACCGACCTGGTTCACCGCACGCACGATCTCGTCGAGATTCACGCCGGGGCCGAAGCGCACCATGTGGCCGCCGTGTTCGGCGACCTGCACGGCGCTCTGCGCCACCAGCGTGGTCTTGCCCAGGCTCAGCGGAGCTGGCTGGCTGACCAGCGGTTGCTCGGAAATGGTGACCTCGATCGAACCGTGAGCGACCGCTGCGGCACCGACCCGCACATTGGCGCTGATGACCACGGTGCCGGTGCGCGAGTTGATGATGACGCGAGCGGGCGCCTCGCCCGGTTCGACTTCGACATCCTGCACGGCGGCAATGAAGCCGACGCGTTGACCGGTGTCGGCGGGTGCGCGCAGGGCGACAGATGCGGCATCGACCGCTTGCGCGGTTCCTTCGCCGAAAGTCTTGTTGATCGCGATGGCGACGCGTGCCGCAGTGGTGAAGTCAGGGGTGTTCAGGTTGAGCACGAGGCCGGCGCTGCTGGCGAAGTTGCTGGCGACGGTGCGCTCGACCGATGCGCCATTGGGGATGCGTCCACTGTTGGAAATGGCAACCTGTACGCTGGAGCCGCTCTTGCCGCTGGCATTGACGCCGCCAATGACGAGATTGCCCTGAGCGACCGCATAGACCTGGCCGTCGCCACCCTTGAGCTGGGTCATCAGCAAGGCGCCGCCACGCAGGCTCTTGGCATTGCCGATCGAGGCCACGGTCACGTCGATCAGCTGACCCGGTTTGCTGAACGCGGGCAACTCGGCCGACACCGTGACCGCCGCGACGTTTTTCAGCTGCGGGCGCACATTGGCCGGCACGGTGATGCCGAACTGCTGCAGCATGTTCTCGAGGCTTTGCGTAGTGAAGGGGGCCTGGCTGGTCTGGTCGCCGCTGCCGTCGAGTCCGACCACGAGTCCGTAGCCAACCAGCTGGTTGCTGCGCACGCCGGCGACCTGGCTGATGTCGCGCACGCGTTCGGCATGCACCGCAGTGGCACCGAACAGGAGGGCCAGGATGGCAAGCAGCGCCAGCCGCTGTGCAACGGAAATGCTTCGCGGGATGTTCACAGCGGCATCCATTTGGAGTTGAACAGGCGGGCCAGCCAGCCTTGCTCGTTGGCATCGGCGAGCGAGCCACGGCCGGTATAGGAAATATTGGCGTTGGCGACCCGCGTCGAGGACACCGTGTTGTCGGTAGCGATGTCCTGCGGGCGCACGATGCCGGAAATGCGCACGATCTCCTGGCCCTGGTTGATGGTCAGCAACTTTTCGCCGCGGATGATCAGGTTGCCGTTGCCCAGGCGCTGCGCCACGGTGACCGTGATGTCGCCGGACAGGCTGTTGCTCTGGCTGCTTTCGCCGGCACCGGTGAAGCCGCGGTCGCCGCCAAGACCAAACGACAGCGGCTTGCCGTTGAAGGTGGCGCCGACGCCGGCGATGGTCGGCGCGGACAGGTCGGTCTTGCTGGTCTTGCTGGTCTTGGTGCTGGCCTTCTTGCTCGCTTGCGTGTTCTCGACCAAGACGATGGTGAGGATGTCTCCGGCGCGATGCGCGCGTGGATCCGGAAACAGTTCCATGTTCTGGTTGGCGTGGAAGATCGCGCCATCGGCCGGCGCCACTTCGGCGTAGGCCTCGCCCGGCAGGGTCGGCGCGTAGGAGGCGTCCTCGCGTGAGCGCGGCGAGCTGGCGCAGGCGCCGAGCAGGACGAGCAGGCCGCAGAGGGAAATGCGTGTAGCAATGGCTTTCATCGGGCTGTCTCCGGCGCTCACATCTTGTTGGTCAGGTTCTGCAGCATCTGGTCGCTGGCGGTGATCGCCTTCGAGTTCATCTCGTAGGCGCGTTGGGTCTCGATCATGTTGACTAGCTCTTCGACGACGTTGACGTTGGAACTTTCCAGCGCACCCTGCATGAGGCTGCCGACGCCGTTGAGACCGGGCGTGCCGGTTTGCGGGGCGCCGCTGGCGGCGGTTTCGTAGAGCAGGTTCTCGCCACGCGCCTCGAGGCCGGCCGGATTGATGAAATCGGCGAGCTGCACCGTGCCAATCTGCGCGGCGGCGGCCTGGCCGGCGAGCTGTACGCTGACCGTGCCGTCGTTGCCGATGGTCAGGCTTTGTGCAGCGGCAGGAATGGTAATCGCCGGCTCCATCGGATAGCCGCTGTTGCTGACCAGCTGACCGTCCGAACTGACGTGGAAGGAGCCATCGCGCGTGTAGCCGACGGTGCCGTCGGGCAGAGTCACCTGAAAGAAACCGCGGCCCTGGATGGCGAGATCAAAGGCGTTGCCGGTCTGCATGACCTCGCCCTGGGTGAACAGTTTTTCGGTGCCGACCACACGTACGCCGGTGCCGACCATGGTGCCGGCCGGAACCTGGGTGGCTTCCGAGCTCTGCGCGCCCGGCTGGCGCCGGTTCTGGTAGATCAAATCCTCGAAGGCTGCACGTGAGCGCTTGAAGCCGGTGGTATTGGCGTTGGCGATGTTGTTGGAGGTGACCGCCATGCGCGTCTGCTGTGCATCGAGGCCGGTCTTGGCGATCCAGAGTGAGGAAAACATGGTGGTGACTCCTGCCTGGTTGCGGCGTTGGGGTTACATCGCCTGCAACAGGCGTGTGGCGGACTGGGCGTTCTCATCGGCGTTCTTGATGCCTTGCATCTGCATGTCGAACTGGCGCGAAAGCGAAATCATCTTGACCAGCAGCTCCGAAGGATTGACGTTGCTGGCCTCGAGCATGCCGCCGGCGACACGAACTTGCGGGTCGGCCTCGGCGACCGAGCCGTCGCGCAGGCGCATGAGATTGCCGCCATCGGGTTCGAGCAGGGATTCATCGGGATTGACCAGCTTGAGCTTGCCGACCGCAGCGGCCGTGGTTGCGGTCTGCCCGGCCGGCACGACGACGACCGAGCCGTCGCTGCCGATGTCGAGCTTGGTGTACGGCGGCACCGTGATCGGGCCGCCGTCGCCGAGCACCGGCATGCCGTTGGCGGTGGTCAGCAGGCCCGAGGCATCGATCATGAAATCGCCGGCGCGGGTGTAGCCTTCGCCGCCGTCGGGCGCCTGCACGGCGATCCAGCCGCGACCCTGCACGGCAACATCGAGCTCGCGCCCGGTCGGGGTCACTTCGCCGGCACTGAAATCGGAACCGAGTCCCTTGCTGACCGCGTTGATGCGCGTCGGCAGGCCAACACCCGGCACCGGCACGCTTTCGAAGGCAGCGATGCGCTGCTTGAAACCGGAGGTGTTGGCGTTGGCCAGGTTGTGGCTGACCTCGGTCTGCGCACGCATGGTCTGCGTGGCGCCGGTCATCGCGACATAGAGGGAACGGTCCATCGGTCAGCGTCCTTTAGCTGCGCAGGTTGATGATGGTCTGGGTCAAGGTGTTGTCGGCCTGGATCACCTGGGCGTTGGCCTGGTAGTTGCGCTGGGCCTTGATCATCTTGACCAGCTCCTGGGTCAGGTCGACGTTCGAGGATTCGAGCGCGCCGGACTGCAACTGGCCGAAGTCGCCGGTTCCAGGGGCGCCGTAGAGCGGCTGTCCGGAAGCATTGGTTTCGGCCCACATGGTGTTACCGATCTGCTGCAGGCCCTGCGCATTGGCGAAATCGGCCAGCGCCACCCGGCCCAGGGCGGTGGACTGGCCATTGCTGTAGCGCACCGAGACGATGCCGGCGTCATCGATATCGATCGTGGTCACGCGTCCGGCCGCATAGCCGTCCTGTGTGAGGGCGGTATTCGCTGAGGCCTGTCCAAACTGGGTCACGCCGGAGACATCGGCGGTGATGGTCAGCGGATTGGCACCGTTGGTCAGGGGGAATGCCGGAAAGGCGAGTTGCCCGCCGGCCGGTGTAATCAGCGCGCCGGTTGCATCGAATGCCATCGGCAGGGGGCCGCCGGCCGCCGCGCCGTCGACGGTCATGTAGGCGTCCCAGGTTCCCGGCGCGGTGTTGACGTAATAGACCGTGGTTTCGTGGGCGACGCCAAGCGAATCGTAAGACGTGAACGGACTGGAATGATTGAAACTGGTTGGATCAGTCGGGTCGAACGGTGTAGTCACCGGCGGCACCGAGGTGGCGTCAAGATTGACACCCAGCGTGGCCGTGGTCGTCGCCGAAGGTGCGCCCTGCGAGGTGATGATCTGCAGGTTCGACAGGGTCTGACGGAATCCGCCGATGCCATCGGGCGGATAGACCTGCAGATTGCCGCCCTGCGGCAGCACCACATTGCCGGCGTTGTCGAGCTGGAAGTTGCCGGCACGCGTGTAGGCGAGGCCGGCGTCCGTGCGGATCGTGAAGAAGCCTTCGCCGACCACGGCCATGTTCAGGCCGCTGCTGGTGTATTCGAGGCTGCCCTGGGCAAACTGCTGGGCGACATCGGCGAGGCGGACGCCGCTGCCGGTCTGTGAGCCGGCGGTGCCATAGCGGCTGACCTGGAACAGGTCGGCGAATTCCGCGCGCGAGTTCTTGAAGCCGGTGGTGTTGACGTTGGCGATGTTGTTGGAGATGACTTCGAGGTCGGCCGAGGCCGCGTTCAGTCCGCTCAGTGCGATGTTGAATGCCATGGTGCGTGTCCTCTGGACGAAAGTGGAAAATCAGACAATCTGGATGATCTGGGACAGCGCGACACGCCCCAGTGGGCCGAGATCGAGCAGCGGCTGGCCGCCCCCGCTTCCCGGGATGAGGCCGAGCACGCGTGCCGCCGCCTGGGTCGGGGCGCTGACGCGCTCGCCGTTGACGGTGGCCGTGGCTTCGATCGCGTAGGCGCCAGGCGGCATGGCGTTGCCACTGGCATCCATGCCGTCCCAGCTGAACCGGTTGCTGCCGCTGGTCGGGGCGGGGATCTCCATGGTGCGCACGAGGACGCCATCGGCGTTGGTGATGCGCACGCTGATCGAGGTCGTCCCGGCGGGCGCCACGACAGCGCCCTGCAGGCCATCGTCGTCGAGCACGCCCTGGGCGGATTCGACGAGCACGTCGTGGCCGATCAGGTCGACGCCACCGAGCGCCTGGCTGCCCTGGATGGACTGCGCGAGGGCGGCGAACGAGGACTGCAGGCCCTGCATGCCGGAGACCATGCTGAACTGCGAGATCTGGTTGAAGAAACTGGTCGGATCCATCGGTTGCGAGGGATCCTGCGAGCGCAGCTGGGCGATCATCAGGCGCAGGAAGTCGGTCTGCGTGAGGTTCTCGCTGCCCGACGCCGACGGTTGCGCCGCGTAGGCCGAGTTCATCTGGTTGGTGATGCTGTTGAGGTCGTTCATCGCGGCGCTCCTCAGCGGCCCAGCTCGAGCGTCTTCAGCATGAGCTGCTTGGCGCTGTTCATGACTTCAACGTCGTTCTGGTAGGCGCGCGAAGCCGAGATCATGTTGACCAGCTCGTCGACCGGATTGACGTTGGGCGTGTACACGTAGCCCTGCTCGTCAGCGAGCGGGTTGCCCGGTTCGAGGTGGCTGCCGACCGGCGTCTGGCTTTCGCTGATGCCGGTAACGCGCACCCCGCTGGTCGCGTTTCCGGCGAGTCCGCGGCGGATTGCCTCGAACACCGGCGCCTTGGCCCGGTAGGCGGTTTCCGCCGACGAACTGACGCTGTCGGCATTCGCCAGGTTGGAGGCCGTCGTGTTGAGGCGCAGCGATTGCGCGCTCATGCCCGAGGCGGCGGTATCGAAAACGTTGAAGAGCGACATGGTCAGCTTCCTGTAATGGCGGTGCGCAGGCTGCGGATCTGCCCGCTGATGAAGGCCAGGCTGGCCTGGTAGCGCACCGAGTTCTCGGCGAACGCGGCCTGCTCGACCTGGGCATCGACGCTGTTGCCGTCGAGCGATGGCTGGGTCGGCACGCGATACATCAGTCCCTGTTCGCCTGCGGGCGCTCCACTCGTGCGGTGGCCTGCGGCGGTGGTGGTCAGCGCCAGCCCGGCATGGCCCGAAGCGGCACCGAGGGCGGAACGAAAGTCGATGTCACGCGCGTGGAAATTCGGCGTGTCGGCATTGGCCAGGTTGTTGGCCAGCACCTCGGCACGCTGCTGCCAGAGGGCCAGCGCGCGGGTATGGATGCCAAACAGTTCATTCGGTGCGTTGCTCATGGCGGACGCCTTCGACAAGGGTGACAGGGCATCCTGAGCAAGTCCTGTGCCACGCGGGCAAAAAGCCATGTACCGCATTGATATACAAAGCTTTTGTTGGCCATTCACCGGATCCCGGAACGGCCCGGCCGGGGCGGGTGTCGGAAAACCGTCGCTGCTTTCGAAGGCCTTCCACGACAGATCCATGGCGCAGCGGCCGTGCAGGCGAGGCAGGACGCCACGGCCGCTGGCGCGCGAACCGATCGGCAGCGTCTGGCACAGCCCTTGCTCTCAAGTTCCGCAGATCCCTGCCGATTCCGTGGCACGGCGACAAGACGAGGGCGATTCGATGCGGTTTTTCGGGCTGGGGGAGCGCGCGCACAGGCTTGCAGCCGCTGGCGGAAGCCGTCTCGACGTCAGCCGGGTCGACGCTTGCCGCGGCAACTCCTGCACGCGCGACGCCGGTGTCGGCAATTTGACGCTGCTGCTGGCGACACTGCTGCTCACTGCGTTCGCGTCGCCCCTGATGGCCAGCGAACAACCGGTTGCCACACTGCTGGACGCCGCGGTCGCGCACCTGCGCGAACGGCATGATCCGGCCGAGGGCGAACTGACGATCAATCCCAGGGCGCCGGATTCGCGCCTGCACCTGAGCGCCTGCGCGCAGGCCCTGCACACCGAATTCCCGGCCGCGCGCCTGAATGGTCCGCTGGCCTCGGTGCGCGTCAGTTGCGGCGATCCCGGCGGCTGGAGCGTCAACATCCTGCTCGACCTGAAGCTCGAGCGCGATGTGCTGGTCAGCGCGCGCAGCCTCGCCCGCGGCGCCCTGCTCGACGCCAGCGACGTGCGCGCCGAACGCAGGGACGTGCTGCGCCTGCCCTACGGCTACGTTGCCGACCCGGCCCGCATCGAGGACATGCGGCTGTCGCGAAGCGTCGGCGCAGGCACTGCGCTCAATCCGGGCATGCTTGCCGAACGTCTGCTCGTCGAGCGCGGCCGCGGCGTCTCCATCGTCGCCCGCAGCGGCGGCATTTCCATCCGCGCCAGCGGAATGGCGCTGGAGGACGGCGTCGCCGGCGACCGCGTCCGCGTGCGCAACCTTGCATCAGGCCGGGTCGTCAATGCGGTCGTCGAAAATACCGGCATTGTCGTGGTGTCGAAGTGAATTGCAGGTCCGGCACTCGTCGGCGATGCGATTTTCCCCTAAAGTTTGCCCGGTGGTTGCCGATATCCAGTAGTGCGACGCCGGTGTCGTTTCCAGGAACCCCAGGCAATGGATAACAAAATCAATGGTTTGCAGCGAATATCGCCGACGCCCGAACTGGCAACGGCGAGCAAGCTCGCACTCAAGTCGTCAGCTTCAGGGCCCGGCATTGCACAGGCTTCCGATGATCAGATCAGTCTGACCGACTCGGCCCAGGCCCTGCAGGCCAGTGATGGCAGCCGCCATTCGGCCCCGGTCGACAGTCAGCGCGTGGAGCGTCTGCGCCAGTCGATCGCCGAAGGCTCCTATCGCGTCGATGTCGATCGCATTGCCGCCAAGCTGATCGAACTCGACGGCCATGATGGCTTCGGCTGAGATGGACATGCAGGTCGAACTGACCAGCGCGCTGGCGGCGACCGTTGGCGAAATCGCCGGAGCGACGCGCAAGCTGCTGATCACGCTTGAGGAAGAGCGCGAAGCCCTGCAGCTGGGCGATGATTCGCGCCTGCTCTATGTCACCGGAGTCAAGACCGGGCTGTTGCAAAGCCTTGAGTCGTTCGAGGCCGAGCGCCAGCACCTGGTCAGCCAGATCCATTCCGGAAGCCCGCCGGTGCCGTTCGCGATGAAGCGCGCGCTCAAGGGCAGCCCTGAAACCACCGCGCTGTGGGAAGAGACCGTTGAGCTGCTGGGTTATTGCCGCACCCTCAACCAGTCCAATGGTTCGGCCGTCGAGCTGCGCCTTGGGCAGATACGCCAGGCGCTGGAAATCCTCAGTGGCGCGCCGGCCAACGCCGGACTTTACGGGCCGCAAGGAGCGCGCCAGAGCCTTCGTCGCTCGACTCCGATAGCCAAGGCCTGAAATCCGGGTAGGATCAGCCAATGATCACCGATCCGCCCATCATGCACGGGTTGCTGCAGCGGGTCGTCGACGAGCGCGCGCCGCTCTCGATCGTCCTGCCCGGCGTCGACATCCCTTTCGACAGCCTCCTGCTCAGCGTCGATTCCTCGCTGGACGCCCTCGTCATCGACGAACTCAATCCGATCAGCGGCCACCGCCGCATGCAACCCAACCTGCTGCTGCGCATCGGCACGCGGCTCGACGGCGTCGAACTGCGCTTCCGCACGCGGGTCGCCGCAATCGACCGCGACAGCAACATTTCCGCTTATCTGCTCGATTTCCCGACCGAGCTCGACTATCGCGAGCGGCGCAACAACTACCGCGTGAAGATCCCGCCGACCGCTCCGCTGACGTGGGAGGTGCCGGTAAAAGGCAATCCGGCAAGGACGACCATGCTGAAGGTCGTCGACCTTTCGCTGGGCGGAATCGGCCTGGCCCCACGCCATCCGCACTCGGTCAAGGTGCTCGACGTGACCACCGGCGTGCTCGCCATGCCGGACGGGCCGCTCACGGTGACGGCCAAGATCCGCTACCTGCGCAGCCGCGCCTATGGGGCGACCGAGGACCGGGCCGGCGGCGAGTTCATCGGCATCGGCCCCGCCGAAACGCGCCGCATCAGCCATTTCGCCGCCGAACTGCAGCGCCCGATGCTGCGCGGCCGGCGCAAGTGGATCGGCTAGGAGTCACTCAGGCCGACTGGATTCCGCCATCGGGGATTTCCGCGGCCGGCTCGATCCGGTTGGCTGCCTCGAGGCGCTGGGCCAGTCGCACCAGCGATTCCACGGAATCACACATGCTGCGTGCGATTTCGCTCTCGCCCATGATCGTCGCGTCCGCGCCAGCCTTGTGCAGGTAGGCGACTTCTTCCTCGGAATGTGCGCGGGCAAGGATTGCAATGCCGGGGTTGGCCTCGCGGGCGAGGCGGATGATCGGGCCGGCCTCGAGCGCCTGCGAGATGGCTAGCAGCATCGCGCGCGCGCTGCCGATGTTGGCGTCCTTGAGCACGCCTTCGGACAACGCGTTGCCGAAGATGCACGGAATTGCGGCCGCACGGGCGTCGATGCAGTGATCGCGGTTTGAATCGATCAATACCAGAGGCATGCCATGCTCGTGCAGGGCACGCCCGACGCGCGATCCGACGCGACCGTAGCCGACCAGAACGATGTGATTGGCCGCTGGAATCGAGGCGCGATCGGGCAGCAGATCGTCCTCTTCGGCATCCAGACTGTTCTCGGTCGCGACACGGATCTCCGCCTCGTGCTGTGCGTTCCAGCGATCGAGCAGGACAAAAAACATCGGATTGACGATGATCGAGAGCAGGGCGGCGGCGAGGATCAGATTGCGCGCTTCTTCGCTGAGCAGGCCGAGACTGACGCCGAGAGCGGCCAGAATGAACGAGAACTCCCCGATCTGGGCGAGACCGGCGCCGAGGGTCAGCTGGGTTTGCAGCGGCTCGCGGAACACGCGCGAAACGATGAATCCGCAGAACGAGTTGCCGAGCACGATGATCAGGAAGGTGGCGAGGATCGCCAGCGGTTGCTCGATCAGGATGTGCGGATCGAACAGCATGCCGACCGAAACGAAGAACAGCACCGCGAACGCATCGCGCATCGGCAGGGAATCGCTGGCGGCTTCATGGCTGAGCTTGGATTCGTTGAGCATGACCCCGGCAAGGAAGGCACCGAGCGCGAAAGAAACCTCGAAAATTGCCGCCGACACATAGGCCACGCCGAGCGCGATCGCGAGCACGGCCAGGGTGAACAGCTCGCGCGAACCGACGCTCGCGGTGCGTTCGAGGGCCCACGGAATCACGCGGCGCCCGATCGCCAGCATCAGCACAATGAAAACGGTGACCTTGCCCAGGGTCCAGCCGAGCGTGCGCAGGATATCGCCGCCGCTGGCGGACTGGCCTTCGGCCGCATCGCCACCGAGCAGGCCGGCCAGAGGCGGCAGCATGACCAGCACAAGCACCATCAACAGATCCTCGACGATCAGCCAGCCGATCGCGATGCGTCCGCGCCGGGTTTCGAGCAGGCGGCGCTCCTCGAGTGCCCGCAGCAAAACCACGGTACTGGCGACCGAAAGACAGACGCCGAAGATCAGACTCGATCCCCATGGCCAGCCCATCAGCCAGCCAAGCAGCATGCCGAAACTCGTGGCAAAGACCACCTGGAACAAGGCGCCTGGCACGACGATCTTGCGTACCGACCACAAGTCGCCGATCGAGAAGTGCAAGCCGACGCCGAACATCAGCAGGATCACGCCAATCTCGGAAAGCTGCTGGGCGATCGCCGAATCGGCAATGAAGCCCGGCGTGAACGGGCCGGCCACGACGCCCGCGACCAAATAGCCGAACAGCGGCGACAGACGCAACTTCTGCGCGAGCATGCCGAACACGAAGGCGAGACAGATTCCGCCGACGAGCATCGCGATCAGAGGGGTGTGGTGCAAGGTCGATCCTCGGCGGCTTGCGCGTGGATTCCACTATAGCAAGAGTGTCGTTCCAGCTTGTCGCTGTGCAGTCTCCGTGTCAGAATTTCGATCGGTTGCGCTTGATCAAAACAACTCGCCTTGCGCGCTCGCCTTGCGCGGCGCGACGAATCGCGACACATCCAGCGTTGGTTCACGCGATCGCCCGAGCCCGAACTTGCGGCAGGCCAGGCGAAAACGCTGGCTGATCATATCGGCGTAGGCGCCCTCGCCACGCATGCGCGAGCCGAAACGTGCATCGTTGTCGCGGCCGCCGCGCATCTGCCGGATCAGGCTCATGACATGTTCGGCCCGATCAGGCACATGCAGATCGAGCCACTCGCGAAACAGTTCCTTCAACTCATGCGGCAGGCGCAGCACCGTGTAGCCGGCGATGCGTGCACCGAGCGCTGCGGCCTGTTCCAGAACTCTTTCAAGATGCATGTCGGTCACCGCCGGAATGATCGGCGCGACCAGCACGCCGCACGGTACGCCGGCCGCGTGAAGGTTGCCGATCACCTGTATCCGGCGATGCGGTGCGGTCGCGCGCGGTTCAAGCGTGCTGGCGAGGCGATTGTCGAGTGCATTGATCGAGATGAAAACCTGCACGAGATTTTTCGCCGCCATCGGCGCGAGCAGATCAAGATCGCGCTCGACCAGGGCATTCTTGGTGATGATCGTCAGCGGATGATCGCAGGCATGCAGCACTTCGATGATCTCGCGGGTGATGCGGTACTCGCGCTCGATCGGCTGGTAGCAATCGGTGTTGGCGCCCAGTGTGATCGGTTCGCAGACATAGCCGGGCTTCGCGAGTTCGACACGCAGGCGCGCGGCTGCGTTGGTCTTGGCGAACAGCTTCGTCTCGAAATCGAGCCCGGGAGAAAGATTCAAATACGAATGCGACGGCCGCGCATAGCAATAATTGCAACCGTGCTCGCAACCCCGATACGGATTGATCGATTGCGAGAAAGGCAGATCGGGTGACTCATTGCGACTGATGATTGAGCGCGCGGTCTCGATCGATACCTGGGTCGGCGGCCGCGGCACTTCGCCCTCTTCGCGATACCAGCCGTCGTCTTCGACCGTCTTCGCCAAACCTTCGAAGCGCCCTTCGCGATTGCTGCCCGCGCCCCGGCCCTTGATGCGCGTTGGGCGGGTGAGGTCGTCGGGATGGTGCTTGGCCATACGGCAATTATGATCCCACCCGTCGCAGCTACCGAGACGCCCCCGGCAGTGATCTGTCTCTTGATCACATCTCTCATGCCTCGAAAATTGGCTACCAGTCGCATGCTGCCTACTCTGCGACTGCGCGCAGCGGCTCCGCCCTCCTCGGTAGGAGAGGCATTCATGCCCGATGCTGTTCGTCACGTGACGGCTTTCAAAAGCCGAACGGCTGGTCAAGGCATCGCGACCGAAGGAAGTCCCCTTTCGGGACGGCTGAAGCCGCTTCCTGCAGAATAATTGAAGGCTTCGTTTGTTTCCTGGCTGAACTTTGAGGCTAATCGGGTAAAGAGTTCGCTTTTCTGGGTAGCGAGCGGGCGCCGGAAAGATGTGATCAAGAGACAGGGCAGTGATGGGGCGTGCTTCCTCGAAATGCAGGCGATTGGTGTTGTTGTTGCCTGTGGCAGAATATTCCATGCCCGCTCTTGATTCTCCCGACCGATCCGTCGCCAGCACCGAGGCATTGCCGCCGAGCCAGCGCTTCGAGGCGATCGACAGCTTGCGCGGACTGGCCCTGTTCGGTGTCCTCGCCGTGAACCTGGTGACCGAGTTTCGCGTGTCGATCTTCACGCAGTTTCTCGCCCCCGTCGCCTCGCCGACAAGCCTCGACGCCATGGCCAGCACGTTCGTCTCCTTCGCGCTCGAGTCGAAAGCCTTCGCCTTGTTCTCGATGCTGTTCGGGCTCGGCCTCGCGATGCAGGCGGATCGCCTGGCGCCGAGCGGACGCGCCGGTTACTTGTTGACCCGTCGCCTTGTTGTCCTGCTCGGGTTCGGCCTCGTCCATCTGCTGTTGATCTGGAACGGCGACATCCTGACGGAGTACGCCCTGGCCGGGCTGCTCATCCTGCCATTGCTGCGGCTGCCAAACTCGGCACTCATCGTGACAGCGACGGCTCTGTTCGCAATCCACGTGTTGCTGGTCTCATCGCCAACCATTGTTCCTTGGCCGGACGCCGCCGAGCTCGCCGCCCACGTCGCCCGGGCAAATGCGGTCTATGCGAACGGCAGCTATCGGGAAATCATTCGTTTCAGCTTCGACGAATTGCGCCTGATACTGCCATTGCATGTCTGGGTCTTCCCGCGAACGCTCGCGTTGTTCCTGTTCGGCGCGCTGGTCTGGAGGTCCGGCGTGTTGCGTCGATTGAACGAAAATCACGGACTTGTTGCGGCCAGCGCCGCGATCGGCCTCGTTGCCGGTATCGCATTGACGCATGCGGCGCAGGCTGGATGGCTGGTGGCCGAAAGCGCATGGGGCGCATGGCTTACGGCATTGGCTCCGGTGCTGATGGCGACGGGTTACGGCTCACTGGTGCTCTGGGCTTGGCAGTTTAATCCTGCACGTCTCCTGCTGCACCCGTTCGCGGCGGTAGGCCGTATGGCTTTCACAAATTACATCCTGCAGTCGGTGATCTTCGTTGCGATCTTCTTCGGCTACGGCCTGGGTGGATTCGGCCGCTGGCCTGCAGCTCCCGTACTGCTCATGGGTGCAGGTGTCTATGCCATGCAGGTCCTGCTCAGCATGGCCTGGCTGGGGCACTTCCGCTTCGGTCCGATCGAATGGCTATGGCGATCGCTGATGTACGCGCGAATGGCACCGATGCGGCGCGCCCCTGGTCCAGCGACGGCCGCGATCGTGCGCTAGGACAGATGGCTCATCGCCGAAGGAGGCCCGCCATGGATACTTGCGCCAGGCCTGTGTCGCGAATCGGCAGGGCCGGTCTGGTTCTCGCCTCGATCGTATCGCCAACTGGGGCGGTATCATTTCCCGTCAGTGGTGACGCGCCAAGGCTAATCCTGACTCCGTCACCGACTACTGCAACCGAAAGCTGCCCATCGAGCGCGCGGACTCGATCGATACCTGGGTCGGCGGCCGCGGCACTTCGCCCTCTTCGCGATACCAGCCGTCGTCTTCGACCGTCTTCGCCAAACCTTCGAAGCGCCCTTCGCGATTGCTGCCCGCGCCCCGGCCCTTGATGCGCGTTGGGCGGGTGAGGTCGTCGGGATGGTCCTTGGGCATATGGCAATTATGGGCCGATCCGTCTCACAAGAAGAGAAGCCGAATGGCTGACTTCATCTTGTTCGGATCTGCTCCGGCAACGTACGATGTTGATATTGAAAAGCAGGAATAAACAATGCGATTTCTCGGGATGGCGATTCCTTCGCTTCTAGTACTTCTCGCGGCGGGTTGCGCGAGCATGTCGAATCGCCCAACGTCGGTCATGGTCGGAGAAATGATCAAGCAGGAGCGCAAGGTGCTCATCCTGCATTCCAACATTGCGCCAGAACGGCTGGCCGACGAGATGGAGCGGTTCGCCCGAGTGTGCATTGGGGTCGAAATCAATGTATCGAGTATTGCCACCGCAGGACAGGGAATCTACGTGCCGGTATCCACCACCATCCATCAGCGTGTCGACCGAGGTGTCGAACCGGATGGCTCCGTTTGGATGGCGCTTCGAATGGACAGTCTGTTGCACGGGATTGCCTATGGGGTGCACTTGCGCACGCTTGATGACGGCACAACCGAAGCCAGGATATTCCCGGCTGATCGTCGGAAGGCCGACGAGATCAAGCAGCTTCTGGAGGGCGGCGGACTCTTTTGTCACTGGAAGCGATTGAACTACCCCTACGACTGAGAATCGCAACCGGGAGCCGGATCGAGGCTGACGCCCATCGACCCGACGCCGGTTTCCTTGCCGGGAGCGATGCGGGCCTCGGTCGGGTTCAGCTTGCCGCGCCATGCCGAAGCGCTCGATCAGATACTTGGGTCAGTTCCATTCGACCGACTTCGTCTGTGCCTCGGGCAGTTTCATGAGCGGATGGTTACCGCTGCTGGAGTCACTGGGGAAAGCGGGTTTTCGAACCATCCCGCGCTGTCGGGGCGGGAAACGGAAGCGTGCGGCTCGTTCGCGACACCGTTCATTCAGAGTGATAGCTTCGACAGGCGGATTCGGAAAGCCATCGAGGCCAGAAGTCCACTGACGATGCGCGACGGTGCCGCTGGCAGCACTGCAAATAATCTGTGCCGGCACACAAATGCAGGTTCCATATGTCGATAAAACTAAGGCGCACCTTCCTTCTTGTGCTGTTCGCGAGCGCGCCCAGCATGGCGCGAGAATGCCCGATTCCCGGAGATTCGATCCTGCAGGCCGGTTTCGAGATCCGCTCGGGAACGATCCGTTACGTTGCAACGAATGGCAATGATGCGAGTTCAGGCACCGCGCAATCGCCGTGGCGGCATCTGCAATACGCCGCCGATCAGGTCGGCGCGGGTGACACGGTTTGCGCACGGGGTGGAACCTACGCCGAACTCCTGTCGATCACCGCGGGTGGTTCGGATGCAGGCGGCGAAATTGTTTTCGAGGCCTACCCGGATGAACAGCCGGTCATCGACGGAACCGGTCTGTCGATTCCGGGCGGCCAGTGGGGACTGATCACCCTTGCAGACGTGGATCGGGTTGTCGTGCGCGGTTTCGAGGTGCGCAACTACAGCACCACTTCTGCCGCGAAGGTTCCAATCGGCATCTATGTGACCGGTGCGGGCAAGGGAGTCCGTCTCCTCGGCAATCACATCCATGACATCAGGACGACTGCCTCGGGCTGTGCGGCGAATGCGTTCGGACTCAAGGTCGATGGCACGCGCGCCGCTATCTCGATCAGCGAACTCGTCATTGCCGGCAATGAAGTCGATCACCTCGTGCTCGGCTGCAGCGAATCGTTGTCGCTCGATGGCAATGTCGAGCACTGGCAGATCATCGGCAACAGCGTTCACGACACCAACAACATCGGCATCGGTGCGATTGGCTTTGAAGGTGTTGCGCCGAACCCGAGTGTCGATCAGGCGCGCGACGGTTTGATCGCCGGCAACACCGTCTACAACATCAGCTCGTTCGGCAATCCCGCCTATGGCAACGAGTACGCGGCCGATGGCATCTACGTGGATGGTGGCACGCGCATCGTCATCGAGCGCAACCTCGTCCACCATGTTGATATCGGTATTGAAATCGCCAGCGAGCACGCCGGGCGCACCAGTAGTGATGTGATCGTGCGCAGCAACCTGGTTCATTCCGGCAATTCGGTGGCCATTTCGATTGGCGGCTACGCAGCCAGTGTCGGCGGCAGCGAGCGCGTCAGCATCGTCAACAACACCTTGTTCGACAACGACCGCGTAAATTCCTACAGCGGCGAATTCCAGATCCAGTTCCACGCGACCTCGAATGTGTTCAAGAACAACATTGTCCGTGCCGGCAGCCAGGGCTTGCTCGTCAATGCATTTGCCGCAGACACCGCGATCCCGGCGGAGATGGATCACAATCTCTATTTCACCAGTGCGACGACACCGGCCTGGGTCTGGAAGGGCATCGAGTACAACAGCCTCGCCAGTTACAAGAGCGGCAGTGGCGAGGACGCAAATGCGGTGTCCGCCAACCCGCAGTTCGTCAACACCGCCATGCCCGACCTGCACGTGCAACCGGCATCGCCGGCGGTCGGCGCCGGAATCAACCTCGGATCAACCCTCGTCGGAACGCTCGATTACGCTGAGGCTGCACGCATCCAAGGTGCGCAAATCGATATCGGAGCCTACGAGCAATAGCGCGGGACTGGCAGCCTGTCGGACTTGAGCCGGCCGGGCTGCGAATCTGTCTGTGCGGTGCATATCCCCGCCGCTTTCTGACCCATAGCACCACGATGGGCCTGCAAATCGTCAAGAATCTGTCCTCGCGCAGCCGAATCCCCGCCGCATCCGGCAAGACCCGGCCTAGCCGCCACAAGGAAAATAAAAGACCACGCCGCAAACAAAAAACGAAAAAAGAAAAAT
>CAYMHF010000017.1:0-78798 GCA_964390215.1 uncultured Dokdonella sp. | reverse complement strand
TCGATGAAGCTGGCGATGAAGAAGTAGCTGTGGTCGTAGCCTTCATGGCGGTTGAGCACCAGCGGATAACCACTGGTTTTTGCCGCAGCCTCCAGTGCTTCGGGCTTGAGTTGTTCCTGTAGAAACTCATCAGCCTCACCCTGATCGACCAGGGCGGGCACGAATTGGCTGGCACGGCGCATCAGCAAGCTGGCATCGTAGTCCGCCCAGCTGTCGGTGTTCTTTCCCAGGTAGGCGGAAAATGCCTTCTTGCCCCAGGGACTGTTGATCGGGTTGCTGATCGGGCTGAACGCCGAGACGGATTTGAAACGCTGCGGATTGCGCAGCGCCATGACCAGGGCGCCATGGCCACCCATCGAGTGGCCGGAAATCGAACGCAAGTCGCTGACCGGGAATGTGGCCTCGATCAGCTTCGGCAATTCCTCCATCACGTAGTCATACATCCGGTAGTGCTCGCTCCACGGACTTTGCGTGGCGTTGACATAAAAGCCGGCACCCTTGCCGATGTCGTAGCCCTCGGCATCGGCCACGGCGTCGCCTCGAGGGCTGGTGTCCGGGGCAACGATGGCGATGCCGAGTTCGGCCGCGATGCGCTGGGCACCGGCCTTGTGCATGAAGTTTTCGTCGGTGCAGGTCAGGCCCGACAACCAGTACAGCACCGGCACCTTCTGCCCGTTGGAGGCCTGCGGCGGCAGGTAGATGGCGAAGCGCATGTCGCAATTGAGGCTGCTGGAAGCATGCCGGTACTGCTTGTTCCAGCCGCCGAAGCTGCGGTTGCAGCTCACATTCTCTATAGTCATCAGATTGTCCTTGCGATAGATGCCACCACCCGCACGCGGAAGGTGGCACCAAGTTACATGTCGAAATGGATCACGCTGCGAATGCTCTTGCCCGCGTGCATCAGCTCGAATGCGTCGTTGATCCGCTCCAGTTCCATCGTGTGGGTGATGAAGTCGTCAAGCTTGAACTCACCCTGCATGTAGCGATCAACGATGCCCGGCAATTCCGAACGGCCCTTGACACCACCGAAGGCCGAACCGCGCCAGACGCGGCCGGTGACCAACTGGAACGGGCGGGTGGAAATTTCCTGACCGGCACCGGCAACGCCGATAATGACCGACTCGCCCCAACCCTTGTGGCAGCACTCAAGCGCCGAGCGCATCACGTTGACGTTGCCGATGCACTCGAACGAGTAGTCGACGCCACCGTCGGTCAGCTCGACGATCACCTGCTGGATCGGTTTGGCGTAATCCTTCGGGTTGATGCAATCGGTGGCGCCCAGTTTGCGCGCCAGCTCGAACTTGCTCTCATTGATGTCGATGGCGATGATGCGGCTGGCCCTGGCCATGGTCGCGCCAATGATGGCTGACAGGCCAATGCCGCCGATGCCGAAAATCGCCACCGTGGCGCCTTCCTCGACCTTGGCCGTATTCATCACCGCGCCCATGCCGGTGGTCACGCCGCAACCGAGCAGGCAGACCTCTTCGAGTGGCGCATCCTTGTTGACCTTGGCCAGCGCGATCTCCGGCAGCACCGTGTATTCGGAAAACGTCGAACATCCCATGTAGTGAAAGATCGGCTTGCCGTCCTTGAAGAAGCGCGTGGTGCCATCCGGCATCAGGCCCTTGCCTTGTGTCTCGCGGATCTTCTGGCACAGGTTGGTCTTGCCGGACTTGCAGAATTTGCACTCGCCGCATTCCGGCGTGTACAGCGGAATCACATGGTCGCCGACCTTGACGCTGGTGACGCCCTCACCGATCGACTCGACGATGCCACCACCCTCGTGGCCGAGGATGACCGGGAAAATGCCTTCCGGGTCATCGCCCGAGAGAGTGAATGCGTCGGTATGGCAGACGCCCGTGGCGACAATGCGAATCCGCACTTCGCCGGCTTGTGGCGGCATGACATCCACTTCCTCGATGGACAAGGGCTGGTTGGGCCCCCATGCAATGGCCGCGCGGGATTTGATCAATTGAGACATGGTTAATTCCTTGGTGGATTGCGCGACACGATGAATCTGGGGAAACCGCATCTTGCGCTGCAAGCGGAAGTCAACAAAGCCGGATTGTCAGGATTTCAATCCCATCCTGTTGTGCGGCGGGTCTATTGTATTGGTTACGAACAGAGCCATAATCTGGGTAACTGGCAAAACACTTTTGCCCGGTGGAAACAATCAGATCAGGCCAGCCCGCTGCTCCGAATCCGAGGAATGAAGATGTTTGCATGGGAAGGTGTCACCGAGTTCGTCGCTGTCGCCGAAACCGAGAGCTTCACCCAGGCGGCGAAGCGCCTGGGCATATCCACCGCCCAGGTCAGCCGGCAGATCAGTGCGCTGGAGATCCGGTTGGCGACCAGATTGTTCCATCGCACCACACGCAAGGTCTCGGTGACGGAAACCGGGCAGATCTATTTTCAGCATTGTCGCCAGGTGCTTGACGCGCTGGAGGAAGCCGAGCGCACGGTCACCAACTTTCAGTCGGTGCCGCGCGGCAAGTTGAGCATCACCGCACCGGTGATCTATGGGGAAAGGACGATTGCGCCGCTGATCAATGATTTCGTCCTGCGCTATCCGGAGCTGGAGGTTCACCTGAACCTGAGCAATCGGATCGTCGACCTCGTCGCTGAAGGATTTGACCTGGCCGTGCGCATGGGCAACCTTGAGAGTTCCACCTTGATGGCGACGCAGTTGGCCACAAGAACCCAGCATGTGTGTGCGTCGCCGCTGTATCTGGCCAACCGCGGAACCCCACATTCCTTGTCGGAGCTGGACAGTCACAACTGCCTGCGGGGCAGCCAGGATCATTGGCGCTTCCAGGAAAACAAGAAAACCAGAAGCCTCAGGATCAAGGGCAATATCACTTGCGGCAGCGGCTGGGCATTGCTTGACGCGGCCCTGAAAGGCGTGGGCATCGTGCAACTCCCGGACTACTACGTGCAATCGCACCTGGATTCTGGAAAACTGATTGCCCTGTTGACGCAGTACCAGCCGCCCGATGAAGGGATCTGGGCGGTCTACCCGCACAATCGTCACTTGTCACCAAAGCTACGTTTTCTGCTTGAGCATCTGAGACAGAGCCTCGGCAGCGCCGACCCCTGACCGATTCGCAACAAACCAGGATGCCGTCCGGGGACATTGCCTGCACGCCAACAGTTGCTCGATGTGTGCCGCGTTTCGCGGACAATTACCGGGAACCACCGCAATGGCGGTGTTGGTATTGTTCGTTACCACCCGATCTTCTGCGGGCGTGTTCGAACTCGAACGAAAATCCCGTGATCCCCGCTGCTTGATCTGTGTCAGACCCGTGCTGCGGCAAATGCACTACAACTGCAAGCATGGCAATCTGCGGAGTGGCCAATCCATGAAGATCCCTCTATACCTGTTTGCGGTCTGTTTGCTGCTGCAAGTCGGCTCAGCTGCCGCCGTAGTCGGGGATGATCTCGTCCGCGGTGAGGCTGTCTTTTCGACTCATTGCGTCAGTTGCCATGGCAGCGCCGGACGGCCCGATCCCGAATCGGCCGTGGTCAAGGCCCTGGGTGTCGTGCCGGCCAATTTGTCCGACAAGCTGTTCAACAGTCGTGAACCCTTTTCGGACTGGAAGATCGTGGTCACCGATGGCGGGCCGGCACTGGGTTTCTCCGCAATGATGCCGGCATTCGGTGGCACGCTGTCCGAATCAGACATCGACGCGGTGCTGACCTACATCAAGACCGGTATCGGTGGCGAACACGATTATCCCGATGGTGAGCTCAATCTGTTCTTGCCGCTGCGCACCAAGAAGGCCTTCCCGGAGGATGAGTGGGTATGGAAGCAGCGCTACAGCGGACTGGATGGCGACGACGCCTGGAAGGGCATCCTGGAATACGAGTTCCGTATCGGCAAGCGTGGGCAGGGTGTGCTGGAGGCGACGTACGAGGATACAAGCAGTAGCTCCCGGTTCGGCCACCTGGAGCCAGGATTCAAGTATGTGCTCCACCACGACCGACAAGCCGGGTTCATCCTGACGGGAGCGGCGCAAGTTGGCGTACCCTTGAACAGCGACGCCCACTGGGAGTTCCTGCCGTACCTCGCTGTTGGCAAGGTCATCAACGACGACTTCACGTTTCAGGGCAGCGGCCGGCTGAAGCTGGATCTGGAGGATTCCGACAATAGCAGCGCGGAAATCGCCGGCATCGTGCATTGGACGCACACGACCGTACCACGCAACGTATTCCCGGCCCTGGAACTTGTCGCCGAGGTGCCGTTCGAGCGCGGAACCGGCGCCACACGCAAGGATGCCGTGCAGGTTTCCGTGCTGCCGCAGGCACGCATTGGCCTGAACAAGCGCGGCAACATCGCGCTGAACGTGGGCGTCGAGTTGCCGATCAACGCCACCGACCGCTACGACTGGCGCGGCTACGTCTATTTCATCTGGGATTTCGCCGATGGCGGACTGCTGGAAGGCTGGTAGTCGCCGCCTGATCGTGCATCGAGATACATTCGGGAAAATGGAATGTGGGCATGCCGGGCATTTCCGTCGCCCGAGCCGCTGATCGTCGACTTCGCAGACGTGCGGGAAATCCCGCTCGAATCAAACACGTTGGAGAAAACCATGAAAGACTTTCCCGCGCACTACAAGGAACTCAATGCCTGGATGGACAATCTGGGCTCGGCTGTCCCGGAAGTGATGCAGGGCTTCGGTGCGCTGCACGAGGCCAGCCTGAAGGCGGGGGCACTGGATCGCAAGATCAAGGAGCTGATTGCGCTGGGCATTGCGATCACGGTTCGTTGCGATGGGTGCATCACATACCACGTGCATGATGCGCTCCAGGCTGGCGCAAGCAAGCAAGAAGTTCTGGAAACGGTGTCCGTGGCGATACTCATGGGCGGCGGCCCGTCGGTGGTGTATGGCATTGAGGCGATGCAGGCGGTTGAGCAGTATCAAGCGCAGGGTATTTGAGGCTGCATAATGCATATCTGCAATTCGATGTCTCGAACAACTGCGCGAATGGACGGGTTCCTCGCTGCTTGAGAGGCGACGGAGCCCTGCCACCACCGGTGCGTGAATAATCAAACCCTTGCTCGGGGGCAACCTCAATCCGGGTTCAGATCACCTGCTCCAACGGGGGCAGGACGCCGCGGTTATGTGGCCGATTTGGTCCGCTGTCCCGATTCCTCGCCAAATTGCGATTCTTCAGGGGCGCACATGTTGACCATGAGGAGGTGCTTCCATGTCACGTCAATTGCTGGCCATCCTGGCTACCTTGATCTGTGTTCAGGCCGCAGCAGCCACATTCAATGTCAACAATACGGCGATCGACCGTGCCGACATGTCGCCGGGCGACGGCATCTGTGCCTGGTCGATGGCGGTTCCTGCCGATCAGCGCTGCACGCTGCGTGCGGCCATCATGGAGGCCAACAGTCTTCCGGGTTCCGACACCATCGTCGTGCCTTTCAGTGCGCACATTGTGCTGGATCGCAGCGGCCGCAACGAAGATGCGGGCGCAACTGGCGATCTCGACATCACCGAGGCAGTGCTGATCAGGACGCCGTCAGTTTCCTCTCCGGCCAGCCGGCCTGTCATCGATGCGAACGGCATCGATCGCGTATTCGACATTCGACCCAATGCGGGAACGGTGACATTGAGCAACCTGGCCATCGTCAACGGCAGCGCGATTGATCCGGCCTCACCCTTGGGGGGTGGCATTCGGGCGGAAGATGGCACGGATCTCGTGCTCGGATACTGTAGGGTGGAAGACAACGAGGCCAACGCCGGCGGCGGCATCTACACACGAGGTCGGCTCGCCGTGTATTCATCCGTATTGCGCGCGAACACGGCGCTTGACCTCGGCATCACCAATCCTTTCGGCAGTGCCATCAAGGATGCCGATGGCGGCCCCGATCCCGGCGATGAGATCATCATCGCGAGAAGCACGATCCAGGATAACGTCGGACTTGGCAGCTTTTTCCGAGCTGCAGTCCAAGTGAAGTCGCCGACGAACATCGAGAACAGCACATTCAGCAACAATTTGCCAAATGCTATTGCGATTTATGCGACGACCGCCTTGTTGAATCATGTCACCATCACAGGCAGTCAAGTCGGCTACCAGTTCGGTGGTTTTTCCAGCGCCCACATCAGTACGTTGCGTAATTCGATCATTGCGCAGAATGCGGCGAGTGACTGCAGTTTTGGCGGGACGTTTGCAAGCAATCAGGATTACAGCCTCGACAGTGATGGCAGTTGTCGACTCGCGACCGGCACCGGCAACCTGGCCAATGTCAATCCGCTGCTGCAGCCGCTTGGTTTGCGCTACGGCGTCACACCGGTGCATAACCTCAGCCGCAACAGTCCGGCCATTGATCATGGTGATCCGCAGATGCTGGGCTTCGGGGGAAGTTGCCTGGACGTGGACCAGGACGGGCTGGTTCGCCCGATCGATGGCGATGGCGGCGGTGCGCGCTGCGACATGGGTGGCGTCGAGTATCTGGATCGGATCTTTGCAGACGGATTCGAGGTGACGCCGTGAGCGGACAGCCGAACCGTGCTGCCCGTCCGCAAGCGCGCGACACCTGTCCCAGACAACGGCTTGGCAGCGGGGATACCTTCTGTATCGAGCACGCTCCTGACCCGTCTCTTGCTTCGCGCCTTGTACCGTTGCGCCGGCAGGATCTTGCCTGTCCTGTTTCGATGGTGAGCCGGCGATGCAAGCTGGAGCAGCTTTTCGAGTCATGAAATATTCCCGATCGGGTCGCTCGAAGCCGTCGGCAAGAGTCAGATTCCAGGCAGGGGCAGGGCCCGCATTGGCCTGGATCAATGCGAAACCGTGCGCGAATCCGCCAGTTCCCGGTTCATCGATCCTGGTTACCGTCTGTTCCAATGCGCAGCAGGCGAATCGGTCGCCATCGTCGGTCACAGCTGACGCATCAGTGCGACGCACTTGCGGCGTGTGGCGCGGCTGCCGGATTGCCGAAAAAGTCCGCAAATCCATTCAAGCCTGATTCCGTTCTGGCTTGCGCAGTCCGATCTTGCCAAGTACCAAGAGGCTCCGAGCCAGGGGCTGCCTGCCGTTGATCCGGCTCATCGAGCCTGGCATCGTTGGCAGTGACCAGTCGTTGGCATCCGTGCCAATCTGCTGGTAGCGTGGGCAGCGGATCGGCCACTCAACACGCGACGCCTTCACCGGCATGTAATGCCTGGCGCAGCCCTGCGAAGGAGGAGAGGCCGAAAGAGGCGCGGCGCTGGCGCTGTGTTTCAGCCATTGAACGCAGGCTGGACAGGCTTTTTGCGGAAGCTGGCAGACGGAAGTTGCATTCACCCGACAAGGCCGTTGACGGTGTGCGAGGAGACAACATGGAAAGAACTTTGCCGGGTTTGGCGGGCGCTGATTTTCAGGCGCTGTTTGATGCGAGCCCTGATGCAACTTTCATCCTCGATCCGAACGGCCGCATTCTCGATGCAAACCTGGCAGCGGTGCAGTGCTATGGCTACCGCATCGAGGATCTGAGGCAGCTCAATGCTGCCGAGCTTGCCGCGCCGGACATTCGGGGCGAGGTGCCGGGCAGGTTGCATGACTCGCTCGCATCGACGGCGATCTTCGAATCGCTGCACCAGCGCCGTGATGGCACACAGCTGGCCGTCGAAATCCATTCGAAGCCGATCATGTTAAGGGATGAGCGGGTCATTCTTGCGTGCGTGCGCGATATCACCCAGCGCAAGCAGCATGATTTGGCACTGAAGGAGAAGGAACATTTCCTGCGGCGCGTCCTCGATACCGAACCCGGCACCGTCTATATCTACGACCTGGTGGAACAACGAAACGTCTACGTCAATCGGCATTTCCTTGCGACCTTTGGTTACTCGGCGGATCAAATCGAAGCCAAGGGCAGCGACATACTGGATCTGTTTCATGCGGATGATCGGCCTGCGATCCTTGCGCATCATCAGGCATGGCGGAAGGCTGACGATGCGGATTCGCGCTCAATCGAGTACCGCATACGTGACATCGAAGGTAACTGGCGCTGGGTGATCAGCACAGAGACGCCATTCTCCCGAGGCGGGGACGGTCAGGTCAGCCAGATTCTCGGCATCGCCAATGACATCAGCGCCCGCAAGCGGACTGAAACCTGGCTGGCTGGTCAGAAGCAGGTGCTGGAGATGATCGTGGCAGGCGCTGGAATGGCGTCGACCCTGGCGACGCTGGTGCGGGCGATCGAAAATCAGTCAGCCGGCATGCTGGGTTCCGTGCTCTTGCTCGATGATGATGGCGTGCATGTGCGCCACGGGGCCGCGCCAAGCCTGCCGGCTGAATTTGTGGAAGCGATTGATGGGCAACCCATCGGGCCAATGGCGGGTTCCTGTGGAACGGCAGCATTCCGCGGCGAGGCGGTGTATGTGGAGGATCTGCGCACCGATCCCTTGTGGGACAACTACCGGGCCGTGGCCTTGCCGCTTGGTCTGGTCGCTGCGTGGTCACAGCCGATCCTGGATCGTGATGGTCGCGTGCTTGGCACCTTCGCCCTGTACTACCGGCATCCGGCCTTGCCCGGGCCGGAACACGTGCGGCTGATGGAGTCTGCGGTGCACCTCGCCTCGATCGCGATCAGTCGCAAGCGGGAAGAAACCGCGCTGAAAGTGAAAGAGGATCGACTGCTCAAGGTGCAGCAGATGGCGCATCTGGGTTTCATCGAATGGAACCTGAAGACCGACGCGATCTATTGCTCGGATGAGGCCTGTCGTCTCTACGATCTCGATCGCCAGGCGGAATCGATCAGGCCCGAAATGATCGCCCGAATGGTTCATGAGGATGATCTGGAGCTGGTGCGCAGCGGGATGGAACGGGCGAAGCTGGGCCTCGGCAAGCACGATGTGAATCATCGCATCGTTCACCCGGATGGCGGCGTGATCTGGGTGCATGCGCAGGCTGAGCTGATCCACGATGCAGGCAAGGATGCCGATGTCTTGCTCGGCACCATGATCGACATCACCGGGCTCAAGCGGGCGGAGGAGGCACTGCAGCGGATGACCGGCCTGTACGCGGCGCTCAGCCAGTGCAACCAGGCGATCATGCGGTGCTCCAGTGAGGCCAAGTTGTTCCCGCAGATCTGCCAAAGCGCGGTCGAATTTGGCGGCATGCAGATGGCATGGATCGGCGTGGTCGACGAGAGCGCGGGTGTGATTCGCCCGGTCGCCGCGTTTGGTGCGTGTGGCGACTACCTCGACTCATTCGAGATCCCCTTGCACGGCAATGACCCCCGGAGCTTCGGTCCGGTGGGCACGTCCATGCGTGAGAACCGCCCACACTGGTGTCAGGATTTTCTGCACGACCCGTCAACGGTGCCCTGGCACGAGAGTGCGGCCAAGCATGGCTGGAACTCGGTCGCGTCGATTCCCTTGCATCAAAACGGAGTGCCAGTCGGCGCATTGGTGGTTTACTCGGATATGCGTGATGCCTTCGACGAGCCGACACAGCGCCTGCTGGTCGAGATGGCGATGGACATCAGCGTTGCGCTGGATCGCTTTGCCAGCGAAGCCAGTCGCAAGCTCAGCGAAGAGAAGCTGCGCGCCAGCGAGTCGCGCCTGCGCACCATCATCGAGACCGAGCCGGAGTGCGTGAAGGTGATCAGCCGCGCCGGCAACCTGCTGGAAATGAATGCGGCTGGCCTGGCCATGCTCGAAGTGGAATCCGTCGAGGAGGCGAGAAAGCGCAGCCTGCAGTCATTTCTGTTGCCCGAGCATCGCGAGCCATTCATGGCTTTGCACCAGCGCGTGATGAAGGGCGAGAGCGGAATACTGGAGTTTGAAATCGTCGGGCGCAAAGGCACGCGACGCTGGCTTGAGACCCATGCGGCCCCGATGCGCGGTGCCGATGGCGAGATCGAGTCATTGCTGGGTATCAGTCGGGATATCACCGAGCGCAAATACTCCGAAGAGCGGATTCAGTATCTGGCCAATTTCGACGCGCTCACCGGTCTGCCGAACCGCAACCTGCTGGCCGATCACTTGCAATACGCAATCAGCCTGGTCAAGCGCACCAACGGCAACCTGGCGGTGATATTCATTGACCTCGATCGATTCAAGGAAATCAACGATACGCTGGGGCACGGCGTGGGGGATGCTTTTCTTGTCGAGGCGGGCGCGCGTTTGAAGAGGGTGTTGCGCGAGTCGGATATAGCCTCACGGCTGGGTGGCGACGAGTTCATCCTGGTGCTGCCCGACACCGATGCCCAGGGGGCGGCACAGGTCGTGGACAAAGTGCTTGAGGCGATCTCGAAGCCCTATCAGGTTGAGCAATACGCCCTCATTGTCACCGCTTCGATCGGCATTGCCATTTACCCGGATGATGGCGAGTGCCCGGAGATGTTGTCCAGAAGTGCAGATACGGCGATGTATCGCGCCAAGGCGGAGGGCCGCAATGGCTACCGGTTCTTTACCGCCGAGATGCAGGCGAGTGCGACCCGGCACATGCAGCTGGTCAATGCGTTGCATCACGCGCTGGAGCAGGATCAGTTGCGGCTGCATTACCAGCCGCAAATTTCCATCGGCGATGGCACCATCATCGGGCTCGAAGCCTTGCTGCGTTGGGATCACCCCGAGCTTGGTTCGATTTCTCCGGCGGAGTTCATTCCGGTGGCCGAGGATTGCGGCTTGATCCTTCCGATCGGCGAGTGGGTGATACGAACTGCCGTAGGCCAGCTCAAGCACTGGCTGGATCACGGCTATCCGTCGATGGTCATGGCGGTCAACCTGTCCGCCACGCAGTTTCGCCACCGCAGTCTGCCCAGTCTGGTTGAAAGTATTCTGGATGAAGCCAGTCTGCCGGCCGAGTTGCTCGAACTTGAATTGACCGAAAGTGTGGCGATGCATGATCCGCAAGGCGCAATCGAGGTGATGAACGCGCTGCATCATTTCGGCGTTCGCCTGTCAATAGATGATTTCGGCACCGGCTATTCGTCGCTTAGTTACTTGAAAAAATTTAAGGTATACAAACTCAAGATCGACAAATCCTTTATCCAGGACATCAGCACCGACGGCGAGGATCGGGCGATCGTGGCGGCAATCATCAGCATGGCCCGAAGTCTCGGCTTGCAGACCATTGCCGAAGGTGTTGAGACAGCCGAGCAACTTGATTTCCTGCGTGAGCAGGGCTGCAATGAGGCGCAGGGTTATTATTTCGGCAGACCCATGCCGGCGGCGCAGATCGAGGCTTTTCTAGCCGCTCGCACAGCGCATGCAGGCCGCAGGGAAGAGTCCGCTTCAAGATGAGTGGATCAAGGCGATTTGTGCGCTGGTGTTCCGCGCAGCCACGGATTTTTTGGAGCAGTGTCGACGCTCGGCCTTGAAAATCCGTGTGAATCCGATGCCCTGCGCGATCATCGCGCGTGCTCATGAATAGTCCGGGAGTGCCGCTCGGGCGGTTCGATGTCGCCGCGGTACGCCGGAGATGGGCTACATTGGATCCAGTCCGGCGAAATCCCGGGGGGTTGAGTGACAGATTCCACACGCTTGAATGATCGATTCGGCACCCTGATGCGCATCGGCAAGGGTGCCATGGGTGTTGTTTTCGAGGGCTTTGATCCGCAGCGGCAATGTCCGGTTGCGATCAAGATGCTGACGTCGCTGGATGCCGACTCGGTGCGCCGCATGCAGCGCGAAGCCGCCGTGCTGGCGCGTATCGAACACAGCAATGTCTGCGCTATCTTCGAGTTCGGCCAAAGCGAAAGCGGGCCGTGGATCCTGATGCCCCTGATCAAGGGCATGCCGCTGGATCAGGCCTGGCAGACCTTGTCGCTGGACGCGCGCGTCGATTTGCTGATCGATGTCTGCCGCGGTGTGGAAGCGGCGCATGCCGCCGGACTGATTCATCGCGATCTGAAGCCGGCCAACATCCTTGTCGAGCAGGATGCCCAGGGGCGTCTGACCCCGGTGGTGATGGATTTTGGCATTGCCCGCAATGAGTTCGACCCGGCCAGTTCGTTGACCGCCACCGGCGAAATTGTCGGCACACCGGACAGCATGTCGCCCGAGCAGGTCAGCGGTGAACGCAGTCGCATCGATCGGCGCACCGATGTCTGGGCTATGGGATGCCTGCTCTACCGGGCCCTGTGTGATCGCTCGCCACACCTCGGCACTTCGGCCGCCGAGGTCATGGCGCAGATCGTCATTGAGGACGTGGTCAGCCCGCGTGTCCACAAGCCGGGGATACCGAGCCCGCTTGCGCGTATCTGCATGCAGTGTCTGGAGCGCAATCCGGAACGTCGCTATCCGGATGTCAGCGCGATCCGCGAAGATTTGCAGCGCTTCCGTGCGGGTCTGTCGGTGCGTGCGCGCGACACCGGTATCGGCTTTGCGTTGCGCCGCAGCTGGCTGCGCAATCGCGCCGCATGGAGCATCGGCCTGCTGTTGAGCTTCACCATTCTGCTGAGCCTGGTCGGTTTGGTGTTTTCGCAAATCGAGGCCGGTCGTCGCGAGCGTCTGGCGCGGGAATTGGGTGCGACCCAGGAGATCGTGCGCAATCGCATGCAGATCGCCCATCTGGCACCACTGCATGATCTGCGGCCGGAGCGCGACGCCTTGGCCGCACTCGGCAGCGAGGCTACCACCCATCTTCGCCGTGAGAGCCAGGAAATCCGTGCCGTGGCCAGCCGCTCTGTTGGCTTGTCGGCACTGGCTTTGGGCAACTACGAGGAGGTCGTGAACGCGTTGACGCCATTGCTGCAGAATAGTTTGGCGGATGAAGTTGACCAGCACGCACTCGCATCCGCACATCTGCATTTGTATGCCATGGTTGCTGATCGATTTGCCGATCTGCCCGAACCTGAACGTGAGGCTGCGCTGGCGGGTGCGCGTGTCCGCCATTTGCAGCCGGCAAGGGCATTCCTCGATCAAATTGCCGCTCGCGGCGGACTGGAGCAGGTTCGCCTGCTGCTGGTCGATGGTCAATTCGCCGAGGCGCGCCAGGCACTCGGGCGGGTGCCTGACGAGCCGGCTGCCGAATATGCGGCAAAGTGGATGTCAGGCGATCTGTACATGGCCGAGGCTGCACGTCTTGCCGCGCATGGCGACCACAGCTCGGCGCTCGCCGCTTATGCGCAAGCACAGGCAACATTCGAATCGGCTGCGATCACCGCACGCAGCGATGGCCGAGTGCTGCGGCGCGCCTGCGATGCAGCGGTCGGTGCACTGCACCAGCGATTGTCGAACGCCGCCAGCGCTCCGACTTCTCCGTACGCCTTGCATTCCGGCTGTGCCGCCGCCCTGATCGCCAACCCTTCCGATCCGGTCACCCACGAATCGCTGGCCGCTGCCTGGGAAGCCATAGCCAATATTCATGATCTGCGTAATGAACGCAGCGCCATGGATGATGCCCTGATTGCCGCGATCCAGCATGCCGATCTGGCGGTACGCACATCGCCAACCTTGCTTCGCGCCCGTTTGATCGGTGCACGTGCACGCTATCTCCAGGCTGGCCGCCTGGCTGATGATCTGGTCGGCGGGCAAGCCCTCTACGATGCAGCCCTGGAGATGCTCAAGCCGCTGCTCTCCGAGGCTCCCGGCTTTGCCTCGGCGATGCTGCTGCAAGGGCGCCTGCTGGCCGAGCGCGCACGTCAGATCAACAACCATCGCGAAGAATCCATGGCCGCGTCCTATCAGCCCGCCTTGGTTGCACTGCGCGAGGCAAGGCGCTTGCGCCCACAAGATCCGGAGACCATCAATGCGCTTGGTTTGGCCCTTGTGTTTCAGTTCTATATATTGCGCAATGCAGACATGAGCGCTGCTACGTCAACCATGAACGAGGCCATTGCGCTGCTGGATGAAGTGCTTGCGCGGACACCGGATGACCCCGATACCTTGTTCAGTCAGGGCGCGAACCTTGGTGACCTTTGGGGTGCAACAGCCAACTGGGCAGCGGATGTCGCTGCGTTCGCCGATGCGGAACCCCGCCTGGATCATGCGCTGCAGCTGTTTTCGCGGCTGCGCCAGGCGGCACCCGAGCGGGTAGACGGATATGCCCAGCCGATCGCCCAGTTGGCAACCTATGCCGAACTGGCACGCTCACGGGGGTTGCGACGCGATGAACGCCTGCTGCAGGCGCAATCGATCGTCCGCGAGGCAGCGCTGGCGAAGGTCGCTCTCGATCAGAGTCTGCTGGCCTGGCTGGCGCTGGAAACCGCCATCGCCTCTGGCGAATCCAACGCCGCCGACACGGCGGCCGCGTTCGCTGCTGCCGACCGCTATCTGTCCAGTGCGGAACAGGATCCCGATGAATTCTATTCGGCCACCCGCCAGCGCCTGGAATGGGTTGTCGCACGGCTCAGCTGGGGATTGCACAACGATCAGCCGGTAGCGAGGGTCATCGACCAGGGCGAGGCAACAGTAAAGGCCTTGCTCGCACATCCACGCGGCGCCAACGACTCCATCGTGCAATGCAACGCGGCCGAGTTCGACTGGCTGCTGGCCAGCCACGCCATCATTCGTGCCGGCTTGCAACCGTCTTCGCGCATCGCCTCCGCCGATGCGGCTTTCAAGCGCTGCCAGAAGTCGAATCCTTCCTATGCCGTTCGCTGGCAGGCAATGGCTGCGCAGGCTGCGGCGGCCAACCAGCAGTAGTCGCAGGCACCTGCCCGGAGAATGCCGCGCTCTACTCGAATCCGTCGATGAAGATGAGATCCGGATTGACCACGGCAAGCCCCTCGAATGCGCCGGCATCGTAGTTCACACCCTGGGGGCGGGCATCGCCATCCAGATCAATCACGGAACCGGAACCCGGGCAAAGATCCAGCGCGGACGAGCCGGCGCCGATCCGGTAGAGACCGCGCAGGCTGTCGACAAAGTGGGGGTCGGCATTCAGGCCATACGCCGCGGTCTGGCTGATATTGCATTCGATCGGCAAGCTGGCCTGGGCACCCTTGACGATGCCTGCCGCGTTGGCCCAGACAATCGAGCGCGAAAGCTCCAGAGAGGTGGCCGGTGAGTCGGCCAGGTCGATCGCAGTACCGGTATTGCCGGCCACGGTCAGGTGCTCAGCGAGCATCTGCGCACCTGCGTGCAGTTTCACGCCTCCGCCATTCTTGCTGATCCGCACATTCCGGGCGATGACGCTGCCTCCACTCTGGATGATCATGGCCGCCTGGGTGCCTTGATTGCGATTGATGCTCACGCCATCCAGGGTCAGTTGCGCATTGCTGCCGACCTCCACCGAACCCCTGGTATTGGCATCACCATTGTCGGCAATTTCGCTGCAATGACGATCATGCGCCAGGCTGGCCGGATCACATGGCCAGGCTTCGCCCGGGGCAGGCGGTGTTCCGAGCACGCCGAATACCGACTTCATCAGTACCTGTGCTCCGCTGCTGACCAGCAGGCCATGGCCGCTGCCGCCGCCAAGCGAGTTGCTCTGGTGACCGTAGCGCAACGAGCTGTTGCGCAAGCTGACCGAGGCAGCGCTGCCGGTCACGGCGAGATTGGCGCCGTCCTCGGCAAACGCCGTGTTCGGCTGGGACTGCAGGCCGAGCTGCACCCAGTCCAGGGTGGCGGCAACTCCGCTAAGGAAGGCACCGCCGCCCTGATAATCGGCTCTGCCGCCGGCGATGACGATGCCGCGACCGCTGCCATCCCAGCCCTGAAGCTCAAGCGTCGACAGTTGACCTGCTGACGCATGGGCGTAGATGTGGCCGCCGTAGTTGGAACTCCCATACGCCGCTGGATTGACAAACTGTACCGGCGCCTGGATGCGCAGCTCCCCGGCGCCATCGGATGCAATTGAACCGCCATTGACGTCGGCGGAATTGCCACTGAACAGCGCGGTTCCGTGGGTGCCCGTGCCAGTATTGATCAGCACGATACTGCCGCCGGTCTTGCTGATTGCGCCGCCGTTCGAAAAAGCGCTATTGTTCAAAAAAGTTACGAGTTCTCCAGTCCGGGCATCGAGACTGAGATTGCTGTTGTTGAGATTGATCGCTTCGCCACTGCCACCGGCTAAGTTGGCCTCAAAAATCAGCGGCGAATGCAGATTCAGTTGCGCAGACGGCACGGCATCGACATGGATTGCGCCACCGTGGCTGGAGGCCGACGCGCCGGAAAGCGGAAAGGCCTTGTTGTCACGGAATTCAACCAGCCCATAATCGAGAGGGTCGGCATTGATGCTGCCCGTGCCGGTCGAGTTGTGCAGGATCGCGCCACCCAGGCCACCCGCCGCGATTGCCTGGTTGCCAATGAAGCGGGTCGGCAGGCCCGGAGCACCGGACACGGACCAGCTGGCGTTTTCCAGCGCCGCGATGGCGCCACCCTCACTGGCCAGATTGTCGATGAATTGCAGCGAATGCCCTTCGAGGGTGGCGTTGCCGAGCAGGCGGATGCCCGCACCGGATCCGCCCAGCGACCCTTGGCGGGTGTCATTGGCATGAAACTGCACCCGGTTCAGAACCGCACTGCCGTCGCGCAGAATCAGCCCGCCGCGCCAGCCGTCAATCAAGGTGTCACTGATCTGGATATTGGCATTGCTGCCCAGGGCGATGATCGCCGTGTAGCGCGTAGAATCGTGAAACAGCAGATCACTGTCGCGCATGCTCAGGCCCGAGATCAACGGACTGGCGGCTACTTCGATAGCCGAGCGGGCACCGAAGGGTTGTCCGCTGTCGATCTCGATAATGGTATCGATCAGGCTGGCGTCAGCGCCGTTGTAGAGATAGATCGCGCTGCCCAGTGCCGTGCCCGAGCTGGCGTTGACCTGGTTGTTGCGCAGGCTGGCCGCGCCTCCGATTGCACCCAGGTCGAACAGGATGCGCGCATGGTCGCCATTGGCGGCGATCGCTCCACCGGCATTGGCGCGATTGGCGGAGATCAGCACCGTGGCGTCTTCGAGCAGTTCGACGCTGGCATTGTCGAGGTAGATTCCCCCACCATTACCATTTTGCGCACGGTTGTTACGAATCTCGACATCGCTCAGGATGAGCTTGGCCGAAGTCACATGAATGCCGCCGCCATCGCCACTGCTGCGGTAGTTGTCCCTCAGGGTGATGCGATCGAGCACCACCTGTCCGATGAGCGAAGTGATACGCAACAGGGATTCGCTGCTGGCCGTCGGCGCGCTGCCGAAAAAATCACTGCGCCCGGCGCGGGCCGTCGTGCTGCAATCATCGTAGCCACCTTCGACGCGTATCGACTTGCCGATCACGAACGGTCCGGGGTAGTTGCCGCTGCGGATACGCACGGTATCGCCGCTGCCGGCCGCAGCCGTGAATGCCGCCTGCGGCGTGGTGTAGGTGCAACCCGCGCCGACGCGCAGGATCGCAGCGGCGACGGACGACGAGGCGCACGACAGGACGGCAAGCAAACAGAAGCTGGCGAGGCGACGCAACAGGATCGACATGACGGGTTCTCCTTGAGGGCTACCCGCTGCTTTCAGCAAGCGCCATGCCATGCCAACTTGATACTCCAACCTGTTGAACGCAAAGCTTTTTGCGGCGCCCGGCCGAGTATTGGCAGAGGCTTTGGTCGCAGCCGTGGCACAACCCGGTTGCAGGCCTGGCACAGGCCGGGCAGCAGGCGCCGAGGTTGATCAATCCCGTTGCCGCCTCAGGGCCGCGGTATGCGCAAGCTGCGGAACGGTGAGCCGGCCAGGTCGTCGCTGCCTGCGGCGAAGCGGTCAACGTTGCGGCGGCGCGGCGCCAGACGCTCCGGAATTCGCAGCAATTGCTGACAGGCCGGACAACGATGGCCGACCCCGTCGATGACCAACTCGATTACGACCTCATCGAGGATCCCCGACCATCGGCATTGCCCACAGCGAACCTGTTCGTTGCTTCGGTCAAACATCGGCTTTCTCCTGGCTGGTGAATGCTTTGCGCGTCGCCACGCGTAACCAGATCGGCCTTGAGCAAGCTGTCGATGGTCCAGCAAGCTTCGCCATTCCGCCGTACCTGCGGGTGATGCCGCAATTTGGTTCCGGGCAAGATCCGTACATGCCGATGCTCAAGACTCGAAGCCGTCAGCAAACAGGCGATCGGTGTTGCGTCCGAACACGACATAGCTGCTGCCCGAATCCGGTTTGCCATTGGCCCCTCCTCCCGGTGCACCAATGACCAGATCAGCGACGCCGTCACCGTTGATATCGCCGGCGGCGCTCACTGATCGACCTGAAAAATCATGGGCATCGATGCCGTCGAGGCGAAAACCGTTGCTGCCATTCAAGCTGGACAGAGACAGCGGGTGCGGAAACCCGCCGCCGATCCGGCCAAACACCACGTAGCTGCGTCCGGCATCCGGTATGGGCGTATCAGCCAGACTGGCGCCGATCAACAGATCGTCCACGCCATCGCCATTGATGTCACCGGCAGCGCTGACGGCGATGCCGGATTTGGCGAATGCCTGCCCGCCGTCCAGGCGAAAGCCATTGTTGCCGTTCAAGCCGACCAGTTGGAGTGGATGAGCAAAGTTTCCCGAATGACCAAAAACCACATAGCTGCTGCCGGAGTTGAAGCCGGCAGGTGTGGAGCCGGGAGCGCCGATGATCAGATCGGCATAGCCGTCGCCGTTGATATCGCCGGCGCTGTCCACGGAAACGCCACTCTGGTCGTACTCTGCCGGAGAATCCAGGCGAAAGCCGTTGTTGCCATCCAGACTGGACAGCGCCATCGACGTCGTGAAAACCCCCGGCTTGCCGAATACCAGGTAGCTGCTGCCGTGATAGCCGGTCAGAGGATCATCATGGTCTGCGCCGATGATCACATCGGCATAACCATCGCCGTTGACATCGCCAGCGCTGCTGACCGAACGCCCTGAATAGCCACCCGCCATCTCTCCGGCAAGCGCGTAGCCGCTGCTGCCACCGATCATTCCGGACAGGGCCAGCATCGAGGGAAAGCCACCGGCTTTGCCGAACACCACATAACTCTTCCCGGAATTGCTGCCCGATGCATTGGCATGCGGCGCACCAAGGATCAGGTCATCAAAGCCATCGCCGTTGTGATCGCCGGCGGCAGCCACGGAAAAGCCGGCGCCATCGCCCACGGCCACACCGTTGATGCCAAAGCCGTTGCTGCCGGTGAGCAGGAGGAATTCGGTGGCATTGAAACCGGCATTCTTGCCGAGCAGCACGTAGCCGCTGCCGGCACCGGCATTGCTGGTGTCGGAGCCCCAGGCACCAATGAACATGTCGGCATAACCATCGTCGTTGATATCGCCAGCCGAGCTCACCGAGAAACCGAACTGGTCATCCGGGGTAATACCGGGGATTTGGAAACCATTGTTGCCGGCCAGGCTTGTCAATGCCAGTGGATGGCTGAACGCTCCCGCATGTCCGAACACCACATAGGCACTTCCGGCACCGTTGTTGTTGAAGCCCGCGTAGGGTGCGCCAACGATGAGATCATCGTAGCCGTCTCCATTGACATCACCTGCGCCGGCGACCGAAGTGCCCAACGCATCGCCAGCCGCCTTGCCGTCGATGCGAAAGCCATTGCTGCCATCAAGACTGGACAGTTGTACGACCGCCGGAAAACTCTCTGCGGCAGCGTGCAAGGGCAGCACCAGCGCGAACACACCGATCACGGCCAGCGCCAGCACACCGGCGCGCGGAAGCAATCCCCGATCCGGCTGGTCGAACGCTGTGGAGTGAAGGAGAAAATTGTCGAGGCTGCTCATGATGGACTCCCGGATGCCTGGCCCGGCAACTGCAACGTCGCCGTCTTGCCGACCCCTGGAATTCCGATAGCAACCGCTATGCCAGCGCAGACTACGCGTGCAGACGATTGAAACAAAAGGGATTATTCAGATTCCGGCTGGCCTTGCCGGGTTTTTCGTGTCAGCTCTGAAACAGCTGCGTGCCAACCCTGCAACCGTTGCCTGCCGGGAGGCCTTCAGGGATCGCCGGCCTCGGTTCCTTCCGGAAGCAAGTCGAACTCGCGCAAGCGCCGATACAGGGTCGAGCGCGAAATGCCCAACTGCTCGGCGACGAGGCTCGCCTGCTGTCCGGAAGCGAGCATGGCCTGGGCAATGATGTTGCGCTCGGCACGGGCCAGTTGCTGGTCGAGACGCTTGCCATCACCTGCCTGCCGGGCACGGCGAATGTTGGCACGCAGGTCGTCACTCATGACCAGGCTGTCCTGATCGAGAAACACGGCGACGCGCGCCATCTCCCGTTCCAGCTCGCGGATGTTTCCCGGCCACTCATAGGCCAGCAAGGCATTCGCGGCACCTCGACTGAGGCCGCGAATCGTCAGGCCACGGGTCTTGATCGAGCGCAGCAGGAAGCTCATTGCCAACGGCAGGATATCCGCCGGCCGATCACGCAAGGGCGGCAGTTCCACTTCCCAATCGGCGATACGGTGGATCAGATCCGGCCGGAACCGGCCATCGGAAAGCATGCGCTCGATATCGCAATGGGTTGCCGAGATGACTCGCACATCGACCTTCACCGGCATGGAACCACCGACCCGCAGAACCTCGCGTTCCTGCAGCACGCGCAGGATTCGCGCCTGCATGGCGGGAGCCATATCTCCGATCTCGTCAAGAAACAGCGTGCCGTGGTCGGCGCGCTCAAACATGCCCGCGCGCGCATCCACGCCGGTGGCTGCGCCGCGAACCACGCCGAAAAGCTCGGCCTCCAGCATTTCTTCGGAGAATGCAGCGCAGTTTATGGCAACAAACGGGCCATCACGTCGAGCCGAAGCCTGGTGGATATGACGCGCCAGCAACTCCTTTCCGGTTCCCGACTCGCCACGGATGAGCACGTGGATTTCGCTGTCGGCGACCCGCGTGGCGCGACGGTAAATCCGCTGCACCTGAGCATCCAGACTGCTGGTTGCAACGGGCGCTTCGGCCTGCTCCGGCTGGCTCCGGGATGCGTTGCTTGCCAACCTGGCCAGACCAGCTCCGATCTCGGCGATATGTTGCAGGCGCTCCGCGGCCAATGGTTGTTCGGTGCCAATCGTCCAGCGCCATTGATCGCGCACCAGTTCCACCAGGTTGCCGCCCGCCAGCTCGCCGACATGCCAGTCGAAAATGATGCCGTCATCGGCCGCGGTCAAGCGCAACTGACGCAATGGCAGGGACTGTGCGCAGGCATTGGCATAAGCCAGCAGCATCGCCGTTGCGCCCGGTCGCGTTGCGGCCAGTTTCAACAGGACGGGGAGCTGCTGGCGAACAAAACGATCTCCGCTGCCGCTGGCAAAGGTCGCGTTGACACTGCCGTCAGGCGCAGCTCTTTCAGGTGCGCCGGTGGATGTGTGCGGGGTTGCATCGTCGTCATCGATGCCGGTGATCAACAGCTCCACATCACCGAGCCGGAGACGGGTCGCAGAAGTGATCGGCTCGGCCACGCCGGGCTCAAGCCTGCGATTGTCCACAAAGCTGCCGTTGCGTGAACCGACATCCTCGATTGCAAGTTGCGCGTCGGACAGGTGCAGGGCCAGATGCTGGCGTGAAAGAGTTGGCTGGTCGATCGATATCTGACAGGCAGGATCACTGCCGATCATCAGCGTGCCGGACGAGCTCAACGGAACCCGGCGGCGGCCCTGGGCGCTGTCAATGATCAGACACCAGGGCATGGTTCACTACGCTTCTGGATGGAGGTTGACGTCCATTTGTTCATGTTCGGAGTATAGGCGCGAACGCGTTGGGGTTGAGCGGGCGAGTCGCCGCAGCAGGGGCCCCTGCGCCAGGTTGAGGTTTCCACCTGCCGGGCTTCGCCGGCAGCTCGAACAGGGGATCGATCTGTGACGTTCTGATTCACTGCAGCCGTTCGTCCCCGGGAAGGGGTTCGGGGCAGGCTCTGAGCCCTTTGTAGGTGCGGGTGGTGTATGCCTGATGTGTCTCAATGCAAGTCAACGATATCTCCGCGCTTCGAAACCGAGGTTGGCAGCGCGAGTTCGCTACTGACCGACCAGGGCGCGTCGGCGCATCCAGCCCGTGAGCGCCAGGCGGGGTCGCGTGGCGGGCAATACCTCGTGCGGAAACTGTGCGCTGAGAAACGCCACCATCGTGCCGCAGTGAGGCAACACGCGTTCGATTGAATTGCCGGATTGATGGTGGATCAGCAGCTCACCGCCCTCGTGATCCTGCCAGTGCGCATTGAGATAGAAGATCAGCGAAACAACGCGCAGATCATGATCGCCGAAGCGATCGAGATGGGTCTTGTAGGAAGCACCAACCGGATAGCGTGCATAGTGGCATTCGGTGTCCATCGCGCCGATATGGAGCGCCTTGTTGAGTGCCCCTCGAAGCGAGTTGATCAATTCCATGGCGAGCGTTTCTGCGGGGTCAAGCGCGTTCTGGTCGAACCAGGCGATCGAGTCGCCTCGCAGATCCGTCGTGGACGAGCGCGTTGGGCCACGACCTACCTGCGCGGCAACCAGGCTTTGCCGTGCGTGCAACATCTGCAGACGCCCGCGCAAGGCGATCACCAGGGGCGCATCGATCACCGACGCGCCCACATAGCAGCCGGTGGTCGCAATCGCTTCAACAATCCGATCGTTGAGAAGACTCATCACCTTTGGCCTGGCGGACATCGGTCAGCATCAAGCCGTTCAACTCGATTGCGCCACTTGATCATGGGTTTCTCCAGCGGTTGCACACATTAGCAGCGTGGCCAGCCGCCAGGTGCGTACTGTGGTCGGGTTTGCAGCGTGACTTCAGGTGGCCGCCTTGTCTGCAGGAAAACGCTGGGGAGTCGGGTAGGGCGGTATCGAGAATCCGGCTGCCCTGGGTTGCTTTTTCGTAGGTTGGCGGTGAGCCTGCGAACCCCAACGAGGTGACACCTGAAACGCCTCCGCGCCGACGGCATGGCAATCCGTTGGGGTTAACGTGGCGCACACCTCAACCTACACCCTGGGGGTGCCTGACTGCACAATGGGGCGGCGAACTCGTTGCGGAGATTCCGGAATCCGCCAGACAACGGCTGGATGCCGATTCTGACGTTGCCGAATCCTTGTTCGGCCCATCGTCGACTTCGGCGGCGGACAACGCGTTGGCGCTCTGCCATTGTCGCCGCACTTTGTCTTGGCCGTGGAAGTGGCGTATCGAGAGCGATCCTGTCATCTGGCGAGGAATTCGTTCCAGCGCGGTGAGACGAACTACGACCGGTGTCACGTTTCGACTGGCCGGAAGCCCTGGTTTCCAGCTCCGCGCAGGCGAAGCAACGCGCTGGCCCCTATCCAGCGGGCAATGCAATTCCGCACCCTGCGACTTCAGCCTCTATTGCGTGAGCTGATGCACACTTTGTTGATGCTTTTTGCGGGCAATTGGCCCTAGTGTGCACCGGCGCACACTCCTGCTCGCAGGCTTGGCCTGATTGGTGCAAAGTCTACGATCACTACCCTCACCCAGCCGGTGGAACCGGCAGGCGGATTTTATGTGGGCCGACAGGTTGCGCCAGGATTTCCAGCTTGCCCTTGTGGTCACGTTTGGGATCGTCTCAAACGTGATGATCTTGCCGTTTGCGGTCTATCGTTTTATCGATGGTCAGATGCTCGCGGGCGTGGTTGACACATTGAATGTTGCCTGCATAAGTTTCGGCGCGCTGTACGCGTACCGCAGCGGAAACGCCAAGCATGTCGCATTGTTCCTCGCGATCACGTATTCGGCGGGCTGCATCGCCATTGCCTACCTGGCTGGATCGTCCGGGCCGCCATGGATGTATGCGGTTATACTTTCAAATTTCCTGTTGATTGAGCGCAAGCGCGCCGCCGTCATCTCGGCCATGGGTATCGCTGCGGTTGCGGCGAGTGCCTTGGCGCTACCCGATCCTGCACAAAAGGCATCTTTCCTTAGCTCATCGATCGTTGTTTGCGCTTTCGCCTACATCTTTGCCTGGCGTACCGACCTGCAGCGCAGGCAACTGGAGGATCTGGCCCTGCTCGACCCGCTAACCGGCGCGAGCAACCGGCGTGGCTTGAATGCGGAACTGGAAATCGCCATGGCCACGAGTGCCCGCAATGGCAAGTCGCTGGGCCTGATCATCTTCGACCTCGATCACTTCAAGCGTATCAACGACCGCCATGGCCACGATGCCGGTGACAACGTACTGGTCCAGGTCGCCAATGCCGTGCGCGGGACCACGCGCAGGTACGACCGCTTCTTCCGTCTTGGCGGAGAGGAATTCGCCCTGCTGATTCCGGATACCAGCCCGGACACCCTCCATGAGATCGCGGAAAAGGTTCGTATTGCGATCCAGGAACAAGTCTGCTGTGGCAACCTGACCGTCACCATTTCGCTCGGTGCCAGCATCCTTCGCAGCAGCGAAACTGCCAGCGACTGGCGGGCACGCGCAGACGCCGCGATGTATCGGGCAAAGCACGAAGGACGCAATCGCACGGTCATCGACGAACTCCTGGTGGTCGACAAACCCGTTCGAATCCGCCCGGCAAAGACCCCGAAGGTTCGCGCCGAGACGAACAAAGACGCAGATTCAGACCCGGACACAGACATGGGTACAGATACAGAGTCGGATGCAGGGAAGGAAAAACCGACAGGCACGCGCAAGAGCGTTGATGCGCGAAGCGGCGTGGAGTCGGTGCACCTGCTGCCACCACGGATCTTTGGTTCCCGGTCCTCGCACAAACGCCAATCGATTGCCGATTGCCGCCTGCCGGTTCCACTGGCCACGCTGGCAGCCAATGAGCCCTATCTCGTACCCTGACAGTCGGTCGGACTTTGCCCGGCCGGTCCGTGAACCTGTCTGTGCGGTCGACTACCTGCGGGTTTTTGAACCTTGGGGCCACGATGGGCCCGGAAGTCGACGAGAATCTGTCCTCGCCCAGATGAGTTTTCGCCTCAACCGGAAAGGACTGACAGACCCCAGTTGACTGGGCCCATAAACAGTTTGAACCCGTCGTGGAAAATGCATCTCCCGCAACGGGAGAAGCACTGATCCATACAATTGACGGGCCCAATCAATAACGCCCTTGCCGTGCTATTTCCGGCGTGACGTGCGGCGTTTGGCTGCTGCTGCCGAATTCGATTTTGCGCTGTCGGCAGGTGGCTTTGAGCCTGCCGTTGTCGGTGAAACGGGGTTTGCCTTGCTCCTGCGCTTCGCCGGTGACGGCTTATGCGCAGGCGTTGACTCCGGGGCGATGCCGAGCAGTGCGCCGGCATCTCCCGGCGGCATCGGGTGATGGAGGTAAAAACCTTGCAGCGTATTGCAGCCCATGGCCAGCAGCAATTCACGCTGCGCCGCGGTTTCCACACCTTCGGCAACTACCGAAAGTCCGAGGTTGTGGGCCAGGGCGATGATCGTCCGAATGATCGGCGACTCGTTCGCTTCTTCCGGTGATGTGGATCCGATCTCGCTGACAAAGGACTTGTCGATCTTCAGCGAGGTGACCGGGAGCTTGTGCAGGTAACTCAGGGACGAATAGCCGGTGCCGAAATCGTCGATGGCGATGCCGACGCCGAGCTTGCGAAGTTCCATCAGCTTGGCCGAGGTTTCGTCGACATCATGCAGGAGTAGCCCTTCGGTAATCTCCAGCTCAAGCGCGCTTGGCGGCAGTTGCGTATCGTGCAATGCCTTGCGCACGCTCTCGACCCAGTCGGCACGTTTGTACTGGATCGCCGAAACATTCACGGCCACCTGAAGGTGGGGATGTCCGGCATTGCGCCATTTGGCCATCTGCGCACAGGCTTCGCGCAAGGCCCATTCGCCCATTGGCACGATCAGGCCGTTCTCCTCGGCAATCGGAATGAAACGATCCGGTGACACGTGGCCGAGTACCGGGCTCTGCCAGCGCATGAGGGCCTCGAAGCAGCGGATCTCTCCGCTTGCGGTGCATTGCGGCTGATAGTGCAGACTGAGCTGGCCTTCAATCAGAGCGTGTCGAAGCTGACGCTCCAGTGCCATACGCTCTTTGGCCTTCTGGTTCATTTGAGCGGTGAACCACTGCACGTTGTTGCGGCCCAGATCCTTGGCCCGATACATGGCGACATCGGCGTTGGCCAACAGTGACTCCCCATCTGTGCCATCGCCCGGAAAGATGCTGATTCCAACGGAAGTGCTGACAAAGATCTCATGATCTTCCACCAGTACCGGCGCCCGCAGCGATTCGAGCAGGTTGTTGGCGACGCGCATCGCGTTCTGGGCATCGCCCAGCTCGGTCAGCACGACAGTGAACTCGTCGCCACCAATGCGCGCCAACGTATCGCTGCTGCGGATGCAGCCCCTGAAGCGCCGCGCGACTTCGCGCAACAGGGCATCGCCGACGGTATGGCCCATCGTGTCATTGGTGTTCTTGAATCGATCCAGATCCAGGTAGAGCACCGCCACCTGCTGTCGATTGCGTCGTGCATAGGCCAGTGCCTGTTCGAGGCGATCCTGGAACAACAGGCGATTGGGTAGTCCAGTCAGCGAATCGTGCTGGGCGTGGTGCGAGAGTCTGTCCGTCGTCAGGCGATGCTCGATGGCGACTGCCGAGAGCTGGGTCGCGGTGCCCATGAACTCCTGTTCTTGCGCGCTGGGTCGTCCGGGTTCGTTTCGATAGACCGCGAGCGTCCCCAGCACGCCTCCGTCCTGCGAAGGTATCGGCATTGACCAGCAGGCGCGCAGCCCATGCGAAAGTGCGATATCCCGTATCTCATACCACAGCGGGTCGGAATCAATATCCTCGACAATGACCGCCTCACCAAGATAGCTGGCTGTTCCACAGGATGCAGCGGTGGGTCCGATCGCCATTCCTTCCAGCGAGTGGATATAGCCCGTCAGCAACTGTGAGTTGGCACCAATCCAGAGACGGTCGTTGCGCAGCAGCATGATGCTGATGCTCGATCCAGTGATCTGTGCTTCCAGCATGGTGACGATCGACAACAGGATGCCGGGCAACTGCTGGTTTTGTGCGACCTGCTCGAGGATCTGCCGACGATCCGACTCCATGCGTTCGGCCAGCTTCCTTTCGGTGATGTCGAGACACGCACCGAACATTCCGGTAACCCGCCCGCTTTCGTCGAGGACAACTTCGGTCTTGTCGAACACGGTGCGAATCTCTCCGCTCGGGCGCAGGATTCGCGTCTCGTGGTGAAACGGCTGCTTGTCCTTCATGGCAAGCGACACCAGGTCTTTGACCGCCCTGCGATCGTCCACGTGTACGCGCGAGAGGAAATCCCGGTAGCTTGCGAAATGCCTTTCCGGATCAACGCCATAAATGCGACATAGCTCGTCCGACCAGGTCAGCGTGTCGGAGGTCAGATCCCAGCTCCAACTGCCCAGGTGGCCCAGCCTTTGCGCTTCTTCGAGGCGCAACTCGCTCTCGCGCAGGGCGTCATCGCTGCGCTTGCGCTCGATCGCCGTGGCGACCTGGCTGGAGACAAATTCGAGGAGTGTCTGATCGCCATCGGTGTAGCGCACTGCACCACTGTAGCTTTGCACGACCAGCGCGCCGATCGTGCCGGATCTCGATTCCAGTGGAACGCCGAGCCAATCGACGGGTTTTGTGCCCACGACCTGCCCGTCGGAACCCTGTGTGTTCCACGAGTTGTCCGGGGTCAGGAGCATGGCCTTGCCGGTTCTGATGACGTGCCCGGACCAGCCGGCCGCATCCAGTTCCAGGGTGCCGGGTGGCGGGTCGTTCTCATCGATGAAATAGGGGAAACTCACCTCATTTCGACGGTCGTCGTATATCGCGACGAAGAAATTCCTTGCCGGGAGCAGTTCTCCAATGATCGCGTGCACTTGCTCGCACAATTCGGGCAGGCTGGTCGTGGTCTGGGCGAGTTCGGCGATTTGCTGGCGTGCCCCACGCGCCTGCTCATCGCGCTTGCGCCAGGTGATGTCGCGCAGGTTGGCAATTACCAGTTGCTGGCCATCCAGTGTGATCGGCGTCAACTGGATATCGGCGACAAAATCACTTCCATCGACGCGTCGATGCGTCCACTCGAATTGATGCCCACCCTGTGAAAACGCGGCGGCGATCATTGCCCGTGCTTTCCCGGCGGAATCACTCCCATCCGGTTGCTGTGGCGGAGAGATTTGTTCGGGGCGCAGCAAGGTCATCGCCTGCTTGTCGTTGGCACCGAACAGGCGCAAGGCCGCGTTGTTGCAGTCGGTGAAGCCGCCGGATTCGATATCGAGAATCAGCAGCGCGTCGGAACTCTGCTCGAACATGACGCGAAAGCGGTTCTCGCTTCTGGCCAGGGCAGCTTCGGCCTCGCGGCGCTGGTTCTCGCCTTCGAGATGATCCAGGGCAAACGAGATATTCCTCGCGGTTTCGACCAGCAACTGATTTTCCTCGACGCCGAAGAATTCCCTGCTGCCCACGTAGACCGCCAAGGCACCGCAGACGTCTCCACGCAGGCGGATGGGAAATGCACCGCATGCCTGGAAGTCACTGCGCAACGCTGCGGTACGCCATGGCATGGTGCTCGGCTCATTGACCAGATCGGCGATACTCTGCTGCCCGCTGCGGATGGCACGACCGACCGGACCCCGGCCTTCAGGCGTGTCGTCGCTGCGTATCCGGATGCCCTTCAGGTAGCCCATGTGGTCGCCATGCTGGCCGGCCACGCTGACGATTGAAGTGAGCGGATCATTCAGGCCGATCCAGGCGAGCTTGAATTGGCCTTTTTCGACCAGCGCTTCGCAAATGGTTGCGAACAGGCCGTCTCGGGTCTTGACCATGGCGATGGCGTGGTTGATCTGACTCAGCGCCGCGTACAGGCGGTTGAGGTGCTGGATCGTCTGGGTCTGCAACTGGATCGGGGTGATGTCGCGAAAGCTCCAGACGCGACCCTGGGCAACGCCGTTGATCGAGTGCGGCTTGGAGAAGCGCTCGAAGACACGTCCGTCTTTCAGCTCGAGAATGTCCTCGCTGGTTGCGTGGGGATCGGCATACAGACGCTCGACCAGAATCATGAACGCATCGGGGTCGAGCAGCTGGTCGATGGCATGCTTGAGCAGCCTGGCGTCGTCACGGCTGGCAATGAGCGCATCCGGAATCCTCCAGAGTTCCTGGAACTTGCGGTTTGCGCAGACGACCTTGCGCTGGCCATCGACCACCAGGATGCCATCGGCGGTGGCTTCCAGGATTGCCTCGATCTCCGAAACGCTGTGACCGAGGTTGGCGGTCAGCCAGTACTTTTCGAGAGTCGCCCGGATCGTCTGCGGCAGCCGCCCGATTTCGGGCTCCGTCTTGATCACGACCTCCGCTGCTCCCCGACTGATCGCATCGGCAGTCAGCTGGTCGTTGCCGCTTGTCGCAACGATGATGACCGGCAGCGCGGGAGCGACCACGCGTACCAAATCCAGCACCTGCAGGCCGTCGAAGCCCAGTACATTGGAGTCGCTCAGCACAAGATCCCAGGGCCCGTCATGCAACAGGGTTTCAAACTCCTCGCAGTTCCTGGCTTCGACAAGCTCGAATTCAGCGTTCGCCTGTTCAAGCGAATGCGCGACCAGCGCCCGTTCAAGCGCGGAGTCGTCCACATAAAGAATGCGCAAGATCGAAGTCACGCAATCAAGTCCCGGCGGGCGAGGTGCTGAAGATGGCCTGGAGATTTCTCGTGTATTTCGCCATATCGACAATTCCGTCCTGGGGATGGGATCCTGCCAGACAACAACCGGCACCGGGATCGTAACCCATGGCATAGGTATTCTTCTCCATTGGTGTGGTTCAGGGATGCCTGGGGAAACCCGGCTCAGGTCGTACATTCCGGCCCGATAGCCACTTGGGCGACTTCCGTCAGACGGTGCTGAAAGCCTCCGAACCCGGAGAGTCGATGCCCTCGTTTGTCTCCACGCCGAATGTCATCCCGGCGCATGCTTGCGATATCGAGCCGGGGGTGGATCAGATATGGATTGCCAGTCGATGCGCACGCCACCGGATCCCGGTCTGGTGTGCCAGTGCCGCGCTGGAAAGTGCATTTTGCCCCACGTTTCGCGAGCGGCATACAATGCCCGGCCGAAATCGCGAGATGATCCGGGCTGTGGAGGGAAAATGGATGGGTTGCCGATGAATGATGACAATGCGGTCACCGGGCTCGTATTGACCGGCGGCGGAGCGCGGGCGGGCTACCAGGTAGGCGTGCTCAAGGCGATCGCGCAGATCCGGCGGGAGGCCGGAATCACGGCGGGCAATCCCTTTCCGGTCATCACCGGCACCTCGGCGGGGGCCATCAACGCATCGGCACTGGCGTCGCGTGCGGATGATTTCGGTGTCGCCGTCGCCGACCTCGTTGAGGTCTGGGCAAATTTCAGCGCCGGGCAGGTCTATCGCGCCGATCTGCCGGGAATCATCTCCACGGGTGCACGCTGGCTGGCGATGTTGATGTTTGGCTGGCTGATTCCGCGATTGCAGCGCAAGCGCCCGCAGTCCCTGCTCGACAATGCGCCGCTGCGGGATTCGCTGCGCGAATGGGTGCGGCCGGCGCGCATCCGCGAACTGATTCAGCAAGGGAATCTGCGTGGACTGGCGGTCACCGCATCGAGTTATGGCTCGGGCTTGCACGTGACTTTCTACGAGTCGACCAACGACATCCAGCCATGGACGCGTTCGCAGCGGATCGCCGTGAACAGCGAGATCGACGTAGCGCATCTGCTTGCCTCCTCGGCGATTCCGTTCGTATTCCCGGCGGTTCCGTTGCGCATCGATGAGCGCATCGAATATTTCGGCGATGGTTCGATGCGTCAGTCTGCGCCGATCTCACCGGCCATCCATCTGGGCGCGGATCGAATTCTCATCGTCGGCGCTGGACGCATCTTCGAACCTGCGGGCCCCCGCGCAGGCAGCAGCGAGTACCCGAACCTTGCGCAGGTTGCCGGCCATGCATTGTCGAACATCTTTCTCGATTCGCTGACTGCGGACGCCGAACGTCTGCAGCGCATCAACAGCACCTTGAAGCTGCTGCCGACCGAGGTGCTGGGAAATACGCAACTGCGCCCGATCGACATGCTGATGATTTCGCCGAGTGAACGCCTCGATGACCTTGCCGCCAGGCACATCGGCAGCCTGCCTTTCGCGATCCGGGCCTTGCTGCGTGCGATGGGCGTGTCCGGGCGCGGAGAAACGGCGCGCGGCGCGGCCCTGGCAAGCTATCTGCTGTTCGAGGCGGACTACACCCGCGAGTTGATCGATCTCGGCTTCAACGACGCGATGGCGCGACGCGACGAGGTGCTTGAGTTCTTCGGCTGGAACCGGTCAGCGCATGTGGCGGCGCCGTCAGTGGGCGCAATGGCCGCCATGACCGATATTGCGGTGCGACCCGGAAGCGACTGATCGTGGCGATTCGAATCAGCGCACTGAACGCAATGAGTCATCGCGATTCGCGGGATGGCTGCTGACTCGACCCGCAACGGATCATTGGCCAACACCTTTTTGGCCTATCCTTTCGAGTAGCGAATCGGCCGTCTCGATCCAGGCAGGGTCGACCCCATCGGCCTTCTTGTAGATGGTCTGTGCGTACAGCGCGTGTTTGCGGGCCAGGGAAAGCTGGTTTGTCTGCAGATAGAGTTCGGCGAGTGCCTGGTGGGCCTTGCCGATGCGCGGGTGGCCGGGCTTGTAGCTGGCTTCGGCTATCTGCAGGGCTTCCAGTCCGTTGCGTTCCGCTGCGGTGAAATCACCCACCTTGATTTGGACGTGGGCCAGATTGAAAAGCGCGGTCGCGGTTTGCGGGTGATTCTTGCCGAGCGTCTGGCGTCGGATCTGCAGGGATCGCTTGAGGTTGCCGATCGCCTTTTCAGGTTTGCCCTGGTCAATGAACAAATGGGCCTGGTTGTTCAGCACGACAGCATAGGCGGGATTCATTTCGCCGCTCGCCTGGCGTTGGGTTTCGAGGGCCTTGTCGAATGAAGCGGCCGCCTCGTCGAGTTTGCTGTTGCCTTGTTGTGCGGTGGCCAGGTTGCCCCAAAGGGTGGCCATGGTCGCTGCGGGGATTTCGGAATCTTCCGCTGCAGCGAGCGCCTTGCGACTGATGCTTTCACTGCGCACAAAGTCGCCGGCATCGATGAGCAGGCCGGCGAAATTGATCAAGGCATCGACGCGCAGCGCATTTGCCCGCGGCGATGGATCGGTATCGATGAGATCAAGTGCAAGCCGGAAGTGTTTCTCGCCTTCCTTGAAGTCGCTTCTCCACCAGTCGATGACGCCGAGTGCGGTGATGGTCTCGGCGATATCCAGTCTTGATCCATGCAGCTTGCGCAGGGCAAGCGCCGTTTCCAGCTGTTCGCGGGCCGGTTCGATTTCGCCGAGGTTCTGCAGGGCAAAGCCGATTGCATAGCGCATGTCGGCTTCCAGTTGCGGCTGCCCCTTGAACCGCGCTTCGATGCCGGCGATGGATTGCTTGATCGCACCGATCAGGGTGGCCGACCCGGAGTTCTCGTAGGGATCGGCACGGCCGATCAGCTCGACCAGGAACTCCTTTGCACTTTGCGCGCGACTGGCTTCCTGGATGGCCAGGTCACGTTGCCTTTGCGCCTCGCGAGCCTGCAAGCTCACTGCGATCAGGCCACCGATCAACGCGGCAAAGGCGAATGCCGTCGCAGCGACGGCGAGCCGATGCCGTGCGATGAATTTGCCCGCACGATAGATCCGCGATGCGCCGCGCGCCTTGACTGGCAGGCCCGAAAGGTAACGCCCGATATCGGCGGCGAACGCGGCTGCGCTCTGGTAACGTTGTTCGGGTTGCTTGCGCAGGGCGCTCATCACGATGCGATCGAGATCGCCGCGCAACTTGCCGCGCAGCCTGCGCTTGTCATCCAGGCCCGCCGGGGGCGTCGCCCGCATCATGGCCACGCGCGAGCTTGGATCGGGCGGGATCGATTCGCAGACGCTGCGTTCGATCTCGCCGGGAGACAAGCTGTTTGTCGTGTACGGCCTGGAGCCGGTGAGCAATTCGTAGAGCAGGATGCCGAGCGAGTAGACATCGCTGGCGACGCCGATTTCCTGCCCACGGATTTGTTCCGGGCTGGCGTAATCGGGTGTCAGCGCGGTCAGGCCGGGTACGGTCGCCGGCAGCTCTGCCGCAAACTCGTCGGCGCGCAGGATCTTGGCAATGCCGAAATCCACCAGTACGGTTCGACCGTCCCTGGTCGCAAGCACGTTGGCCGGCTTGATGTCGCGATGGACAATGCCTTTTTCGTGGGCGACGTGGAGGGTCTGGCAGATTCCCTGGAACAGTTTCAGGCGGGCTGGCAGATCCAGCGAATGATGATCGCAATAGTTCGTGACCGACTCGCCATCGATCAATTCCATCACCACATAAGGCGTGCCCTCGCTCGTCGTGCCGCCGTCGATCAGGCGGGCGATGCCCGGATGTTCGAGGCTGGCGAGGATCTGGCGCTCGGCCGTGAACCGCTGTAGCGCGGTTGCGCTGACCAGATCCTGCAGGAACAACTTGATCGCGACCTCTTGCTCAAAGGCGCCATCGGCGCGGCGTGCCCGGTACACCGCCCCCATACCGCCGCGACCAAGTTCGCTGATCAACACATAGCGGCCAATGCGTTTGCCGATCCGGTTCGAGATCACCGGGGAGGCCGGGTCGTATTCGAGGAAGTCGCCGCAGGCGGCTGCCGCTGCGGCCATCTTCAGCATGGCCTCCATCAAGCGCGGGTTGTCACCACAATGGGCCTGCAACCAGTCCGCGCGGTCACCCTCCGGTTGCTCGAGATAGGCCGAGAGGTGGGCCAGGATCTGTGAATCCAGTGTGCTCGGTGTCGGATCAGGATGCATGAGGTGGATCGGCGGTTTCAGGTTGACAGTGTCGCATGGAGGCCCCGGAGACTGGATGACCGGATCGGCAGGCGCCTGGGTTTGTCATGCAGTGCTTTTCCATCCACACAGGATGCCTGTGCGGTTCAACGCGCTGGATGCACTCGCGGCGAACCAGGTCAGGCTTGCCGATCGCTGCGATTGCAGCGAGGATGCGCGCTTTCACGACCCGCCGTCGGGTTGTCACCTGTGCCGCAATGTCGACCCGATCGGAGCGTGTCATGTTGAAACTTTCCATCCTTGTGGCGGCCCTGCTGCTGGCGGGCCACGCGATCGCTGCGGAAATTCCGCTCAAGAATGCCGATTTTGAGCAGCCCATCGCAGGCAATCGAATTCCGGGATGGTCGCGCACCCAGCACGCGGGCGTCGGCGCCTATGTCGTGACCACGGATGCGGTCGATTTTGCCCATGGCAAGCACAGCATCAGCATGCGGCGCACGACAATGCAGGTCTATGGCCAGATCATGCAGCGCGTGGAGGACAAGACGCTCGGCGGCCAGCAGATCGAGTTGAGCGCAATGCTGAAAACGGCCGAGGTGGGCAAGCTCGGCTGGGTCATGGTGATGACCTTCAAGCACTTCGACAACATCCTCGATCAGATTCGCGCCGCGCCGATGACGGCCGACAGTGACTGGATCGAAGTTGTGTTGAAGAAGACCGCGCCAGCGAACACCAACACGATTGAGGTTGGCTTCCTGTTGCTGGATGGTGGAACAGGATGGGCCGATCATGTTCGCTTGCGCACGCTCGACGGCGAATCGGGGTCTGATGACAAGGTGGAGGCATTGCCGGACTCCAAACCGAAACCCGTCATGCCGAAGTAGCCCATGCCGACTGGTGACCGCAAGGCCGGACAACCTCTCAGGTCGGCGGGCAGGATTTTCGACAGGCGAACTCGAATCGGTTGACCATGCCGATTGGCAGTTGCACATCGACCCGGCGGGCGTAGCCTTGGGCGCTTGTCGTTTGCCAGAGGGGAGTCTGACCATGCGCCGTTGCGTGTCGCCAATTGCTGTTGTCCTGATACCGATGCTGATAGCCCTGGCCAGCGGCGTGAACGCTGCGCCTGGCGCCGACAAGGCTACCTCGATGCTGGGATTCAGCGACGAGGCGGCGACTGTGCAGCGTGCGCTCGAGCAACGCTTCGATGCCGAACTCAGGGCCGACGATCAGCGTGAATGGATGCGCCAGATGGCCTCGCAACCGAACCATGTCGGCTCGCCGCACGACAAGGCGAATGCCGAGTTCATGCTGGCGAAGTTCAAGGCGTGGGGTTGGGATGCGCGTATCGAGACTTTCGATGTGCTCTACCCGACGCCGAAATCGCACACGCTTGAACTCATCGAGCCCATTCGCTTCACGGCCGCGCTGACGGAACCGCCGATCGATGGGGATTCGACTTCATCAAGTACCGAAGGCGCCTTGCCGCCCTATAACGTCTATGGTGCCGATGGCGATGTGACGGCCGAACTGGTTTATGTCAACTACGGCATGCCGGATGACTACAGGGAACTCGCCCGCCACGGCGTCGAGGTCAAGGGCAAGATCGTCATCACCCGTTACGGCCACGGTTGGCGCGGGCTCAAACCCAAGCTTGCCTTCGAGCATGGCGCGGTCGGCTGTCTGATCTATTCCGATCCGCACGAAGACGGCTATTTCGCCGGCGATGCCTATCCCAAGGGCGGTTATCGGCCGGCCGATGGCGTGCAGCGCGGCTCGGTGCTTGACATGATCCTGTATCCGGGCGATCCGCTGACCCCGGGCGTCGGTGCCACGGCCAAGGCCAAGCGTCTGGCGCTGACCGATGCGGTGACCATCCTGAAGATCCCGGTGATGCCGATTTCTTATGCCGATGCGCAACCCTTGCTGGCTGCCCTCAATGGTCAAGTCGTGCCAGGGGATTGGCGCGGGGCCTTGCCGCTGACCTATCACTTCGGCCCCGGGCCGGCCAAGGTGCGTCTGAAAATCGAATCGGAGTGGACGCGCAAGCCGGTCTATGACGTGATCGCGATGATTCATGGCGCCAGGGATCCGGATCAGTGGATCGTGCGCGGCAATCATCACGATGGCTGGGTATTCGGCGCCTGGGATCCACTCGCCGGCAATGTGGCGATGCTGGCCGAGGCCAAGGCCATCGGTGCCCTGGTCAAGCAAGGCTGGAAGCCCGCACGCACGCTCGTTTACGCAAGCTGGGATGGTGAAGAGCCCGGTCTGCTCGGTTCAACCGAGTGGGTCGAGGCGCATGCCGATGAACTCAGGCGCAAGGCGGTGCTGTATGTGAACTCAGATACCAACAGCCGGGGTTTCCTCGGCGTCGAGGGCAGTCATTCTTGGCAGCACATGATCAACCAGGTGGCTGCCGACGTGCGTGATCCGCAAACCGGCGTCAGTGTCGACCAGCGATTGCGCGCGGCCTTGCAGGTCGAGGGCTACGAGCGTCCCAGCACGGACAGCAAACGCCTCGCCAAGCTCGCCGCGGCTGGCAGCGATCTGCCGATTGGCGGCATGGGATCAGGCTCCGATTACAGCGCGTTTCTGCAACACGTCGGCATCGCCTCGCTCAATATCGGCTATGGCGGCGAAGACGAGCAGGGAGGGGTTTACCACTCGGTGTATGACTCGTTCGATCACTACGAACGCTTCGGCGATCCAGGCTTTGCCTACGGCGTGGCACTCGCTCAGACCGGTGGCCGCATCATGTTGCGGGCCGCCAATGCCGACGTGCTGCCATTGCGCTTCGGTGATTTCGCCGAAACCTTGGCGGGCTACGCCGACGAAGTGCACAAGCTCGCCGACGCCGAACGCGAACGCAGCGATGAACTCGACCAACTGCTCGACAACAACGCGTTCAAATTGGCCGCCGATCCGACCCGACCGTTGCTGCCGCCCGCGCGTGAGGACAGTGTCCCCTACATCGATTTTTCGCCACTCGACAACGCGCTCGTGCGCCTCGCTCGCAGCGCCAAGGCTTATGACGGCGCGCTGGGCAAAGCCCAGAGCGCAGGCATGAACCTGTCTGCCAGGCAGCGTTCGCAAGTCAATGCGTTGTTGCAGGGTGTCGAACAGACCTTGCTCGATGCGAAAGGCTTGCCGGGGCGGCCATGGTTCCAGCATTTCATCTACGCACCGGGAATGGCCACCGGTTACGGCGTCAAGACCCTGCCCAGCGTGCGCGAATCGATCGAGGATCGGAACTGGGATCTCGCCAGCCAGGGCGTGGTGCGAACGGCGGGTGTTCTCGATGCCTACAGTATGCGCATCGAGCAGGCGACGGCGACGCTGAATTCGAAGTAGGTCAGAGCGCCGATCGGCATGGCAGATTGGATCCGGGCAAGGCCCGGATCATTCACGGGAGAGTGATGGATGGGATTCAACAAACTGGCTGCGCTCATCGTGCTTGTCGCAGGCTTGGTGACGAGTGACGCCATCGCGAAACCGACGGTGGATTCAGGAAATTCACCGCCAGCCGACATCGCTTCGGTCACCCGCGGCAGCGAGCACATTGCCGGATTCCTCGATGTCTATCGTGACCTCGCCAAGGGACGTGTGCTGCTCGGCATACATGATTTGGACAAGCCGTTCCTGCTGATCAGCTCATTGCCCTGGGGCGTCGGATCCAACGACATCGGTCTTGATCGAGGCCAGAGCGGCGAATCGCATCTTGTCGAGTTTCGGCGCGTCGGGCCGCGTGTCTTGCTGGTTGAGGACAACACCCGGTTTCGCGCGGTGTCGTCAAATCCGGATGAGGCCTTGAGTGTGCGTCAGGCCTTTGCCGAATCGGTGCTCTGGGCGGGCGAAATCGTCGGCGAAGGAAAGAGTGGCGTAGTTGTCGATGTCAGCTCGCTGCTGACCTCGGATCGTCACGCTGTCGCGCGCCAGCTTGCCAGGAGCGGGCAGGGCAAATACGAGATTGACGACAAGCGCAGCGCCGTAATGCTGGCGGATGCCAAGAGCTTTCCGGACAACACCGAACTCGAGGCGCTGCTGACCTTCAGGGGGCCGGGTGAGGCTGAATTTGTCCGCGACGTCGCGCCGGATCCGGCAAGCCTGAGTGTGCGTCAGCACCTGAGCCTGGTACGTCTGCCGGATGCGGGCTTCCGGCCGCGTGCCTACCATCCCGGATCGGGCGCATTCAGTGCAGGCTATTACGACTATGCGCAGCCGCTCGCTTCGAGCATCAATGTGCGCCTGCAACCCCGTTTTCGCCTGGACAAGGTCGATCCCGATGCGGCGCAAAGCGCGGTCAGGAAGCCGATCGTGTTCTACGTGGATCGCGGCGCACCGGAGCCGGTTCGGGCCGCTCTGCTGGCAGGTGCGAACTGGTGGAAACCCGCCTTCGAGAAGGCGGGTCTAAGGGATGCGTTCCGGGTTGAGCTGCTGCCCGAAGGCGTCGATCCGATGGACGTGCGCTACAACCTGATCACCTGGGCGCATCGCTACACGCGTGGCTGGTCGTATGGCAATGCGATCGTCGATCCGCGCGACGGCGAGATCATCAAGGGTTCGGTGACGCTGGGTTCGCAGCGCGTGCGTCAGGACATCCTGATCGCCGAAAGCCTGCTGGCGCCTTACGACAAGCCAAATGCTGCCGAATTGAAGGCCGAGGCGGAACAGATGGCATTGGCCCGCCTGCGTCAACTGGCGGCGCACGAGGTCGGCCATGCGCTCGGCTTTGCGCACAATTTCGCCGCCAGCCGACACGGCAACGGCTCGGTCATGGATTACCCGCATCCATTGTTGAAGCTCGATGCGGATGGTTCGATCCAACTTGATCACGCCTATGGCGTTGGCCTCGGGCCATGGGATTATTTCCTCGTTGCGCATGCCTACCAGCCATTCGCGCCGGAAACCGAAAAGGCCGCCCTGGCCAAACTGCGCAGCGACATTGCGAATGCCGGATTCCGCTATCTCGGCGATGCCGATGCACGCGGGCCGGGTGGTGCCGAAGTCGATGCCTTGCTCTGGGATTCCGGAGCCGACTCGGTGGCCGCGTTCGATTCACTGATGGCCGTACGGCGCAAGGCACTTGAGCATTTCTCGATCGGCGTCCTGCCGCCCGAGCGCCAGACCGGAGAACTCGAAGCACGACTGGTGCCGATCTACCTGCTGCATCGCTATCAGACCGAAGCCGTCGCCCGCCTGCTCGCGGGCTCGACCTATGCGTATGCCGAAGCGGCCGATGGCCAGGCAGGTACCCGCATTGTCGCCGCCGACAAGCAGCGCGCGGCGCTTGATCGATTGATTGAAACCTTGCGTGCGGAGCAACTCGCGCTGCCGGCGAATGTGCTCGACCTGCTCACGCCACCGGCCAACGAATTCACCCGCAACCGGGAATATTTCGCCACGCGCACGGCGCCGCTGTTTGATCCGATGGCGGCCGTCGAAGCCGCCGCCGCGCAGACAACGGCTTTCCTGTTCGCGCCCGAGCGCCTCAATCGCCTCGCCTGGCAACATGCGCGTGACGCGGGCCAGCCCGGTGTGGGCGATGTGCTCGATGCGACCTTCCGCGGCACCTGGCAGCGCGGAGAAATATCCACAAAACAGCTGGCCGGTCAGGCCGTGCAGAGCGCCGCAAACTGGGTCGTGCTGGATGCGCTGCTGCACACCCTCGATAGTGGAAGTCTGCACGCTTCGGTTGAAGCCGAGGTGCGCGAGGCCTTGCGAAACCTGCAAGGCTGGCTGGCCAAGAATGCGGGTCGTGGCAGCGATGCGGGGAGTCGAACGGAGGCATCGAGCCTGATCGGCAAATATCTTGCCGATCCGAAATCGGTCAAGCTGAGGCCGCTGCCGGTGATTCCGCCCGGCGCGCCGATTTGAGCGCGTTCACGGGTCTGCACGCCGATGCTTGCTAAAATGAGCCGATGAAGCAGAGCAATTTCGGGCCCGGGTTGGCCGCGCGCTGGCAGGCGGTGCGCGAGCGTGTCGATGCGGCGTGCGTCGCAGCCGGACGGGATCCGTCCGAGGTCATGATCCTGCCGGTCAGCAAGACGGTTCCCGTCGAAGTGATTCGCGAGGCGGTCGGCCTCGGCCTGCACCGATTTGGCGAGAACAAGGTGCAGGAGATCAAGGCCAAGTTCGATCCGTTGGCTGATTGTGCGATCAAGTGGATCATGATCGGCCATCTGCAAACCAACAAGGTGAAGGAGGTCGCGCGCTACGTCAGCGAGGTGCAGTCTGTTGATCGCCTTGAGCTGGCCGAAGCGCTGCACAAGCGCCTGCAGATCGAGGGCCGCACACTGGAAGTCCTGGTCCAGATCAAGACCTCGGCCGAGGAAACCAAGTACGGACTGCCAGCCGGCCAGTTGCCGGAATTCCTCGATGCCTTGCGCGACTTCGATACGCTGCGTGTGCGTGGACTGATGACTCTGGCCGTGCATTCCGACGACGAGGGTGAGGTGCGTGCGTGTTTCCGCATGCTGCGCGAACTGCGAGATCGGGCGATTGCAAGCGGCCACGACATGCCACGCCTGTCGATGGGCATGAGCGGTGATTTCGCACTGGCCATCGCCGAAGGCGCAACCGAAGTGCGCATCGGCACCGCGATCTTCGGTGAGCGCGCCTATCCGGATTCGTACTACTGGCCCGAGGCGTCGAAACCGGCCTGAATCACCGACACGCTGCGCAGCTGATCCGCTGGATGCCACCACCCTTGATCGTTCGCACATCCCCAGGAGACTCCTGCCGTGATTGCGGTTTGTCTTGTGCTGGCGAGCATGACCTGCGCCAGTGAGTTGCAGCTCCCGATTCCGGTTTCCTGTCGGCGGCCAGCCGGAGCACGGGTGATGTTGTTCGGCCGATTCGGGGATCTGGTGCCGACTTGCGTATTGGAGCTACAGTCCATTCCGGGCCGATTCAGAATTCTCAACCCTTCTGCGTGGGAGCGATGCACCATGGTCTTGTTTAACCGATTGATTGTGGCCTTGCTGATTGTCTTGGTTTGCGGGGTCTGTGCTGCGGCCGGGCCTGATGAGCAATGGGAGATGACGACGCAAATGCAGATGCAGGGCATGTCGATGCCGGGTGACAAGCGACTGATCTGTCAACCCGCCAGTTCGGCCTACGATCCCGAGCGCGGCAAGGCCGACAAGAACTGTACGATGAGCGAGGTCAAGATGGTGGGCAACAAGACCTCGTGGAAGATGCGTTGCACCGGCAAGGATGCGATGGACGGCGTAGGCGAGATGACGCGCACGGCGGACACCATGCAGGGAACGATACGCATGCAGGCCGACGACATGGAAATGACGATTGCCATGAATGGCCGTCGCGTCGGCACGTGCAGCGCGGTCGCCGAGAAGCAGAAGACCGATAAGATGATTGCCGACGTGCAGGCCCAGGCCGAAACGAATACGAGGCTTGCCTGCAAGAGCATTGTCGAGGCCTACGCCGGCTCCGGTGGCGTCGATGCGCGCGTGCCTCAGGAATTCTCCGCGGGCGGAATGTGCGCCAATGAAAAGCCGGCGCTGTGTACCCAGGCCAGGGCCAGGGCGGCAAGTTTCGCCGGCTATCCGGCCTATGCCCAGGGCAAGGGCTGGGTAATGAACAGCTGCGGCATCGACCTCGATGCCAGCCGCAAGTCGCTTTGCCCGAAGGCGTTGGCGGCGAAGCAACTCGGGTTCCTCAAGGGCAACTGCCCGGTCGAGGCAGCGGCGGCCCGCGCCCAGCATTGCCAGGGTTTCGGTCGTGGTTACACCTCCGACGCCACGCATCCGTATGCTGCTCTCTGCCGCTGACGAAGAACCGAGCCGATGTGGCGCTGGTCGCTGCTTTTTCTGCTGCTGACCAGCGCTGCAAACGCCGCGACGGCTGCGTCCGCGAATCCGTTTCCGACGATCGCTACCAGCTATCTTGTGCTTCAGGATGGGAAGACCTTGTGGTCGCAGTCGGCCGATCGTCGATTGCCGCCGGCAAGCTTGACCAAGCTGATGACGGCCCTGCTCGTGCTGGAGTCAGGTGGGCTCGATCGCATCGTCGTCGTTGATCGCGCCGCCGCAGCGGAAACCGGGACGCGGATCGGCTTGCGCGTCGGCGATCGCCTGAGTGCCGATGATCTGCTCTCGGCGATGCTGATCGCCTCGGCCAATGATGCCTGCCATGCGCTGGCCAGCGATCTCGCCGGCAGCGAGGCCGCGTTCGTCGAGCGCATGAATGCGCGAGCGCTGGCCCTTGATCTGCGCAATACCCGGTTCGCCAATGCCTGTGGCCATGATGCCCAGGGCCAATACTCGAGCGCCGAGGATCTGGCCGCGATCGCCGAACTGGATCTCGGCCATGCGCGGTTCGTCGAACTCGTGGCGATGCCGTCGGCGGAAATCATGCTGGTCGACTCGGGCAGGCGAATCACGCTAAATACATCAAATGCCCTGCTCGGACGCTATGCTGGCATCAAGGGCGTCAAGACCGGTTACACCCCGGCAGCCGGCAAGTGCCTGGTCGCCCTCGCCGAACGCAGTGGCCGACGCGTGTTGCTGGTGCTACTGAATGCGCCGGATCGCTGGTGGTCGGCGAGTGATGTGTTCGACCGTGCCTTTGCCGACCTCAGCGATGCGCCTTGAACAACGGCTGGCGGGTGGTTTCGCCGTGCTGGCCGTGTTGCTGGCCTATGCCGGCAGCTGGCATGGCGTGTTCCAGTTCGACGACTACAACGCGATCGTGCTGGTCGAGTCGGTGCACTCGCTGGCAGCCTGGTGGCAACACCTCGGCGATGGACTGCGGCCCCTGCTCAAGCTCAGTTATCTGCTTAACTGGACAATCGATCCGCAACCGCGCGGGTTCCATCTGTTCAATCTGGCCGTCCATCTGGCCTGCAGCCTCATGGTCTACCTGCTGGCGCGAAAGTTCGGCGAAACGGTACGACCGGAGTCCGACTGGCAGGCAATCGCCTGGGTCACGGCGCTGTTGTTTGCCCTGCATCCCGCGCATACCGAGGCAGTGACCTACCTGAGTGGTCGTGCCACTTCGCTGATGACCTTGTTCTATCTGTCTGCGTTGTGGCTGCATGCCTGCGGTCGGCGGCTGTGGTCCTTGCTGCTCTTTGTGCTGGCCCTGCTGGTCAAGGAAAGCGCGATCCTGCTGCCAGTCTGTCTGCTGCTTTGGGAGTATCTGGTCGGCAGCTCATGGCGGCTGATGTTGCGCCGGCTGTGGCCATGGCTGGCAATCGGCTTGCTCGCGACGGCGCTCGTGCTGGTGCACCCCGGCTACCGCACGATGCTCCTCGACAGCTGGTCGCAGCATTCGTGGGCGACGGCGGTGTGGACGCAAGCCTATGCCGCCGCCTGGCTGCTTGGGCAGTGGGCGTGGCCAGTGGCATTGAACATCGATCCGGATCTGCCGGTGATCGCCGATGCCGCCGCGGTCTGGCCACAACTGCTTGGTCTGGTCGTGCTGGTGCTGATCGCTGCTGTCGCACGGCGGCGGCGTCCGTGGCTCAGTCTCGGCTTGTGCTGGGCGGTATTGCATCTTTTCATTTTCAACGCCGTGTTTTCCCGTGTCGATATTGCCAACGAGCGCCTGCTGTACTGGGGCGACTGGGCTCTGATCTTCGCCTTCGTTGCCGAGCTGTACAGCGCGCTTCCACGCCGCGCCTTTTTCGTGATTGCGCTTGTGCTGGCCGGTGCACTTGGTGTGCTCAGCTTTTCGCGCAACCGGGTCTACGAGTCGGAAATCGCGCTCTGGCAGGACACCGCCGCCAAGTCGCCGCACAAGGCGCGCGTACTCAACAATCTTGGTTTTGCGCTGGCCGAGGCGGGGCGGCCGGACGAAGCGCGCGCGGCATACGAGGAGGCCCTGCGCTGGCAGCCCGACTACATCAAGGCGAGCAACAACCTCGATCGGCTTGCGCCTGCCGGGCAATAGCCGCCAGCGTGTTATGTTTTGCGCGCCGTTGGCGCTGAGCCAGCGGCCAACCCGCACAGGAGTCGATCGATGAGCGCGTTTCCGTTACATTCGCAGGCAAACGGATCGCGTGCGGCGCGTGGATCCTGTGTCCTGCTGGTCGTCCTGATGCTGCTTGTGCCAGGGCTTGCCCTGGCGGTCGAGAGAATGCCGTTCATGCCGGCGGATTTGATGGATCTGCGTACGCTCAGCGATCCGCAACTGGCACCGGATGGAAGCTGGGTGGCCTATACGGTGAGTATCCGCGATGGCGATGAGGACACGACCATCAGCAACCTCTGGATGAGCCGTTGGGATGGCCAGCGCAGTCTGCAAATGACGCAATCGAGCAAGGGCGCATCGAGCCCGCGCTGGAGCCCCGATGGACGCTCGCTGGCGTTCCTTGAGGCGCGTGGCGATGACGAGGCGAAGACCCAGGTCTGGCTGCTTGATCGCGATGGCGGTGAAGCGCGTCAATTGACCAAACTGCCGGGCGGAGTCGACGAGTTTGCCTGGAGTCCGGATGGAAAGCGCCTCGCCCTGATTGGCGCGGATGTTGATCCGGATGAGCCGGAGGCCGATGCGAAAGCGCAGGCGAAGAAGCTGCTGCCGAAGCCGATCGTGATCGATCGATTCCAGTTCAAGGATGACAAGGTCGGTTATCTGCGTCGGCTGCGCAGCCACCTTTATGTGTTCGAAGTGGCATCCGAAAAGGCGACCCTGTTGACGCCGGGTGACTTCGACGAAGAAACGCCGGCGTGGTCGCCTGATAGCCGCCACATCGCCTTTGTCAGCAAGCGCGAAGGCGACCCTGATCGCAATGAGAACACCGATATCTACGTGGTCGCTGCCGAGTCCGGCGCGCGCGCGCGTCGCTTGACCGACTATCCCGGTGCCGACAGCGACCCGGTCTGGAGCCCGGATGGCAAACAGATTGCCTTCCTGCGCGGTGGCCCGGTCAGGTATCGCGAATACGATCCAGCGCAGATCGCCGTGCTGTCGGCGGGTGGCGGCGAAGCGCGCATCCTCGCCGCCGGGCTCGATCGTGCGGTCAGCGATCTGGCCTGGAGCGCCGATGGGCGCTCACTGCTGTTTCTGCTTGAAGACGATCGCAACCAGCAGCTTGCCCGCATCGAGATCAAGGATGAAAAGCTGGTTCGCCTGAGCGAAGACAAGGCCATGGCGCAGGGATTCTCCCTGGCGGGCAAGCGCATTGCCGTGCTGCTGACGCGAGCGCAGCAGCCGGCTGAGGTGTATGCGCTGGAACAGGCAAACGCGCGCCCGCTGTCAAGGCAGAACGACACGCTCATCGAGCGCCTGCAACTGGCGCCTGTCGAAGGTTACGAGGCAACCGCTGCCGATGGAAACATCGTCCACGGACTGTTGCTCAAGCCGGTCAACTACGAGGCCGGGAAAAAATATCCGACCGTGGTCTATATCCATGGCGGGCCGGTCGGTCAGGATGGATTCGGTTTTCACGCCATCGCGCAGATGTTGGCAGGTGCCGGCTATGTCGTCGTGCAACCCAACTATCGCGGCAGTTCGGGTCGCGGACGTGACTACTCGCGTTCGATCTGGGGCGCCTGGGGCCACAAGGAAGTCGTCGACGTGCTCGCCAGCGTCGACTATGTCGTTGCCAGTGGCCTGGCCGATCCCGAGCATCTCGGCATCGGTGGCTGGAGCTATGGCGGCATGCTGACCAACTACACGATTGCCAGTGATACGCGCTTCAAGGCGGCAATCAGCGGCGCCGGCATTTCCAACATGCTGGCCGGCTACGGCACCGATCAGTACACGCGCCAGTACGAACTCGAATTCGGCACGCCATGGGAAAACATGGACAAGTACCTGGCCGCCTCGGAACCATTCTTCCACGCCAACCGGATCAGGACGCCAACCCTGTTCCTGTGTGGCGAGAAGGATTTCAACGTGCCCTTGATCAACTCCGAACAGATGTACCAGGCCCTCAGCAGCCTCGGCGTCGATACGCAACTGGTGATCTACCCCGGTCAGCATCACGGACTGAAGAAACCGAGCCACGAGGTCGATCGCCTGCAACGCTTCGGTGACTGGTTCGGCAAGCGCCTGTAGCTGGCAGCCCGGCCGAGTAAAGTCCGACCGGCTGGTAGCAGGCTGTCGGACTTGAGCTCCGCGCAGGCGCCGTTGATCTCTCAGGAATTCAAGGCGCCGGATGAGGGTTCGCTACGCGTTGAAGATCTTTCTCCGCTCTAACCCTCATCCGCCTTCGGCACCTTCGCCCGAGGGGAGCAGGGAATTGCGCAGCAGACCGACCTGCCGGCAAAGGTTCGGTCTTAGGCCCGTGGCCACGCCGATGCATCAATGGTTTCGCGGTAGGCGTGCCAGGTCGCATAGGCGAGCCAGGGCATGACCAGACCAAGTCCCAGCAGTGCGCTGGCGAAACCGAATGCGGTGAGGATGCACAGGATGGCTGCCCATTCGAGCATGACCCACTTGTTCCTCAGCACCGCATGGATGCTCGACAGGCAAGCGGTGACCATGTCGACTTCGCGGTCGGCGATCATCGGCAGCGAGAACGCGGCGATCGAGAAGGTGATTGCCGCGAAAATCGATCCGATCAACGAGCCGACCAGAAGAAATTCGATCAGCACCCGCGGGTTGCCTTCCTGATCCGGGAAGAACGCGATCAGCATCATCCCCGAGCGCGACCAGATCAGTACGATGACAAACTGGATCAGAGCAAAAATGCCGGCATGGCCGAGCACCCTTTTGGCGACCACGAATGAATCGGCAAGTCGCGGTTGGCGACCGGCGAGCAGGCTGCGGCTGACCGAGTACAGGCCGACGCCGATCAAGGGCGCAAAGAAGACGAAACCGGACAACAGAACCGCGAGCAGGGCGAAGCGGCCCAGCGACCAGGCAAACCAGGATATGGCCGCACTGACCAGCACGATGACCGCACCGAACAGCGCACTCGGACCTGGCGCCCGGCGCAGATCCTGCCAGCCGAGCTTGAGCCAGCGCCACGGTGCATCCAGTTCCAGCCGATGACACGGCGTCACGAACGGCAGCGGCGCCGGCTCGGGATGCTTGCCTTGATTCTCGGGAACATCGTTCACGCCAATCACGCTCCAGACAATGAATCCGCACGCACGGACTCTACAGCCAGTTGCATCGTTCGGCACCCCAGGGCGGCATGGATGCGCCCAATCCGGTTGCTGATTCGACTCGGCGCGCGCCCGGGTGGGTTTCCAGTCCGACCTTGCAGTATGGGTGGCTTGAGGGATCCGCTGCGACTGGCTTGTTATCCGCGCCGGCCGGTCTTCGTGTATTCGATGCGCCGAAACCTCAGTGCCGTCCAGTCGGCATCGATGGCAATCTGTCTCACGCTGGCGAAGCCCGCCTGGCGCAGAGCGTCCCAGCCGTTGTCGCGATTGAACTCGCAGTCGTACGTGCGCGAGGTTGCTTTCGGATAGGCGAACCAGAGCAGGGCATCGCCCCTCGCCCTGGCAACGAGCAAGCCCGACATTGTGTCGACCTCGATCTGACGCGTGGCGAAGACGAGTGCGAATTGAACAGCGGCGACTTTGTCGGGATCGCGCCGAACGACAACGCCCTTGAGCGTCTCGATCTCGGCTTCAAACGACGCCGGTGCGTTGACCACGAGAATCTCGCGCTGATTCTTGAAATTCAATTTTTCGAAGACCGATTTCACTTATTTCTCGGCGGTGTCCAGGTGGATAGGCAGATCACCGTTGCGCTTAGCGCCAAGGAAGAAGAGGTTGGTCTGGATATGCGCGACCTCCTCGCGTTCGGTGAATGCGCGTGAGGTCAGTTCGACCTGGCAATCGGGTTCTTGAGCAAGGTGTCATTGGGATGCAGCCGGAAGGTGTGGAAGGTCGAGGTCGTTGCCGAGATGTGCTTCGGCGTGCCACGTCATCCTGACGCCACAGGCAACGATCATGAAGACATGGTAATGGAGAAATGAAACAAGAAAGCGTTCTCCCTATGCGATCGCTCGGTGGTGCACGAAGTGATTTTATTCGTCAGCGGCGAGCGACTGTCGAAGGTGTTGCAATTTCACTTGCGTCGCTCCCGACGCACTGCGTTCCTGTCTCCCTCGCCGCAAGGGTCTGTTGCTCGGGGTGTTGGATCCCGCCAGGAACGATCCGGCGTTGCCGGTTCGGAATAACGTCTTGCCTGCGCAGGCTGGGTTCGCTTCGGCCGATCCTCTTGCGGCAAGCCCATTCGGCGTCTAAGATAGTAAGTAGTTACTTTCTTTCGACGCGACAAGCCCATGCGTGAGCAACCCAAATACCTCCCGGCCGATGAGCGGCGTGCGGCCACGGTGGAAGCCGTGATCAGTCTGGCCGCCGAGCAGAATCCCAGCGATATCACGACCGCGGCCATCGCGCAGCGCATGGGACTGACCCAGGGCGCGATTTTCCGCCACTTCCCGAGCAAGGACGCGATCCTGCAGGCGGTCATGTCCTGGGTTTCGGAACGTCTGCTGGCGCGGGTCAACAAGGCCGCAGAAGGCGCGGCGTCTCCACTCGCCGCCCTGCAAGCGGTGTTCATGACGCACATCGAATTCGTCTCCGAGCACCCCGGTGTGCCGAGGATGCTGTTCGGCGAATTGCAGCGCGCGGGAGAGACCCTGCCGAAGAAGATGGTGCAGACCCTGACACAGCACTATTCAGCGTTGCTGCGGAAGTTGCTTGAGGCTGGCAAGACGCAGGGCGAACTGGATGCCGGGCTGGATGTGGACGCGGCGGCGGTGCTCTTCATCGGCACCATCCAGGGGCTGGTGATGCAGTCCCTGCTGCTCGGTGACGTCGCGGGTATCGGGCGCGAGGCGCCGCGCGTGTTTGCCATCTACCGGCGCGGCATCGGAGCGATGCCATGAATGCCTGCTGCGCACCGGGTCGCGACTTTTCCGCAATCAGTCAGGCCGGCACATCGGTTGAATTCACGGAGACCAGGCAATGAAAATCAGCAGTCTTTCCAGCACCAGAAAGCGGGTCATCGTCATTGCCGCCGTCGCCATTGTCGCGCTTGGCGCAGGATGGTGGTGGATGCAGCGTGTGGACAGGGATGCCGGCCCGCTGCTGCTGTACGGCAACGTCGACATCCGCGAAGTGCAACTGGCCTTTCGCCAACCCGGGCGGGTGGCGCAGATGGCCTTCGACGAGGGCGATGCCGTCGACAAGGGTGTGCGCATGGCGGCACTCGATGCACAGCCTTATCGGGAAGCTCTCGCAGTGGCCGACGCGACCGTGGAAGTCGCGCAGGCGGAGCTGGCCAAGCTGCGTCGCGGACTGCGCCCACAGGAAGTCACCCAGGCGCAGGCGGCTTTGAACCAGGCATTGGCCGTGGCCAGCGACGCCGAGCGCAACTATCGCCGCCAGAGCAGCCTGCTTGCATCGGGCGCAAGCAGCCAGCGAACGGTCGACACGGTTCGCTCCGCGCGCGATCAGGCCGCCGCCGGCGTCAAGGCCGCCAGGGCTGCCCTGTCGCAGGCCACCGAAGGCTTTCGCAGCGAAGATATCGCCGCCGGCGAAGCGCAACTGGCCGCTGCGGAGGCGGTGCGTGCACAGGCCGCCACTGCGCTGGCGGATACCGAACTGCTGGCACCGAGCGCCGGCACTGTGATCGCACGGGTGCGTGAGCCGGGCAGCATGGTCGCCAGCCAAAGCACGGTCTACAGCCTGAGTCTGGACGCGCCGGTGTACGTGCGCGCCTACATCAGCGAGCCGGATCTGGGGCGCATTGCGCCCGGTACCGTGGTCCGCGTGCGCAGCGATTCTTCCACCAAGGTTTATCGGGGCCAGGTCGGTTTCATCTCGCCACGCGCCGAGTTCACACCGAAGACGGTAGAAACCACCGAGCTTCGCACCGATCTGGTCTATCGCCTGCGCATCGTGATTGACCAGGCCAGCGCCGATGCCGCATTGCGCCAGGGCATGCCGGTAACCATCGAAGTCGATACCCGGGCAGTCGCGGCAGTCGCCGGCACGCACAGACAGGGTTCCTGAAATGCCCGCCCGCAACACCGGGTCCGCCGTATCGACCGATGCAGAGCGCGAGCCTGCCGTCGTCATTGACCAGGTGGACAAGCATTTCGGCGACACGCAGGCATTGCGTGGCCTCAGCGCACGCATCCACTACGGTCAACTGACCGGTCTGGTCGGCCCCGACGGCGCCGGCAAGACCACCCTGATGCGCATCATGACGGGCCTGCTGGTGCCGAATGCCGGCCACGTCACCCTGGCCGGTTTCGACGTGGTCGAGAACAACGATGCCATCCACGTCGCCAGCGGCTACATGCCGCAGCGCTTTGGTCTGTACGAAGACCTGTCGGTGATGGAAAACATGCGCCTGTATGCGCAGTTGCGTGGCATGAATGCCGATCAGCACTCCGACCTGTTCGCCGAGTTGCTCGACTTCACCCGTCTTGGTCCGTTCACCAGGCGCCTGGCCGGGAAGCTGTCCGGCGGCATGAAGCAGAAACTGGGCCTGGCCTGCGCGCTGATGGCACGGCCGGCGGTGCTCCTGCTCGACGAACCCAGTGTCGGTGTCGATCCGGTCAGCCGTCAGGATCTGTGGCGCATGGTGCAGGCGTTGACCGATGAGGGCATGGCCGTGGTCTGGTCTACCGCCTATCTTGACGAGGCCGAGCGCTGCGACAGCGTGTTGTTGCTCAATGAGGGGCAGCTTGCCTACGACGGTCCGCCCGCAGAGCTGACCGGACGTCTCAAGGAGCGCAGCTTTCGGCTTGAGGAAGTGGGCGACCAGCGCCGTGCGGTACTGGCCGAAGCGCTGAATCTGGACAGTATCGGTGATGGCGTGATCCAGGGCGCAGGCGTGCGTGTGGTGTTGCGTGCCGACTCCGACAGGCAACCGATCCAGGCGCTGGCCGACCGCGTCGGTGCACGACTGGCCGCGGTGCCGCCCCGATTCGAGGATGCCTTCATCGATCTTCTGGGGGGTGGTCCTGGCGGCACCTCGGCGCTGGCCGAGCGCCTGCCCGAAGTGCAGCTCGATTCGGACATCGCTGTTTCCTGCCGCAACCTGACCAAGCGCTTCGGTGATTTCACCGCCACCGACAACGTCAGCTTTGAGGTGCAAAAAGGCGAAATCTTCGGCCTGCTCGGCCCCAACGGCGCAGGCAAATCGACCACCTTCAAGATGCTCTGCGGTTTGCTCAAGCCGACCGAGGGCGAGGCGCATGTGGTTGGTCTGGATCTGCGTCGGGCGACCGGCGCGGCCAAGGCCCAGCTTGGCTACATGGCGCAGAAATTCTCGCTCTACGGTCTGCTCTCGGTGCGCCAGAACCTGGAGTTCTCCGCCGGCGTGTACGGGCTCGAAGGCGAGACGCGGCGCACGCGCATCGAGGAGATGATTGAAACCTTCGGCCTGCAGCCCTGGCTGTCGGCGGCGCCGGACTCGCTGCCATTGGGCTTCAAGCAGCGCCTGGCGCTGGCTTGCGCGGTCATGCATCGGCCTCCGGTATTGTTTCTGGACGAGCCGACTTCGGGCGTCGACCCGATCACGCGGCGCGAATTCTGGACCCACATCAACGGCCTCGCGCGCAAGGGCGTGACGATCATGGTCACCACCCACTTCATGGACGAGGCCGAGTACTGCGACCGCGTGGCGATGCTGTTTCGTGCGCGGCTGATTGCCCTGGACACGCCTGACGCACTCAAGCGCGGTGCGGTCAGCGCCGAGCGACCCGATCCGACCATGGAAGACGCCTTCATTCATCTGGTCGAGTCCGCCGATCTGGCCGACGAAGCGCAAAGCGAGGCGGCGGCATGAGCGGCGCAAACCGTCCGCGCCACAGCGACCCGCTGTCGGCCGCCGCCATGCGCCGTTTCGATCCGCAACGGCTGATGGCCCTGGTGCGCAAGGAAAGTCTGCAGGCGATACGCGATCCGTCGACCTTGCTGATTGCCTTCGTGTTGCCGGTGGTGCTGCTGTTTCTGTTTGCCTTCGCGGTGTCGCTGGACGTGCGCAACGTGCGCATCGGCGTTGTGCTGGAATCTGCGTCCGCTTCTGCCCAGGATCTCGCCGCGGCATTCGCCGGCACCCGCTATCTGGATGTGACCTTTGCGCAGGATCGGCGCGAAGTCGCCGAGCAGGTCGTATCGGGCAAGCTGCGTGGCTTCGTGGTGATTCCGCAGGATTTCGAGCGTCGCCTGAGTGAGCGCGGCGGTCAGCCACTGATACAAGTCATCACCGACGGCTCGCAGCCGAATACCGCCAACTATGTGGCCAACTACAGCCAGGGCGTCGTGCAGACCTGGCGTGCCGGGCTCGGTGCCGAAACACCTTCGGCCGCCGTCGTACTCGAGCCGCGCTACTGGTTCAATCCGGAGCTGGAAAGCCGTCGCTCGCTCGTGCCCGGCGCCATCGCCATCATCATGACCATCATCGGCACCATGCTCACCGCGCTGGTGGTGGCGCGCGAATGGGAGCGCGGCACCATGGAAGCGGTGTTGTCGACACCGGCGTCGGTGGTGGAAATCCTGATCGGCAAGCTGCTGCCGTACTTCGCGCTCGGCATGCTCGCCACCCTGGCTTCGGCGGCGCTGGCGGTGTTTGTGTTCGACGTGCCGTTGCGTGGATCGCTGGCCGCGTTGCTGCTGCTCTCGGCGGTATTCATGGTGCCCGCACTGGGCCAGGGCCTGCTGATCTCCTCGGTTACGCGCAACCAGTTCCTGGCCGCGCAGATTGCCCTGTTCTCGGGTTTCTTGCCGGCCTTCATGTTGTCGGGATTTCTCTACGAGATCGACGCCATGCCGGCGCCGATCCGGTTCATTACCTTGTTTGTTCCCGCGCGCTATTTCGTCTCTTCCTTGAAAACAATATTTCTGGCCGGCGATGTCTGGGCGGTATTCGTGCCGAATCTGTTGGCCATGGCCGCCATTGGCGTGTTCTTTTTCGTGCTGGCCAAGCGCGCCACGCGCAAGAACCTGGAGTAGGCGCATGGCACACGTATCCAGCATCTTCGACTTCACCCGGCTGCGCGCCCAGTTCATCAAGGAAGTGCTCAGCATCCTGCGTGATCCGCGCAGCCGGCTGGTGGTATTCGTGCCGCCGCTGGCGCAGTTGCTGATCTTCGCCTTCGCCGCCACGCTGGAGGTGCGCAATGTGGATATTGCCGTGCATAGCCAGGATGCGGGCCGCTGGTCGCACGAACTGGTTACCCGCCTGGACCGCGCCGAGTTCATCAACCAGATCCATTACGTGACCGACAGCCGGGAACTGCGCGGCTTGATCGACCAGGGCAAGGTGATCGCCGCGCTCGATATCCCGGTGGATTTCTCCCGCACCATCGCTGCGGGCGACAGCGCCCAGGTGCAGGTGCTGGTCGACGGGCGGCGCAGCAATTCAGGCCAGATTACGGTCAGCTATCTGTCCGCCATCGCCGCCGAGGTGGGTGCCGAGGTCACAGCCGAGGCTGCGCCTGCGGCGCCGGTGGTGGTACGCAACTGGTTCAATCCCAACCTGACCTACCGCTGGTTCATCGTGCCCAGTCTGTCCGGCATTCTGGCGTTTTTCAGCGCCTTGCTGATTACCTCGCTCTCGATTGCCCGTGAGCGCGAATTGGGCACGTTCGACCAGCTACTGGTTTCACCGACCACGACGCCTGAAATCATCGTTTCCAAATCGCTGCCGGCACTGGCCATCGGCACGATCCTGGGATTGATGATGATCAGCGCAGCGATCGTGCTGTTCCAGATCCCCTTCAGCGGTTCGTTCTGGTTGCTGCTGCTCAGCCTGGTGCTGTTCATTCTTTCCGTGGTCGGTATCGGCCTGATGATTTCCGCGGTCAGTGCCACCCAGCAGCAAGCCATTCTTGGCGCCTTCGCCATCGGCGTGCCGGCGGTGCTGATGTCGGGTTTCGCGACGCCGGTGGAAAACATGCCGCTGTTGCTGCAATGGCTGGCGCAGGCCATTCCGCTTACCCACTTCCTGATCATCGTGCAGGGCAGCTTCCTCAAGGCGCTGCCACTCAGCGACATCCTCGCCAGCCTCTGGCCGCTGGCGATCATTGCCCTGGTATCGCTGACGATGGCCACCGTATTCGTTCGAGGACGACTGCAATGAAACAGCGCAAATATATGAAAACAAACCACTTTGTCGACTCGCTGCAGCGAGCGCGCGGGTGCTCGCGAAGTGCCGCGCTGGTGCTGGCCAGCGCACTGCTGAGCGCCTGTGCGGTCGGCCCCGAATATCGCGCGCCGCCGCCTGTCGATACCGGCGAAGGCTGGACCCAGCCGGTCGCCGCCGCGAGCGTGCCGGTGGACCTTGCGCGCTGGTGGGCAACGCTTGGCGATCCGGTGCTCGAACGCCTGATCGACACGGCCCTGACGCAAAACCTCGATCTGCGCCAGGCCGCGGCACGCATCGACGAGGCGCGCGCGCTGCGTGATCGCGTCGCCGGCAATCAGGCGCCGCTGGTGACGCTCGGAACCAGCGTCAACCGGCGTGGGCAAAGCCAGAACGGCCCGCTGCCGGTTGGCTCCATTCCGGGTCTTGAGGCCGAGCAGACCATTTATGACGCCGGCTTTGATGCAGCCTGGGAGGCCGATCTGTTTGGCGCCAGGCAGCGTGCACTGGAGAGTGCCAGCGCAAGACTGCAAGCGACCGAAGCCGAAGCACAAGGCGTGCGCATGCGCATCGTTGCCGAAGTGGCCCGCGCCTGGTTCAACGCCGTCGGTGCCGGGAACGAACTGCGCATACAGCGGGCAACGCTGGAGACGTTGCAGCAGTCGCTTGAACTGGCCCGCCAGCGTCTGGCTCGGGGAGATGTTGCCGCCGCCGATGTCGACATCGCCTACGCACAGTGGGCGGCAGCCAACGCCGCGCTGCCGGGCATCGAGGCGCGCCAGCGCGCCGCCGTGCTCAGCCTCGGCGTGCTGCTGGGCGCGCCGCCGGAGCGTGAACTGGCTCTGCTGGATGCCGCACCATCGCCACTCACATTGCTGCCCTTGCCGGTCGGTGAGCGCGCCGATGTGCTGCGCCGCCGACCGGACGTTCTGGCTGCCGAGCGGCGTCTCGCTGCGAGCACGGCCGATATCGGTGTGGCCACGGCCGAGCTGTTTCCGAAACTGTCGATTGGCGCCGGCGGCGGATTCCAGGCCCTCGACAGCGGTGACTGGTTCGACGCATCGAGCACGCGCTTCTCGATCCTGCCGCTGATTTCCTGGCGGTTGTTCGACGGCGGTCGCGTGCGCGCGGAGATCCGTGCCCGCGAGGCCGCCGAACGCCAGGCCGCGCTGGCCTATGAGCAGGTTGTACTGACCGCTTTGGGCGACGCAGAGCGTGCGCTGGGCGATTACCACGCTGGCCTCGACACACTGGAGCGGCGCCAACTGGCGCTGCAAGCCTCGCGCCGCAGCCACGGTCACGCCAGCACGCGCTACGCAGCCGGTGACATCGCACGGGTCGAGCTGCTGGCCGCCGAGCGTCTGCTGTTCGAAGCAGAAACAGCGAGCGTACACGCGCACACGGCTGCCGCCATCGAGCTGGTGGTGCTGTACAAGGCGCTCGGCGGCGGCTGGAATGCGCCGGCGCCAGCTGCGGCCAGTTCGCCCGGAGCTGCGTTTGAGCGCCCCTCGGGCGTACGCGCCGAAGGCATTGGGTCGTCGTTGCTCGTGCAGCCGGTCAATCCCGCCGACTGAGGAGAAGCACGAGGCAAATCAAGGTTGGCAATCGGAACGGATTTCTGCGCTTCGTCGTGGGGCCGGTGCCACTTTGCCTGCGGATCCGGCTGAACTCGCCGTGTCACTGGCTCAGGCCTTCCGCCCGCTGACGGGGTGCGTTCCCGGGGCTACGGTTTGTTGGATGAATTATTCGAGGTATTGACCTTGATCCAGACCGGCCAGTAGGCGCGGATTCCGGTGGTGCTGGTCAGGCGCTCGTTCTGGCGCCAGGTAGTCAACTTCGATCATCTGGTCGATTGGGACTACATCGCAGAGGAAGCCATCGACGTGTTCGAGTATGCGGATGACGCTGACGGGATCATCACTGGGCAGGAGCGCCATCCTGCACACAACATTGAGAGATAAGTTATGAAGTGCACGGTTGAACTACTGCAATGGCTAACGGTTGGCTTGTTCGTGGTGCTGTCCGGCGCTGTCGAGGTTCCGCGTGCCCAGGCTGCGCAACCCGAGCAGCCCATGGCCCTGCGCGGCGTGATGAAAAAGCTCGGCCAGGACATGCAAGCCGTTACCGGTGCGATTGCCACGGAAGATTGGGCGGTGGTCGCCGAGCTGGCACCGAAGATCGCCCGCCATGCCGCGCCGCCATTGGGGGAGAAAATGCGCATTCTGGCCTGGGTTGGCAGCGATGCCGGCAAGTTTCGTGCCTTCGACGCTCAGGTTCACGACGCGGCGAATGCGATGGGCGAGGCTGCCACGCGCGGCGACGGTCAAGCGGTGATCAACGCATTCTCCAGAGTGCAACAAAGCTGCCTGAGTTGCCATCAGGGTTTTCGTGAGTCATTCGCAAAGCATTTCTACAGCAACCCTTGATGAAAATGATGCGAAGCCTCGGCGCCGGGCGGGCGATGTTTTTCCACATTGAGCATCATTTGCGCCGTATTGGATATCGATGCCAACCCCTTCAAGAGCAACCTTTGCAGTTGATGACCAGCGTTTGGCGCACCTGCCGCAGTGAACCTGCGATATTCGCCAAGCCCTGCAACCCACCGCTGGCTCCTCAGCAAGGAGAGAGTTTCCATGACTACTGTTTCCACTAGCCGTCAACGCTGGATTGCTGGCCACGGTCCAATCGTCCATCGCGCCGAAACCATCGAGCGTATCGAACAGCTGATTGCCCGGCTGGTAAAGGAAGGCCGCGTTGCCAATGCGGACTCCGGCTACACGCTGCTCGCCGCTGCCGACCGTCTGAACTGCGTGGCCATGAACGTGGTCGCGCACATGACCTACGCGTGCAGAATCGACTTGTCTGGCGCGCCACTCGGTGCGGCAGACTTCAAGCCAACGCCCGAAGGCCACACTGGCGGTTCGCTCAACATGGTGCAGGCATTCGTCGGTTACCTGCTGGCCAACGCCCTCACAGGCAGCACGCGTGGCTGGATCATGGGGCAGGGACATTGCGTGGCCGCGATCGAGGCGGTCAACGCACTCACCGGCGACGTGTCGCCCGCACAGCGCGGGCGCTACGACGCCAGCGAGGAGGGTCTCTCGCGCCTGTGCGCCGATTTCTACTCTTACGCCATCGACGCTCAGGGTCACCCGGCGGTGCCGCTGGGCAGCCATGCCGGTCCGAACACCGCCGGCGCCGTGTCCGAAGGTGGCTACCTCGGCTTTGCCGAGCTGCAGTACATCCATATGCCGCTGCCCGGCGAATCGCTGGTCGCCTTCCTCAGTGACGGCGCCTTCGAGGAACAGCGCGGCTCGGACTGGGCGCCGCGCTGGTGGCGCGCGCAAGACAGCGGATTTTCCGTGCCGGTGATGATTCTCAACGGTCGCCGCATCGAGCAACGCACCCAGATCATGCAGCAAGGTGGCGCCGAATGGCTGGCCGAAGACTTGCGCCACAATGGCTTCGACCCGGTGATCGTGGATGGCCGTGACCCGGCCGCCATCGCCTGCGCGATCATCGAGTCGGAAGACATGCTGCGCGGCTTCGCCGTCGACCCGCAGCGACACTACCCTGCGCCGTTGCCGTACGTGATTGCGGAAACCGAGAAGGGTTTCGGTTTTCCCGGCGCCGGCACCAATGCCGCGCACAATCTGCCATTGGGTGGCAACCCGCAGGCCGACACCGGCATGCGCGAGCTGTTCAATGAAAGCGCCCGTGCGCTGTTCGTGCCGCCGGCCGAACTGGACGAAACATTGGCTGCGTTCGCCACTCACGCCGCGCAGCAGCGCCTGCCGGAGAGCGCACATCCGATGGCGCATCGCCATCCTGCCACGCCGAATTCGCCGGAACCGGTCTGGCAAATGCCGGGCAAGCTTGGCAGCGCCATGGCGGCGCTGGATGCATGGTTCGTCGATTTCGTCAGGGCCAACCCCGACCTGCGCATCCGCATCGGCAACCCGGACGAACTGGCCAGCAACAAGATGGACGGTACCCTCGACCTGCTCAAGCACCGCGTCAACAAGCCCGAGCCGGACGTGCCCGAAGACCTGCACGGTGCGGTCATCACCGCGCTCAACGAAGAGGCGGTCGCCGCCGCCGCGCTCGGCAACAAGGGTGGCCTGAATCTGATTGTCAGTTACGAAGCCTTCGCGATGAAAATGCTTGGCCTGATGCGTCAGGAAATCATTTTCGCCCGCCACCAGCGTCAGGTCGGCCTGCCCGCCGGCTGGCTGCCGGTGCCGCTGATCGTCACCTCGCACACCTGGGAAAACAGCAAGAACGAGCAATCGCATCAGGATCCGAGTATCGGCGAAGCCCTGCTCGGCGAAATGTCGGACACTTCGCGCGTGTTGTTTCCGGTTGATGGCAACACTGCGGTCGCCGCGCTGCGTGACGTCTATTCGGGGCGTGGCCAGCTCGCCTGCCTGATCGTCTCGAAACGTGATGTCGAAAATCGCTTCGGCGCCGATTCCGCCCGCCGGCTGGTTCGCGATGGTGCTGCCCATCTGGTCGGTGATCCCGCCAACGCCGAAGTGCAGCTCATCGCCATCGGCGCCTATCAGCTTGATGAGGTAATCCGGGCGCACGAGCACCTGGCCCGCCTTGGCAAGCGCAGCTGCGTCACCGCTATCCTCGAGCCTGGTCGCCTGCGCATTCCGCGTGACGCCATCGAGGCGGAATTTGTCGATGACGATGCCACCGTACAGGCACTGTTTCCACCGGCGATGTCACGCGTGATCGTCACCCATACCCGACCCGAACCCATGCTCGGCCTACTGCGCCGAATTGACAGTGGCGCCGAGCGGACTCGCGCTCTGGGCTACATCAATCGCGGCGGCACCCTCGACGTGCCCGGCATGTTGTTCGCCAATCGCTGCACATGGGCGCATGTGATCGATGCCGCAGCGAGCATGGCCGGCTGGAATCGTGAAGCCTTGCTCGATCGTGCCCAACGCGCTGCCATTGATGGCAGCGGAGATCCGAATTGTTTGCTGAACCCGTGAATCGGCTGTGGACTCTCTCAACAAGGACAGGCTCCCTTATTCCTCCGCTGTGTCCAGGTAGATCGGCAGATCGCTGTTGCGCTGAAAGGCAAAGATGAGGTTGGTCTGGATGTGGGCAACTTCCTCGCGCTCGGTGAAGATGCTCAGGGTCAGCTCACGCAGATGGTCGGCGTCGCGGGCAACGAGGTGGACGAGGAAGTCGTCAGCACCGGCAACATGGTAGTGGGCAAGGATTTCCGGTTGCTTGCTCATGTGGGCGACGAAGCTGTCGATGAATTCGCGCGAGTGTCGGCTCATGCGCACTGCCACCATGACCTGCAGACCAATACCGATGGCCGCCGGCAGCACTTCGGCGTGATAGCCCTGGAGGACGCCGGATTCGCGCAATCGACGTACCCGTTCGAGGGCCGTGGATTGGGCAATCCCGGTCTTCTCGGCCAGGGCCTTGTTCGGCAGCCGCGCATTCTTCCGCAACAGCCGCAGCAATTCGATGTCTGTTCGATCGAGCATCGCAAGTACCCCCGTTTCCAGAATTAAATTCGACTCAGATCCAACAGGCCGTTAATTGTTTCATCATGGGCCCTTGTTTGAAACATCTTCACCCAGGAGGATCCCATGCGCCGTATCGAAACCTGCAGCGTCCACGCTGGCCGCGACGACTTTGCCAGGCTCGGCGTCCATGCCCCGCCGATTGATCTGTCGACCACCTACCCGGTTCATGATCTGGCCGCAGGTACGGCCAGTTTCGATGCCCTGGTCGGCGGCGCGGCGCATGCCGAAAACCCGATCTACGCACGCCTGCACAATCCCACCGTGGCACGCACCGAGCAGGCCATTGCCGAACTCGAGGGCACCCAGAGCTGCATCGCGTTCGGCTCGGGCATGGCTGCGTTGAGCGCCTTGTTGCTGGCGCGTCGTGCGGCAGGTTCGCATGTGCTGGTGGTGCGCCCGATCTATGGCAGCGCCGATCATCTGCTCGCCTGCGGCGCGCTCGGACTCGAGGCCGAGTTCGTCACGGTCGATCAGATCGCCGCCCGCCGGCGCGACGACACCGCCCTGATCATCATCGAGACACCGGCCAATCCGACTCTGAAACTGGTCGACATCCGCGCCGTAGTGGCCGCAGCGGGCGAGGTGCCGGTCATGGTTGATTCGACGTTTGCCACGCCGATCCTGCAAAACCCGGCGGCGCTCGGCGCACGCTACGTGCTGCACAGCGCGACCAAGTTCCTCGGTGGCCATGGCGACGTCATCGCCGGGGTCATTTGCTGTGCGGATGCCGATGCCACGCCACTGCGCCAGATGCGAGCGCTGACCGGCGCCTTGCTGCATCCGCTTGGTGCCTATCTGCTGCACCGTGGCCTGGCCACCCTGGCCTTGCGCATTGAGCGCGCCCAGCACAATGCGATCGAGATCGCCGAGCGCCTGTCGCGTCATCCGGCCGTGGCCACGCTGTATTTTCCGGGCCTGGTCGATGCCGAACATGCCCACCTTGTCGGTAGCCATGCAGGTGCGCAAATGCGCGGGCCGGGTGCGCTGATGGCGATGGAGCTGCATGGCGGATTCGCCGCTGCCGCTGCCGTGATGGCGGCGGTCAAGCTGATCATCCCGGCGGTCAGTCTCGGCTCGGTCGACAGTCTGATCCAGCACCCGGCCGGCTTGACCCATCGGGTCGTCGACGAGCAGGCGCGTGCAGCACACGGCATCACACCGGGATTGCTCAGGCTGTCGGTTGGCATCGAGCATGTCGAAGACCTCTGGGCTGATCTTGATCAGGCCTTGCTGAAGGCGGTGAACGCAGCGCGCGTTGCACCGGCACAAACCACAACGCCGACTTGAGCTGCGTTGCCTTGTTGATTCGGTTCGCAAGATGTATCAGCTCAGTGCATCTTCCGCTGGGCGGAGAAGGAAGTCTTTGGTTGACTTCATGCGGTATACGGGCTGAGTCGACAAAGCTGTTCGAATGCGGCACGGGCCAAGCCGAGCGTTGGTTTGCCTGGCGAACGCCGGAATCCACTTTTATCGTGCCGCATCGGAGCGGCAAAGAGTTACCAGCCGTTCGGTTGCCATAGAGCATTTCCGGCTATTGCGGGTGGCCAGGTAGCGGGCGCGGTGTAGCCGAAGGTTAGGGCCGGCGAAATGCAATCAAGCGAGAACTCTGGGCGGAAGAAGGACAAAGCCAGCTGAGCTTTGAGACTGGCCGGGTACATCCTGCGCGCCTGATCTTCAGCTTTCCGCCTGCTCTCGCCGCTGCATGGTTTATTCTGCGTCGTGTTTCCGACATGCGATGCCACGATGAAAACATGCGTTGCGGCACTTTTTGCCACTCTCTTGTGCCTTGGCGCGGCCCAGGCGGCTGCGCCGGAAGGTGTCTGGCTATCGCTCGGCGATCAGGCGTACCGGCTGCTGCAGCAAATCAATCCCCAGATCCAGGTGCAGGCCTCACGCGAGATCAAACACCGCGGCATGCCCGGCATGGCGCCCGAGCTCGTGCATGTTGTTCGCGCGAGTCTGGAGGAGCGCGATGCCCTGGCAGGAGCCGTGCACCGCGATCTGAATCACTGTGGCGGCTTTGTCGCGCACGCTTCGCTGGCTGATGCGCTGATCTGGCTGGAGCCTTCAAGCCTGATGATCACGCCGACCCGACCGGGCTATGGCATCGACCAGCAAGTGCGTGCGCTGCCGATGCTTGCGGACGTCTCCGACAGCCGTATCGGCGCCGACATCCAGACCTTGTCCGCATTCCAGAATCGCTACTACAACGGTGCGTATGGCGCCCAGGCAGCGGACTGGCTGGCGGCCCAGTGGCAGTCGATCGCGGCAGGTCGTAGCGATATCCATGTGGCCAAGGTGTATCGCGGCACCGATGCCATGCCCAGCGTGGTGTTGAGTATTGACGGCACGGATCTGCCCGAGCAGATCCTGGTACTCGGCGCACACCTTGATTCGGTCAACTGGAACGACCGCGGTGGGGCTTCCCACAGCAACGCGCGGGCACCGGGGGCGGATGATGATGCGTCGGGTGTGGCCGGGCTCAGTGAAGTGCTGCGCGCGATCGTGGCGTATGGATTCCAGCCCCAACGCAGCATTCACCTGATGGCTTATTCCGGTGAGGAATTCGGGCTGTACGGTTCGGGTTTCCTGGCCACCGACTACGCCACAAACCAGCGCGATGTGGTTGGGATCCTGCAAGTGGACATGACCAACTACAAAGGTTCAAGCGCCGATATCTACATCATCGACGACGACACGGATGCCCAGCAGAATGACTTTTTGGCGCGGCTGGCGGCGCACTATCTGCCCAGTCTGCAGGTGGCACACAGCCTGTGTGGCTACGCCTGTTCGGATCATGCGTCATGGACGCGGCAAGGCTATGCGGCTTCGTTTCCGTTCGAGGCGAAGTTTGGCGAAGACAATCCCTGGATCCACTGGTCACTGGACACCTGGGCCAACAGCGGCAGCCAGGCCCAGCATGCGCGCAAATTCACGCGCCTTGCCGTGGCCTGGCTGGTGGAATTGTCGGAGGAGGACGCAGACCGCATTTTTTCCGACGATTTTGAGATCGATGCTTTGCGCACGCTGGAGTGAGCCTTGTAAGTCCAATTGATTCAGCCCGCAAGATGCATCGAGTCAGTGGTTCTCCCGTTGAGAGGAGGAGGAAACCTTCCCCTTGATTTCATACTGTCTACGGGCCAAATCAATTGCGCAAACGGGCAACGACTCGGCGTTGCTTCCGATCTCCAGCCGTTCCGGTTCGATTCTCTCAATCGCTGGCAGGCCCACCAAACATGTCGGCAAAGATGGTGTCGTTGGTCAGGGTGCGCAGCACGGTCACATCATCGTCGGTGCTGGACCAGCGCCGGGTGCCGATCAGCATCGCGGAATCAGCGTCGACCAGCAGGGCGGCGCCAGTCGACCATGGCACCATCGAAGGATCGGATGCAAAACCGAAACTGTTGCCCGCAATCTCGGCGCGTGCATTGGCTGGCCACTGGCCGAGGACCTGAAACGCCGGGGTAGTCGCACCGTTGTCCTGGCGAACGTCCATCGCGACGACCCAATCACGCGTATCCGGTCGCTCGGCGATCGCCTTGGGAATCACGAAGCCGGAACTGCCGGACAGGTAGTAGTGTGAGCCAGACGTGGCGCTGAATAGGCCAGCGCCCTTGAATCCGGTATCAAAACTGCCATTGACATTGAGCCTGCCGAGCATGACCTGTTGATTGAGATTCACGTCGGTCGACCAGCCAGCCACGCTGAGTTTACCGTTGGCCTGGACATTGATGGCTGTCACCGCATCGCGGCAATTCACATTGCAATCGCCAAGACTGAGAGTTACCCATTGGGCGCCAGAACCCGGATTGAAGCTTGCATCGTCAATTATGCCGGTCATTGCCTTCAAGGCAATCACATAGCCATCGTAATCGCGCAATGCGTCATCCCGGGAAAAGTTGCCTGCGATGTACAGCCGGGTTTGCGCATCGGCATCGTTGGATAGAGCGGCGTCGAATACATTGACATCAGCATGCAGCGCTGGATTGGACAGGAGTGCAGTGTAAAAACGGCCATTGCTTCCAAAGCTGTTGACCAGCGCACCGCTGGCTCGATACAGCGAGGCCACCGCGATCACGTCCTGGTGGTCGGTTAATTCAGCCGTGCCGACCAGCAGCAAGCCAATATTCGGGCGCACCACGACGCGGGTGACGAAGTCGTGATTGGAAGCGCCCAGATTGAAGGCGACATACGCGGTTCCGCTACCGCCGTTGCCAAAGCCTGAACAGGTACTGCCATCGACGGTGCTGTCGATATCCACGCAGGTCACCGCGAAATCGTTGTCCAGGCCCGGCAAGGCCGGGGCATGACCCGCCCCGGCAAAATAGAACTTGCGTGTGACGCGATCCCAGACGGCATCGTTGATTTGTTTCAGCGGCGTCTGGATCAGGTACACCTTGTCCTGGAGTCCGTTCGGACGCACCTTGATCACCGCCGCATCCCAGTAACCATCCTGACGCTTGTGCGCGGCCAGTGCATACCAACCCGCGCCAGCGTCCATGGCATAGATGCGCAGTCCTTGTCCGATCAGGGCGCTCGGATAATCCAGGTAATAGATGGCTTTGCCGGCGGTGGCGAAGTTCTGATCGAAGTCTAGGTCGCTTGCGATGCTGCCAAGCGCATGCTTCATGTCCGACGCTTGCAACGGGCTGCTCAAGTTGGCGGGTTGTGGCGCATGCCAGGTGGCATCCACCGCTTCCTTCCATGACTCAGCCATGCTGCTGCACGTGAACCCCGCTAAAGCCATTGCCAACAATACTCGACGGCACATGATGTCCTCTCCCCTGGTTAGTCGCGACAGCCGATGGCAAGGTCGCGAGCTCAAGCCTACGTCGGACATGTGGGCACCCGATACTGGCAAATGCCGGTAATCGCGCGGGCTAGCCGAAGGCGATTTACGGGGGCTTGCGCGGGCACATCCGCGGCAGCGCAACGGGACAATGCGGATCTTGCGTGTGTGCGTTGATCAAGCAGCGCGGAGCGGCCACAAGGGAGCCGCGCGAAACAGCTTATTGCCAGTCGACGTCATCCCATGTGCCGTCATCCCAGATCAGGCCGGCAGGCCCGGCGACACAGGCCACGTTGATATCATCGACCGGGGTGCTGGTGATGCTGCCGCTGGCGTTGGCCAGCGTGCGGACCTGGCCACTGGGCTCGCTGGTTATGGTCACCGTGCAGGTGCTGTCGGCAGGTGCTGTTTTGGCAAAGGTGTAAAGTTGCGATTGGCCGCCGGTGGCAGCGATGCTCTTGTCGTCGCTGACAACGCCAGCGGCCAGATGCAGCAGCAGGCCACTACCGCTCAAGCTGGTGACGTCGCCAACCAGCGTGCAGCAAGGCTCGAAGCCGTTGGCGAAGATGCGGTCGTTCGCCGTCGCGCTGGGGGCCAGGCCAGCCTGGCCCAGCACGGCAAATATCAGGATTCTGCGCATGGCAGTGCTCCGTTTGGGTGCGTGGTGGGCATTACCGCTCCTCGAACAAGCCGCCGGCGCGCCAGTCGCTTTAGTTCACATTTAGAGATTGGCGGCCAACGCCATCACCGAGTTTCCCTGCGCCGTGGTCAGTTGGCTCTGCAGGTTGGCCACCGCGGCCTGCAAGGCGGCAATGTCCGTGGCGATCCTGGCGTTTTACCCTCATGTCGCTGACTTTCCATTCCCTCAACCTGCCTAAGCGCGAGTTGGCCAAAAGGACAGGACACGTCATCAAACGAATCTGTTGCCAGTGCCTGATGGGGCCGAAAACGAGCCACGCACGCCGCATCCGCCGAAATCAAACGGGCCGTCCCCAACGCAAACAAGCACAACCGGCTGGCCGGTCGTGACAGTCGGCAGACATCGAATGGCGGCAGCCGAAAACCGGCAAATCCCGGCAATCGGATGTGGTCAGCGGGGCGGGACTTCGTCGCGATGCGTGCACGGAGAGACATGGGTGAGGCCGGCGAGCAGACCGACCAGCTCGGCCTGGCGATGACAGCCGGTCTTGCGGAATATTTGCTCCAGATAGGCGCGTGCGGTGCTCAATTGGATATTGCACAGGCTGGCCGCCGCAGCCAGGGACGCACCCCCGGCCAGTTCGGCAACCAGGCGGCTCTCGGCTGGCGACAGATCGAACAGCGCACGCAGGATGGCGGGATCGGGGCGCCGATTCGATCCCTTCGATACGCTCATGACGATCAGCCATAGGCTGCCGGAAAAAATGTCGAGTGCCTGGCCGACCAGGGGAATGACATGGGCTATGCGGCCCGGCGATTGCGCGTTGGGTGGGAGCGGAATCGAGCGGGCCTCCGATTCACCGCGGAGAATGTCAGCCAGCAAGGCATCGCCGGCGGGATCGCCGAGCAGGATGCGATCATTGGCGCGGCTGTCGATCAGTTGCGGGGTCATCCAGGCATTGAGTTCACGCAGGCGACCCGCCTGATCAAGCAGTGCAGCGGGGATGCCGAGCGTGCTCATGGCCTCCAGGGCACCGTGTGCGCGCTCAAGGCCGAGTCGGCTGGCGATCAGACCGGCGCGCGCCAGATGTGCGCGGAATCCGGACAGGCGGGTGAGTTGCTCGGCGCTGTGGCGGCCCGCCGCGATATCCCGCTCGAAGGACAGCAGAATAATGTCGTTGGTCGGCATCGGTATGGCGGTGCCGACCTGCCAGGCCAGACCTTGCTCGCGGAATGAGCGGTAGACGCCATCGAGCTCGAGTTGCTGCCGGGTCATCAGGTCATCGACGCAATGGAAATACTGGTCGCCGACACTGGCTTCGATCAAGCGATCCGGGCTGCGCTCGCGCCGCTTCCATACGTCGGTGCGCGAGAGGGTTTCGAGCAGTTCGCGGGTGCGCTCGGTGGTCTTCCAGCGCGGAGCGGTGACGCCATCGAATAGGAGCAGGGTACTGCTCGCCGAGTCTGATAATTCACATAGTCGACCCAGTACGTCATGCCATCGCTCCGGAATGAAGGCGGCTTCGTAAATGGATTCCACCAGTGCTTCGGACTTCATCGCCGGTTCCCCTGAATAGCCCGGATCCTTCTGGTTCGATGATAGCCCAGGGAGCTGGAGCCGGTCGGTTCGACGGGCCGCGCAGTTCGACGTTCTGCGATTGATCAGGCTTTGGCTGGTTGGATGGGTGGAATTGCCTTGCGTCGCGGACGCAAGGCGCAGCAATGCGCCAAGACGTCCTGGAGAAGTTCATGTTTGCTTCGTAGTTGCCGAGTGGAGAAGTTGTGAATGAAGAACAAATGATGCAATCCTTGTTGAGAGGCGCAGATGCGCGGAGCAGAGAAACACTCATCTCGGCAAGCACCTTGCGGTTGTATGGCTTTCGCGCTGGTACGGTCGAGCTTGCGCTCAGTCGCTGATCGCGCGCGATGGATCGGCAATTTCGAGCGAGCGCAGCAGGGTGCTGGCCTGGGTGCGGTTGCGCACATCGAGTCGCTCGAAGACCGCGCTCATGTGCGCCTTGACCGTGCGCTCCTGGATATCGAGGCGGTCGGCGATCTGCTTGTTGAGGAGGCCCTCGGCCACCAGGGTCAGCACGCGTAGTTGTTGCGGACTCAAGCTCGCAAGGCGGATTGCCAGCTCGCGATCCTGGGCGGCTTGACTGTTGTGGTGATCAAGCATCGGCGGGTGCGGCGGATCCTCGCAGGCGATCACCGCACGCAGCATGGCCTGGATGTCGGTGATGCTGCTGCGCTTCGGAATGAATCCCGAAGCGCCGTAGGTCAAGGCACGGCGCATGACCAGCGGATCGTCATTGGCCGAAATCATGACTACGGCGACCGCCGGGAATTCGCTGCGCAGACTGACCAGACCCATCAGGCCATGACTGCCAGGCATGTGCAGGTCGAGCAGAACCAGGTCGATATCGCGTCGGCTGCCGAGCACCTCACGTGCGGAGTCGAGGCTATCGGCTTCGACGATTTCGATGTCGTCTTCGAGGTTGCCGACCGCCTGCACGAGGGCGAGGCGGAACAGCGGATGGTCATCGGCAACGAGGATTCGGGTCATTGGCCAAGGGTAACCCTTTCACGCATGGCGGTCAGGCGACCACGCCCAACTGGCTCAGGATCGAGCGCGCCGCCTCGCGCCCATCGAGCACGGCGCGCACGACCAGATCGGCACCGCGCACGTTGTCGCCACCCGCGAACACCTTGGGATGCGCGGTCTGCAGTGGCAGTCGTGACGAGCCGCCGACCTTGAGTCGTCCGTTCTTCCCGACTTCGATGCCGGCGCTGGCACACCAGTCCGGCGGACTGGCGAGAAAGCCGAACGAGAGGATGACGATGTCGGCCGGGATCGTCTGTGCGCTGTCGGCGACGACTTCGGCGCGGGCGCGTCCATCGCCATCGGCGATCAGCTCGGTATCGGCAATCTTGACGCCATCGACGAGACCCGCGCCGACGATGGCCAGCGGTTGCGCGAGGAAGCGGAAGATCACGCCTTCGTCGCGCGCGTTTTTCACTTCCTTGCGCGAGCCGGGCATGTTTTCCTCGTCGCGACGATAGACGCAGGTGACGCGCTCGGCTCCGAGGCGCACCGAGGTGCGCACGCAATCCATCGCGGTGTCGCCGCCTCCGAGGACAACGACGCGCTTGCCCCTGAGATCGGGCAGGATATCTTCGGCAGTCGCCGTGCCCAGTTGATGGCGCGCATTGGCGATCAGGAAGGGCAGGGCGACGATTACGCCGGGCAGATCCTGGCCCGGCAAGCTGGCATCGACGGCGGTGTAGGCGCCGGTCGCCATGAACACCGCATCGTAGTCTTCAACGAGTTTCTCAAACGCAATGTCGCGACCGACCTCGACGCCGAGATGGAAACGCACGCCTTGCTCTTCGAGCACGCCACGGCGCATGCGCACGATGTCTTTTTCGAGCTTGAAGGAGGGAATGCCAAAGGTCAGCAGGCCGCCGATTTCCTCGTAGCGGTCAAACACATCGGCGCTGACCCCGGCACGAGCGAGGCGATCGGCAGCGGAAAGTCCGGCCGGGCCTGCGCCGATGATGGCAACGCGTTTGTCGGTTTTCGAGGTTGCTTCGGGGGGGCGCCAGCCGCGCCGGATCGCCTCGTCGGTGATCGAGCGCTCGATTGCGCCGATGCTGACCGCGCCGAAGCCTTCCTCCAGCGTGCACACGCCCTCGCAAAGCCGATCATGCGGACAGACGCGTCCGCAGATCTCGGGCAGCGGATTGGTTTCATGCATGAGGGTCGCGGCATCCTCGACGCGACCTTCGCGGGCCAGTTTCAGCCACTGCGGAATGCGGTTGCCGAGCGGGCATCCCCACGAGCAATACGGGTTGCCGCAATCGATGCAGCGCGCGGCCTGATCGACGCGCTCGCTGCCGAGGAAGTCCGCATGGATCTCGTTGAAGTTGACGACGCGGATCGGAATGCGGATTTCACTCGGCAGGGCGCGGGCGAACTTGAGGAAGGGAAACGGACGATCGCTCATGCCGCCTCCCGCAGTTCGGCCGACAGTGCGGCGAGGCTTGCGGCCTTCGGCTTGACCAGCCAGACCTTGTTCAGGACGTCGCGGAAATCGCCGAACAACTGGCGTGCCCAGGCGCTGCCGGTGGCATCGATATGCGCCTGCATCAGTGCGCGCAGATGTTGCAGATGATTCTCCATGCCTTCGAGCGAGATGCGATTGATGTCGACCAGTTCGTGGTTGTAGCGGTCGAAGAAGTTGCGCTCGAGATCGAGCACATAGGCGAAGCCGCCGGTCATGCCGGCGCCGAAGTTGAGGCCGCTGCGACCGAGCACGACGACGGTGCCGCCGGTCATGTATTCGCAACCATGGTCACCGACGCCTTCGACAACGGCGATCGCGCCGGAATTGCGCACGGCGAAGCGCTCGCCGGCGCGGCCCGCGGCAAACAGTTCGCCACCGGTGGCGCCGTACAGGCAGGTGTTGCCGATGATGCTCGATTCATGAGCGCGAAATTTCACGCCTGCTACCGGGCGCACCACGATGCGGCCGCCGGTCATGCCCTTGCCGACGCCATCGTTGGCTTCGCCGGTCAGGACGAGATTGAGGCCGCCGACATTCCAGGCGCCGAAACTCTGTCCGGCCGAGCCTTGCAGATCCAGCGTAATCGGCGCTTCCAGCATGCCCTGGTCACCGTGCGTGCGTGCAATCTCACCCGAGAGTCGCGCACCGATCGCGCGATCGACATTGCTGATCGCGTAACGGAAATGTCCGCCTGTGCGATTGGCCACGGCTTCGCGTGTGTCACGTACCGTTGCCAATGCGAGTTCGGTGGCCCCCGGTGCCAGCGGGCCGGTGGCGCAAAGATCGGTCGAGATGCCGCGGGCATCCACGGAGACGAGCAGGCTGCGCAGATCGAGCTTGCCCTGCTTGGCGGTGATGCCGGGCAGGATGCGCAGCAGGTCGGTGCGCCCGACCAGCTTGTGCAGCGAGCGCACACCGAGCGCGGCCAGTCGTTCGCGCACGTCATCGGCAATGAACTGGAAAAAGTGCTGGACCATTTCGGGTGCGCCGATGAAATGCTCGCGGCGCAGGATGGCGTTCTGTGTGGCGATGCCGGTCGCGCATGAATTGAGGTGGCAGATACGCAGGTACTTGCAACCGAGGGCGACCATCGGCCCGGTGCCGAAGCCGAATGAATCGGCGCCAAGGATGGCCGCCTTGATGACATCGAGGCCGGTCTTCAGACCGCCATCGGTTTGCAGGATGACGCGATCACGCAGGCCGTTCATGACCAAGGTCTGGTGGGTTTCGGACAAGCCCATTTCCCACGGTGTTCCGGCATAGCGGATCGAGGTGATCGGACTCGCCCCGGTGCCGCCATCGTGGCCGGAAATGGTGATCAGGTCGGCCCCGGCCTTGACCACGCCGGCGGCGATCGTGCCGACGCCGGCATGCGAAACCAGCTTGACCGAAATCAGCGCGCGCGGATTGACCTCGCGCAGATCGTGGATCAGTTCGGTCAGATCCTCGATTGAGTAGATGTCGTGATGCGGCGGTGGCGAGATCAGGCCGATGCCAGGCTTGGCGTAGCGCAGCCGCGCAATCAGCGCATTGACCTTGTCACCCGGCAACTGGCCGCCTTCGCCGGGTTTTGCCCCTTGCGCGATCTTGATCTGCAACACCTCGGCACTGGCCAGATAGGCAGCGGTGACGCCAAAGCGGCCCGAGGCGATCTGCTTGATCTTCGAGGTCTTCTCGGTGCCATAGCGGGCCGGATCCTCACCGCCTTCGCCGGAGTTCGAGCGTGCGCCGAGCCGGTTCATGCCCATCGCCAGCGCTTCGTGGGCTTCCGGCGACAGCGCACCGAGCGACATGCCGGCCGAGTCGAAGCGCTTGAGCACGATCTCACGGGCCTCGACCTGGTCGAGCGGAATCGCCGTCGTGTCATCGCTGAGGGCGAGCAGGTCGCGCAGGGTCGATGGCGGGCGCGTGTTCACGGCCTCGGCGTACTTGCGGTAGTGGCGCGCATCACCGCTGCGCACGGCGGTTTGCAGGTGACCGACCACGCCGGGGTTATACATGTGGTATTCGCCATCCGGCAGCGCCTTGAGCAGTCCGCCGGCGGGCAAGGTGTAGTTGGGATTGCGCGAGCGCGCAAGCTGGGTGCGGTATTCGTTTTCGATATCGACGAAGCCGGCGCCGCTGATCCGCGAGGGTGTGCCGGGAAAACACATGTTGACCACTTCGCGATCGAGCCCGATGATCTCGAACAATTGCGCGCCGCGGTAGCCGGCGATGGTCGAGATGCCCATCTTCGAAAGGATCTTGAGCAGGCCCTTGCGGATGCCGTGGCGATAGGTGCGGCCGATCTCGTGCACGGTCTCGCTTTCGCCGCCCTTGATCTCGCCGCGCTGGTTCATGGCGAACAGGGTCTGGTAGGAGAGGAACGGATACACCGCGGTGGCGCCGAAGCCGATCAGACAGGCGAAGTGATGGGCATCGCGCGCGGTGCCGGTTTCGACCAGCAGGTTGCAGTCGCAGCGCAGTTGCTGGCGGGTCAGGTGCGCATGGATCGCACCGGTGGCGAGCAGGGCATGGATCTGGGTCAGCCCGGGCTGCGGATAACGATCCGACAGCAAGACCATCGCCGCACCGCCGCGCACCGCTGCCTCAGCCTCGCGGCAAATGTTTTCGAGTGCAGCCTTGAGGCCGGTTTCCTCGTCGTAGTAGAGGTCAATGCGGATCTGGTGATCGGCCAGGTGCGGCAGGGCAAGCAACTGGCGCAGCTTGCGCTGGGACAGTACCGGCGAGCTGAGCAGGACCTGGCGCGCGCTGTCGGCGGACAGATCAAACAGGTTGCCCTCCAGGCCGATCTGCGACACCAGCGACATCACCAGGCGTTCGCGCAGCGGATCGATCGGCGGGTTGGTGACCTGGGCGAAGGCCTGGCGGAAGTAGTCGTACAGCGAGCGCGATTGTTGCGACATCACCGCGATCGGCGTGTCATCGCCCATCGAGCCGGTCGCCTCGGCACCGGTTTCGGCCAGCGTCTTGAGCACGATGTCGCGCTCCTCGCAGGTCAGTGCGAACTGTTTCTGGAAGCGGGTGAGCATGTCCTCCGGCATCGGCTCGGCGGCGAGGGCCGGGTCGATCAGATGCGATTCGAGATAGATCACGCCTTCGCGCAGCCAATCACGATAGGGGGCGCGAGCGGCATTGATGCGATCGATCGCGGCGCTGTCGAGCAGGTGATGTTCGAGCAGGTCGACGGCCAGCATCTGGCCCGGACCGAGCCGACCCTTGGCGATGATGTTCTGCTCCGCCACGTCCCAGAGGCCGGTCTCGGAAGCGACGATCAAATGACCGTCGTCACTCTGCGACCAGCGCGCCGGGCGCAGACCGTTGCGGTCGAGCGCGCACACCGCGTGGCGTGCATCGCACATGACCAGGCCGGCCGGTCCGTCCCACGGTTCGGTATGCAGGGCGTAGTACTGATAGAAGGCTTCCAGATCCTGGTCGAGATTTTCGTCGGCGCTCCAGGCCGGTGGCACGAGGATGCGCGTCGTCGCCAGCAGATCGATGCCGCCTTCGACAAGCAGCTCGAACATGTTGTCGAGGCTTTGCGAATCCGATCCCGTGCGACTGACGTGATCGCCAATATCGGAAATATCGAGCACGGGTGAATGCAGTTTCGGCTGGCGCGCCTGGGCCCAGTTGCGGTTGGCGCGGATGGTATTGATCTCGCCGTTGTGGGCGAGCATGCGAAACGGCTGGGCCAGCTTCCAGTTCGGCGAGGTGTTGGTCGAGAAGCGCTGGTGAAAGGTGACCGCCGAACTTTCCAGCTCGGCTCGCTGCAGATCCGGAAAGACATCGCGAAGCCGGCCCGGCGCGGCCATCGCCTTGTAGCCGAAGGTCGCCGCGGCGAGGCTGACCACATAGCACGTCGCATCATCGGCCAGGGCGAGTTCGCTGCGCCGGCGTGCACGGAACAGGGCGCGATCGAATACGGCTTCGTCCATGCCGTCGATCGCATTGACGAAGATCTGGCGTATCCGCGGACGCGTGGCGCGACCGAGCGGGCCGCAGGGTTCATCGACGACCGGCACATCACGCCAGCCCGCGGCGTGCACACCCTCCTCGCGCAGACACAGCTCCAGCTGTTGCGCTGCAGCGTCGGCCTTGGCGGCGTCGCGATCGAGGAAGACCAGGCCGGCGGCAAAGCGCGCAGCGGGTTTGATCGATGCCTCGCTGGCCAGTGCACGCAACCAGGTGTCGGCGCGATAGATCAATACACCGCAGCCATCACCGGTGATGCCGTCGGAATTGACTCCGCCACGGTGGGACATTTTCGCCAGGGCGGAAAACGCCTGATCGACAAGCCAGGCACTGGCCTTTCCGTCGATATTGGCAATCAGGCCGAAACCGCAGCTGTCGTGTTCGAAAGCGGGATCGTAGAGGCCGGTGGGTTGCAGCGGTGTCATTGAAGCATCCTGCGAGAACGTCGGGCGCGCCGATCCATGGCGGATTGCCCGAGGAGACCAACACGGCGGATTCCTGTCGCTGTGGCATCGATCGGCGATCGATGGGTCTCCAATCAAGCACAATTGCTGCGATGCGTCAAACTAGATGGACGTCCAAATGGTTCCAATCGAAACCGTTCATCGATTCTGATTCGCCCGGAACTGCAGCCATGAGAAGCCCATCTTCCGCCGGAAGCTGCCTCTTGATCATGGTTCCTCCGCCCCCGTACATTGACTACATGTCGCATGCTGTCTGCTTTTCGACTGCGCGCAGCGGCTCCGCCTGTCTCGGTAGGAGGCATTCATGCCAACAACGAAGCGGTAGCGCCTTCAACGTCAACGAATCCCGCGCCGCCCGCTTTTCGTAGGAGAGGCATTCATGCCCGATGCTCTCTTTGACCAGATTGCGAAAGGAGCATCGCGTCCGAAGGAAGTCCCTTTTCGGGGCGGCTGAAGCCGCTTCCTACAGAAGTGCGGACGTCGATTCCAATTGATGAGCAAGCATCGGCGCCGTCGAAAGGCGCGACTAGCCGAGCGTATCCAGTATTACCGCAACTGCACGTTTGAAGCGCGCCTCGAGGTTGGCATCGGCATCGGCGGGCGATCCCAGATCAATCCAGGTGGTGAGCAGATGTTCGAGGGCCGCATCGGGTGCGGGTGCCTGGACACCGCGCATGCGCGCTGACAGCTTTTCGACCTGCAGATCCATGCGTCGCTGGCGATCTTCCTCGATCGATTCGAGTCCGGCGAGTTGTTCGGCCTCGAGCACGCAATCGCGTCGCGCGTCGCGCTCCACGGATTCACCGATCTGTCCATTTGCCGCTGCAACAATGCGCGCCTGAAAACCGTCGACAGCGATCGCCACCGGTGCCAGCTGTGATTGTGCGTCAGCGAATGTTTCGCCATCGATCTGATTTGCCTCGAGTTTGCGCAACAAGTCGTGATGCGCGATCCAGACATCGAAGCGGGCGCGGCGCTTGTTCTTGTCGAGTCTTGACTTGAGCTTGTCGAGAGCATCCTGTGCGGCAAGATAGCGATGCCTCAATGCCGCATCACTGCAGCCCAAAGCGCGCCATGCCGATTCGATGCGCTGCACTTCGCCGCGTTCCGGTGCGCTGTCGGCACCCGTCATCGCCTCAAGTTCGGCACAGAGGGTTTCGGCGGCTTCGAAAGCCTGACGGTCTTGAGCGGTTCGTTCGGCGCGCTCGTTGTCGGCGCGGGCAAACACCGCATCAATGGCACTTCGGAAAAGCTTCCATTGCGCCTGGTCGCGGGCACGTTTGCCATTGCCGGTGGCCTGCCAGAGCTTCTGCAGGTCACGCGCCTGGTTTATCGCCGCACGGGTGTCGGTTTGTTCGGCCAATGCCTCGGCACGGACAATCAGAGTGGCCTTGGCGTTTGCGATCCCGGCGTGTTGTGCGGCAATGCGCTCATCGATGATGCCAAGTACCTGCTTGAGCTCGGCAGCCAGATTCTTGCGCTCGCGCGGATTGACCCGATCAAGCGCACGCAAACCTTCGACGCTGCGCTTGCGCATGGCGGCGAGTGCGCGCCAATCCGGTTGTTCGTCGGATACCGCAGCCCTGGCTTCGGCGATGAGCCGGCTGGTTTCCTCGCTACCCTGCTTGCGCAGCGCGTCACGCTTTTCGAAATACGGCTTGGCCGGTTCGATGGCCTTGTGACAGAGCGCGCGGAAGCGGCGGTCGATACTTTCATTGGCCCGTTGCGGACGCGCCTCAAGCCGATCCAGGGTCGTCCATTCGGACTGGATCTCGCGTACGCGGGTCGCCAGCGCATCCGGATGCAGACCGCTCCCCGGCAATGCTTCAAGCTCCGCGCACAAGTGCTGGCGGCGATTGCCATCGCCCCAACGTTGCCATTGCTGGATCCTTGCATATTCGCTTTCGACATCGGCCAGGGCATCGCGCAAAGCCGGCGGGATCGCCTGGAATTCGCGCCGCAACTGGCTCATGCGCGCGTGGGCCGCGTGCGTCTCGGCGCTCTTGCCCTCGGCAATCGCCTTGGCGGTCTGCCGGATCGCCGCGTCGAGCTTGCCGATCAGTTCCTTCTGTTGGCGCTCGCGTTCGGCACGCGCTGCTGCGGCTTGTGCGGTGCGTTCGGCGGCGATGGTTTCGCGCTCGATGTCGATGGCAGATCCTGGATCGGTCTCGATGATCTGCGGCTTCAGCGCAGCGATTTGCGCACCCAGTCGGGTGAAGCGCACGGACACGCTGGATCCGAATTCATCGTTGTCATCGGCAAAGGCCGCGTGCAACTCGCCGAGCTCGTTGAAACGCAACTGCAACTCCGCCTGCGAGTTGGCGGCCGGATGACGCAAGGTCTGTTCAATTGCAGCCAATTCGGCTTCGAGGCGCGTGCGATCCTGGGCGCGCTGGCGCAGCCGCGCGACCTTGTCCGGATCCCGGCTAAGGTCGAACAATTCGCGGGCATTGAGGTAGCGCGTGACCAGTTGTGCAGGCGCCTTGTCGGCAATGGCCTGCCAGTTCTCTGCAATCAGCGTGGCCTGATCCGAGCTGTCGCCTTCGCGCAGCAGACGTTCGAGTTGCTCGCAAAGGTCGCGGGCGCGCTCCGAGATCGCTTCGGGGTCGCCGCGTTCGATACGCAAGGCGTGCACGCGCTCGGCGGCGAGGCGGCTGACCGTCTTGTCCGACTTGCGCGCACGCTCGCTGATGCGGGTGAGCTGGGCTTCGTCGTCGATCCGTTCGAGTGCAGCGAGTCGCACCGTGGCATCGCTGTCGGCAGTTACACGTTCGAGGATCAGGGCTGGACGTTCGACCCGCTGCAATGCGGCCAGACGCAACTCGGCTTCCGGTGCCGTCATGGCGATCTGCTCGATCAGTCGCGCATCATCCTGGGCGCGCAGCAAACGCAGGCGGTCAGCCAGGGCGGGCGCCGATGCATGGGTTCCGGCGAGCAATTCGGTGAACAGGGCTCGCGCGGTATTGCGCACGCCTTCGTCGCGATCATCCTGGGCCATGGCCTGGGCGAGGCCCGGCTCGGCCAGGCGCTTCAAGGCGGCGATGCGCACACCGGCATCGGCATCTTCGCGTGCGAAGCGGGCGAGTTGCGAAACCAGTTCAGCGGATTTCTCGGTGGCGACGGCGTCACGGCGGGTCGCCGCATCATTCGAAAGCCAACGTGGTTTGGAGAAGAAACGGGCAAGGCTCATCGGAGATTTCGCAGATTGGTGTCAGAGCAGGGATTTGATGATGCGGAAGCCGGCGACCCAGATACCGAACATCATGCCGAGATTGGTCAGCACAAAGACCAGCAGGGTGCGCGAGATACGATTCTTCCACCAGCCAGTCCAGTGGATCACGTCATCGCGCAAGCTGTCGAAATCGGCGACGCGTGGACGATGGATCCAGACTTCAACGCCGGCGCTGGCCGCTCCGACCGGAACCCCTGGGCGAAACGGTTTCAGCGGTGCGGCGATGAAGCCGGCCAGCGCACTCAGCGGATGACCGCCTCCGGCGAAGGCGCCGAGCGCAGCACCGATACCCGTGCACAGCACCCAGATCCACAAGGCATCGGTGCCGGAATCGGCTCCGCGATAGAACAGCGCAGCGATTGATACTGCGATGATGACGAAAATCGCAAAGGCAATACGTTTGGGCCATGGCGAGCCAGGCGGCAGGTCGCTGAGTGCCTTTTGCATCGGTGCGGGATCGTCGGTCTGGGTGTCGATGGCCTCGCGCATGCCGGCAAGATGGCCGGCACCGATCACCGCCAATACCTTGTTGACTGGCCTGCCATCAGCTTGCGCATCGGCCGATTCCTCGCGCAGGCGAGCGGTCATGTAGCGGTCGCGCTCGGCGATCAGGGCCTCGAACAGCGGTGGCGACTCCTTGGCGAACTCACTGAACATGCTGCCGAGCATGTCGCCTTCCTTGAGTTTCTCGATTTCGCTTTCCTCGACGTCCTCGCGCGTGATCAGGCTGCTGGCGAGGCCACCCATGATGCCGATGCGTTCGAGGAAGGTGACGCTGCGGATAGCGCGTTTAAGGGTGATGCCGACTTCGCGGTCGATCAGCCAGATCGGCACATCGCGTGCTTCGGCGCCGTCGATCGCGGCCTTCATCTCCGCGCCCGGCTCGATGCCAAACTGCTCGGCGAGGCGGCGCTGGAAGGCCGACAAGGCAAGATTGGCGGCAACCAGGCCGGCCTTGCCCTGACGGATGATCTGGAACAGATCGAGGTTGCGGAACGACTCCGGATCGCGCATCGACTTGTAGCGTGGTTCGCAAAGTTCAACGGCGACGGCGTCGAAGGATTCGCGTTCGAGTATCTCGCGCACGGCTTCGACGCTGGCGCGCGAGACATGCGCGGTGCCGAGCAGCACGTATTCGACACCGTCGCGATGTATGCGGGCAATGGGTTGCGCGGCGAGCGACTCGCTCATTGCCAGCGGCGAGTCGGGTGTTTCGTTGGCTTCTTGCATGGATTCCGGATTCAGTCGCGATAGCGCTTGAGCAGGTCGGCGTAGGCGTCGATACGCCGGTCGCGCAGGAACGGCCAGATCCGGCGCACCGATTCGCTGCGTGCGAGATCGATATCGACAATGAGCAATTGCGGTCGATCGACCGAAGCCTGGGCCAGGTATTCGCCCTGTGGGCCGACCACGAAACTCGAGCCCCAGAACTGGATGCCGCGCCCGCCATCGGGCGCCGCTTCGAAGCCGGTACGGTTGACCGCGAGCACGGGCAGGCCATTGGCCACGGCATGGCCGCGCTGCACGGTGCTCCAGGCATCGCGCTGGCGAACCTTCTCGTCCTCGGCATCAGCGGGATCCCAGCCGATCGCGGTCGGGTAGAGCAGCAGTTCGGCACCGGCCAGCGCCATCAGGCGCGCGCCTTCCGGGTACCATTGATCCCAGCACACGAGCAGGCCGAGCTTGCCGACCGAAGTTTCGACCGGTTCGAAGCCGAGATCGCCGGGCGTGAAATAGAATTTTTCGTAAAACCCCGGATCATCCGGGATATGCATCTTGCGATAGACGCCGGCAATCCTGGGCGAGCGATCGAAGACCACGGCGGTGTTGTGGTAGAGCCCGGCTGCGCGGCGCTCGAACAACGAGCAGACCACGACCAGCTTGAGTTCCTCGGCCAGCCTACCGAGGCGATCGGTCGACGGCCCGGGTATCGACTCGGCGCGATCGAATTCGTCGACGCTCTCGTGCTGGCAGAAATACGGGCCATTGTGCAGCTCCTGCAACACGACGAGTTCGACCCCGGCCGCCGCCGCTTCGCGCAGAGCGGTTTCGATGGCATCGAGGTTGGCCGTCGTACTGCCACGTTCGGTATCCTGAAGCAGGGCAACTTTGAGGGCTTTGCGGCTCATGCGGTTCGCAAACAGGCAAAAAGAGGATGGTAACGCGGAATGCGCGCCGCGGGCGGGATTGCGCGACATCGAAGCGGAATCGCGGGATGGGTTAGTGCATCGCGCGCCGATGAACCCGTCATCCTGGTCGGATTCCATTCTTGTTTCACTCTGGACGTAGGAAGCGGCTTCAGCCGCGATGCACTTCGCTGGGCATCTGGAGCAGGAGCATCGCGGCTGAAGCCGCTTCCTACAGGAGAAGGCAACGCATCCAGGAGAAGGCAACGCATCCCGGAGGCGGCAAGGCGAACAGGAGAAGGCACAGGAGCAAGGAGCC